>NZ_JBFPKN010000006.1:0-433590 GCF_040948805.1 Paraburkholderia sp. BR13439 | reverse complement strand
GCCCACACTTATCGGCTGTTAGTTTTTAAAGATCGATCCGCCCAACCCGCAGCGCCTGAACTACTACCACCCGGCACTGCTTCGTTTGCGTCGCTGCGTCTGCAGCAGAGAAGCGAGATTATGGAGAACTTTCACCGGATCGTCAACAGGTTTTTATCACTTGCTTAACCTGCCCACGCCGCTGAAGCCCTCGCCAACAAAGGCTTCCCGCTTCCCCGCGCCCCGGCGTCCGGAGCACGAAAGAGCGGAATTCTAATCGCCGCGGCCAGAACTTGCAAGTGATATCCTGGGGTTTTCCTTAAGGGGCCTTTCCCACTCGGCCCGGATCGTCTATCGCTGCCGTTTTGACTTCTGGCGCCACCGTCTGCGCCCCGGATGCGCCGATCGTCCAATCATGCAGCACGGTATGAGCGACCGCCAACAACGTTGGGCCGATGAAAACACCAAGAAACCCAAACGCAAACGCGCCGCCAAGGATGCCAAGCATGACCAGAATCAGGGGCATGTCACTGTTCTTGCCAATCAGGATCGGCTTGATGACGTTGTCCGCCATGCCGACTACAAGCAGACCCCATACAACCAGAAAAATCGCCCATCCAGTCGACCCGCCCTGATAGAGCCAGATCGCTGCCGGCAACCAGACAACGACGGGACCGCCCGGTATCACCGACAGAAAAAACGTCACGAGCCCGAGCAACGCCGGCGCCGGTACGCCCGCCATCCAGAAACCGAATCCCGCGAGAACCCCCTGCACCAAGGCCGTACCAAGAATCCCGTAGACCACACCCTTCACGGTGCTGCCCGCCAGCGCCAGCAGATACTCGGCGCGCTCACCGGCGACTCGACGCATGCCAGCGTTCAGCCATGCACCCGCCCCCTCGCCCCCGGTATAAAAGAAGAACGCAAGCACGATGCTCAGCGCGAGCAGCCCCAGCCCATGCGTCACCGCCAGCGCCGCCGCCAGAATCCACTTGCCAGCCGGCGCGGCGAGTGTGCGCAACTGCGCAATCAGCTCAGAATTGCTGCTGGTCAAGCGCTCCCAAAAAGCTTCGATGCTCGAACCAACCAGCGGAATCCGCTGTACCCACGGCGGCAGATCGGGCAACCCCGACTCGAACAGTCTTTCCACTAGCGCGACGATCTCGTGAACATGCGTACCGAACGCGAAACCCGCATAGACGAACGGCCCGAGCACCACGACTAGAATGATCAGCACGATCAAGGCCGCGGCCAGCTTGCGCCGGCCACCAACCACGCCAGTGAGTCGCCGGTAGAGTCCCCAGGAGCTGTAGCTAAGGATCGCGCCCCACAGCAGCGCGGTCGTAAATGGCGCCAGCACTAGCAGCGACCCACCCACGAGCACAATCAACGCGAATACGGCGGCTAGTCGCTCGATTAATTGGTCCGATTTCACGATGGATCTCCTGTTGCGCCAGACGTGGCGATGAAATGACACACGCCCGTCAGGCGCCCGCTAAACGCCGTAAGTATAGAAGCGAGTCGGGCGTCCGGGGTGTCGTATCCCATCCGGCCAGGGCGTTACGAGTCGCGTGCGACGTGCCAGCGGCGAACGCATTTTTTTAGATGAAAGAGTTCGAATCTGCCCGAAGATTGCCGACCAAGCCATATAGCTGCCTGGAAAAGACTAGAATATAAGGTTCCGTGCCCCCAATTTTTCTGGATTTATGCGCTCGCGAATCGCCAAACGTCTCCCTCCCGACGCCGACAAGCTCGTCGGTCTCTCGCTCGCGCTTTTCGCGTCGGGCAGCCGTACCGAAGATCGCTTCTGGGAAGCGAAGCTCGACGCGCTGCTGGCCAAAGTCGTGCGCAACGCCAACCAGACTACGCTGGACGCCGCGCTCGACCATCTGCAGCAAAACCATCCGGATGCCTACGGCGCGCTGGCCGACATGGCGGAAACGCATAGCGAATCGTTCGTCATCGAACACGAAGGCGTGTCTTACGAAGCGCTGCTGATCGCAGCTCCCGTGCTCGCCTGGACCCGCTACGTGATCCCGTCCGGCCCGCTCAAGTCCGACGCCGCCGATGCCCTGCGCGCACACCTGCAAGCGCACGTGCTCGCCGCGAACACGCGAGTGGCAATGGCTCCGTTCCTGTACAGCATCGACCAGTTGCCGCGCCATCACGTCGAAACCTGGCGCATCGCCCAGCAACTTGCGCAAGCCGCGGTCAGCGGCGGCAACGCGAAGCTCAATTTCGGCGAACTGCCGGAGACCTCACCGATTCTGGCGGACCCGCGCTTTCTGCTTGCCGTAGTCGCCGCGCCCGTCGGCGAAGCGACGTTTCGGTGGCAGGAAGAAGAGCACGGCACGCGGATCGAGCGCGGCCAATGTCTCGAGCAATGGGCCACGCAAGGCGGCGCGAACCTATCGGTCGTGCTGCCGGGCTGTGAATTCGAATGTCTGCTGCCGGATGCTTACTACTCGGCCTGCCGCGACGCCGACGAAAGCGTGCGTCCGCACACTGTGCGGACCGCCGTGCGTTATCTTTTCGACACCATTGGCGCGGCGCCGCAGGATCTGCGCGCGGTGGTCGCCGGCTTCGGTGAACGGCGCATCGACGAGTACCGCGTCGGCTTCACGCGCAAGGGCAGCAACGATGTGATCTACGGTGTCGTGTGGCCGCTCTACGGCCGCGAAAATGGCGAGCCAGGCATCGACGAGGAGCCGGAAGAAGTCACCGGCTCGGACGAGCCGCTGGAGGAAATTGTCGCGCTGCTGAAGGAAACCGGCATCACGGATGTACGCCGCCACGCGGGCCGCTTCGAGCCGGAATATTGCGACGACTGCGGCGTGCCGCTTTATGCGGACCCGCTCGGCGAAATCGTCCACGCGGAAATGCCCGAGGACGCCGAGCCCGCGCAACCACATTTCCACTAATCCCGCGTCCGCATCCACACCTTATCGCGAAAAAGCCCCGTCTATACGGGGCTTTTTTCGTTGAATGTCTGCTTTTCTTATGCCTTTTGGACAGCCGTCAAAACGGAGGGAATTTGTCATCATAGGCACGGTGACGCATCGCCGTGATCGGGTCAGCTCTACGAATCCCACAGATGCGTCGCGCCATTTCGCCCGATACATCTGGAGACATGCATGCGCTTCGCGATTCTCAATTCAAATGCAGAACGACGTGATGGACTCAAAGCCTTGCTGCGGCAGATCGACCGGCTGGCGCGCTTCACCGAGGCCGACGAATGGCGTCTGCTCGAACGTCCTTTCAAGCGTTATCGGCCGGATCTCGTCGTGATCGACTGGGAGGACTGGATGTCGGTTGCACAAGTTCGCGCACTGCTCAGCCACTTTCCCGACCTGCGCATCAGCGTGCTCACCGACGGGACCTTGCCCGCGCTCGTGCGTGCGCTGATGGACGAGGGTGTGCTCGGCGTCGTTCCACGCGACACCGATCCCTGCCTGATCGTGCGCGCATTGGAAATGGTGCTGCTCGGCGGTCACTACGTGCCGCCCGGCGCGCTGGCGATCGATCCGCCGCTGCCGACCGACACCACGATCCGCACGTTCGATGAAGAAAGTCCGCCGCCCCGCCGCAACAAACTCTCGAGCGGGCTGTCGCCGCGGCAAGAGCAGATCATGCGCTGCGTGCACATGGGCAGCACCAACAAGATGATCGCCCGCACGCTCGGCATTAGCGAAGGCACGGTCAAGATCCACCTGACGAGCATATTCCAGCAACTCGGCGCACCCAATCGCGCCGCCGCGGTCGCGCTTTACAACGGCTGGCTCACGAATCATTTGCAAGTGCTGCGCAACAACGGCGAGCACGGCGCGCAGCCGGTCATACGCGGGCAGCCTGGCCCGGTTCCGCTCCGGCAACGCCAACGCGCGCGCTTCCAGTATCCGTTGCCCGGCAGCGACACCAGCAGCGCGCTGCCGATGGCCGCGGAGCCCGCCACTTCGTACGGTGAAACCCAACACGGCAGGCCCGCGCGGAAGTCGGTCAGGCCGGACTCCGCATGACGCCGGTCGCGCCGCGCGTACGGTTAGAACAGCCGCATGTCCGCAGCGACATGCGCGCAGCGTCGAGGGTGGGCTGGCATGGAATCCGCTCACACCTTTTGTCGTCCAACGAGTAATATGAGACTCATGGGTTTCCTCTACACACCGCTTCCGTTCTGGGTCGCTGTCGGTGGCTGGATTGCCACCGCAATGGTGATCGCGCTCGCGCTGTGGAAAAATCCTTTCAAAAGACTTCAGGACGGCACGCTCCAGCATGTCTGGCTCGCGATAATCGTCGCGGTGTCGGTGCTGTGGGCGAGCAACGCCTGGCTCGACGACGGCACCGTGATGCATCTGCTCGGCGCCACGCTCGTCGTCACGCTATTCGACTGGGGACTCGCCCTGATCGCGATGGCGTTGGTCACGGGCGTCGCCGCCGTTGTCTTCGATGCGCCGTGGCAAGGCATTGCGCTGACGTTCCTCGTGTACGGCGCCCTGCCCGTCGCCGTGTCGACCTTGCTCCAGCGCATCTGCACCGCGTGGCTGCCGCGCAACCTTTTCATGTTCATCTTCGGCCAGGGCTTCGTTTCGCCCGCCATCGCCGTGTCCTTCACCGCCGCGGCTGCACTCTGCCTCCATATCGCGGTGTCCGGCGGCTCGATGACCGTGGTGCCGGTCGGCTACGCGCTCAGCGTGCTGCTGCTCGCCACTGGCGAAGCATGGTTCACCGGCATGGCGACCGCGCTGATCGCGGTCTATCGTCCGGCGTGGGTTACCACCTACGACGTGAGGCGCTATCGCCTGGGCGGCCCGCGCACCTGAGAATGCGCGCTTTGGCGTCGCGTGCGGCGGATCGGTGATAATCAGCGCCTCGTCGCCGGAGACTTTCCGGGCACGCCCATCAGGACAAGACAGAATATTTGCAGCAACATTGAACTCAACCCTTGCGCGGGGCATCTTATTTGCCTCATCTCCCATTTGCGTCTAAAGAACTAGATGGATCGCACCAATGTACCGAGCCGGTTGCTGCGGGCGATCGGCCGGTTGGCAGCCTGCGCAGCGAGTCTCTCGCTCATCTGCGCGGCTCCCGCATTCGCTGATCAGCTCGAACAGCACAACGACCTCGTCAAAAGATTTATCACCGAAATGCACGCGGATCCGCTCGTCGCGGACTGCGCCGCGCATGGCGACTTCGTCGCGAGCACGTCGACCGCGTTCGACCACGTCGAATTTCCGTCCAGTTCGTTCGACAGCGCGCACTCGTCCGTCACGCCGTGGAACGACTCGTTCGACGAAGGCAAGCAGCGCGTCAAGGTGGACAGCATCGTCACTGTCGAAGGCGTCGGTGTGCGCCAGAACAACTCGGGCGAGCCCGCCGATCTGAAATTCCGCTGCGGCTACGTGGGATCGCAAATGCTCGCGTTCAGCTGGAACGACCCGGTACCGCCGAACCGCGCGCGCAGCGAGGGATCGGGCAAGCACAAAAGCGGCAAAGGCAAGCACGCGGTCGGCGGCAAGACGCCGAAGAAGTCGTCGAAGTCAGGCTCGGGCCAATCGTCGCGCGCGACGTCGAGCAAATCGGCAAACAAGAGCTCGAAGAAGAAGAGCTAATCGCATCTGGCGCTGATCGAGCCGCGCCAGCGTCCGATCAGTCGCCCCAATAAAAAAGAGGCACGCACTTTTTCCGTGCGTGCCTCTTTTTTTGTGTCCAGCCGTCCGCTTATTCAGGCGAACGTCTCCACGTGACGCAGAATCGCCTGCAACATTGCGGCGCCAAGCGACGCGCTGCGCTCACCGTTCCAGCCCACGCGTTCGTCGGGCAGATTCGCATTGTCCTTGAACGGCATTTCCAACGTCAACGACAGACAGCCGAATTCATTGCCGATGTACTTCGACGCAAGCTTCAACGCATCCTCGCGATACTTGCTCGCCGCATAGCCATACTTGTCCTGAAAATCCGGACTCGCGTGCTTGAACGCGTCGATGAACGCTTTCTGCTCGCGCCCCTGCCGCTCGGTGAAGCCCGGCAGCATTTCGGAGCCCGCGACGAACACATACGGCAAAGCCTCGTCGCCGTGAATATCGAAGAACAGGTCGCAGCCTGTCGCGTGGATCGCGTCGCGCACCACCAGCACCTCGGGACTGCGCGCGGCGTCCGGCTCCATCCATTCGCGATTCAGGTTCGCGCCGGCCGCGTTGGTGCGCAGATTGCCGCGCACGCTGCCGTCCGGATTCATGTTCGGCACGATGTGAAACACCGCGTGATCGTACAGCTTGCGCGCGACCGGGTCGCCCGCCCAGTCTCCCCAGCCCACGAGGCGCTTCACCAACCCCTCGATGAACCATTCGGCCATCGTCTCGCCCGGATGCTGGCGAGCGATCAGCCAGATGTTCTTTTTGGGCGCGGCATTGGCGGCATCGTCCGCGGGCGGCGTGCCGAGCGTGAGCAGCGAAATCGGCCGCCCTTCGACCGTCTTGCCGAGCTCGGTCAGCGACGCGTGCGGCATCTGCTGAACGGCGCCGAGAAACTCGGCATGTCGCTCCTCGCTGTACGGTTCGAAGTACGCGTAATAGATGCTGTCGAAATCGGGCGTATGGTCGATCGTCAGAACGCGGCCGTCGTACGAGGTCGGCACGCGAAACCAGTTCACGCGGTCATAGCTCGCGACTGCCCGATAGTCGCGCCAGCCCTCCGCGAACGCGCACGCGGCGGCGTTCTCGAAGCTCATCACGCAGCGCTCGCCCGCCGCGCCCGACAGGCGGAAATAGAACCACTGCGCGAACTCGGCATGGCTGTCGGGCCGCACGCGCAGGCGAATATTGCCGGCGTCCTCGCAGGACAGCACATCGATTGCGCCTGCGTCGAAATTGCTCGTAATCGATAAGGTCATCAGAGTCTTCCCTGCCTGATTGCACGCTGCTTTTGTAGCGCAGCGGCCTGCTCATTCCGCAACGCGGCGGCGAAATACGAAAGTGGAGTCGTTCGAAGCTTCAGCGCTGAACGCGTAGCCTTCGGCGTCGAAGTCCTTCAGTTGCTCGGGACGATCGAGGCGGTTTTCCACCGCGAAGCGGGCCATCAAGCCCCGCGCGCGTTTTGCATGGAAGCTGATGATTTTGTAGCGGCCGCCCTTCCAGTCTTCGAACACCGGCGTGACCACCGGCGCGTCGAGCAGCTTCGGCTTGACCGATTTGAAGTATTCGCCCGACGCGCAATTGACCAGCACGCGCGAGGTGTCCGCATTCTTCTTCAACTGCGCGTTCAACGCGTGCGTGATCCGCTCGCCCCAGAACGCGTACAGATCCTTGCCGCGCGGATTGACGAAGCGCGTGCCCATTTCGAGCCGGTACGGCTGCAGCAGATCGAGCGGACGCAGCAGGCCATAGAGGCCCGACAGCACACGCACATGATTTTGCGCATAGTCGAGATCGGCCGACGACAACGACTTCGCATCGAAACCTTCGTACACGTCGCCGTTGAAAGCGAGCACCGCCTGCTTGGCGTTGTGCGTGCCGAATTGCGGCGACCAGTCCGCGTAACGCTGGAAGTTCAAATGCGCGAGCTGTTCGGAAATGCTCATCAGCGAAGCGATCTGTTGCGGCGACAAACGGCGCAGGCCGCTGATCAGTTCAGCGGCGTCATCGACGAAATCGGGGATCGTGTGCTTTTTGACGTGCGGCGGGGTGTCGTAGTCGAGCGATTTCGCCGGCGACAGAACGATTATCATAGAGGCTTGCAGGCACGCCGTGCCTGGCGGTCAAAGACGAAAGCCCGATTGTAACGAATGCCCCGTTCCCTCGCCTCAAGCGGCGCGTTGCGCGTCGTACTCGATTCTAACGTGTGGATCGATATTCTCGTATTCGACGACCCGCACACGCGGCCGATCGCCGCCGCGCTCGAAAGCGGCGCGCTTACCGCGCTAATCGACGCGCGTTGCCTCGCCGAGCTCGCCTACGTGCTCGACTATCCACAGTTCGCGCATCGCAACGTCGACAAAGCGGCTGCGCTCGCGGTGGTCGCGCGGCTGGCCCAACTGTTCGAGCCGCCTGCGCCACCCGAGCCGACCGAGCCCACCGATCACGCCCGGCCACTACCCCAATGCAAGGATCGCGACGACCAGAAGTTTCTCGAGCTCGCGCATGCGGCACGGGCCGACTGGCTCGTGTCGAAAGACCGTGCGGTGTTGAAGCTCGCGAAACGCACCGCGCGCGATTTCGGCTTCAGGATCGCCCCGCCGGCACCGTTCGCCGCGGAAATCGGCATCGTGCAGAATGCTGGGGGCGAGGCCGTCAGCGCGTGAAGCCGGCCGCCCGTAGGTAACGCCCGCGGCGCGCACAGCGTGTCGCGATTCCCTACAATCAGGCTTCGCCCATCGCAACATAGTTCGAGAATCCGGACAAACCAGGCCCACCCTATCGCCCCGCTACCCACGACGCCATGAACGCACCGCACGACACGCCCACGAGCCCCACGTTTCCGTCTCGCCTGCCGAACGTCGGCACGACGATTTTCACCGTGATGAGCGCGCTCGCCGCGGAAAAAGGCGCGGTCAACCTGGGTCAGGGCTTTCCCGACTTCGCCTGCGATCCGCGCATCGTCGACGCGGTCGCGAACGCGATGCGCGAGGGCCACAACCAATATCCGCCGATGGCCGGCGTGCTGCCGCTGCGTCAGGCGATTTCGGACAAGATCGCGAATCTGTACGGCCGCCGCTACGACGCGAACAGCGAAATTACCGTGACCGCGGGCGCCACGCAGGCGTTGCTGACCGCGATTCTTTGCGCGGTCCATGCGGGCGATGAAGTGATCGTGATCGAACCGACCTACGACAGCTATCTGCCGTCGATCGAACTGGCGGGCGGCAAGCCGGTCTTCGTCACGCTCGACGCACCCGACTACGCAATCCCGTTCGACAAGCTCGCCGCCGCGATCACGCCGAAGACACGGCTGATCATGATCAACACGCCGCACAATCCGACCGGCACGGTATGGCGCGAACAGGATATGCGCAAGCTCGAGGAGATCGTGCGCGGCACCAACGTGCTGATCCTGTCCGACGAGGTGTACGAGCACATGGTCTACGACGGCGCGCCGCATGAAAGCGTCGCGCGTTACCCGGAACTCGCGCAGCGCAGCTTCGTCGTGTCGAGCTTCGGCAAGACCTACCACGTGACCGGCTGGAAAGTCGGCTATGTGGCCGCGCCCGCCGCGCTGACCGCCGAGTTCCGCAAGGTGCACCAGTTCAACGTGTTCACCGTCAACACGCCGATGCAGATCGGTCTCGCGGATTACATGTTGGACCCGGCGCCGTATGTGGAGCTACCGGCGTTCTATCAGCGCAAGCGCGACTTCTTCCGCGCGGGCCTCGCGAATTCGCGCTTCCGGTTGCTGCCGTGCACGGGCACGTACTTTCAGTGCGTCGACTATTCTGCGATCAGCGACCTGCCTGAAGCCGAATTCGCGCAATGGCTGACCGGCGAGATCGGCGTCGCGGCGATTCCGGTCTCGGCGTTCTATCACGAGGCTCACGAGTCGGGCGTCGTGCGCTTCTGCTTCGCCAAGCAGGAAGGCACGCTCGCTACCGCGCTCGAACGGCTCACGCGGCTCTAGGGCGCTTCGCGCGATGTCACGAACGAACCCACGTTCCTTGCCATCGCGCTTTGCGGCATGGGGGTGCGCTTCGCACCCCTGCGCGCTTCACGGTGCCGCGTTCAATCCTTCAGGACTCACGCGACGCCGCGACCGCGGCCTTGCGATCTTCGGTCACGCGCTGCGCAGCCGGCCGCGCGTTGATCGTCTTCACGTAGCTCTTCCAGTCGATCCCCGCTTCGAGCAGAAAATCGCGGCCGTAAATGGTCTGTGTCGCCATACCGACGAGCGGCAGGCTCACGTAACCGGCGGTATCCGCGACGCTGAATTGCTCGCCGCACAGATACGGTGCGAACTTTGCGATCCGCTTGAAGCCGGCGATGTGATGCGTGAGCAGCTTCTCGACGCGCCCTTTCGTCGCGTCGCTGACCGTGCCGCCGAAAAACGCTTCCTTGTACAGATTGCGCACCGTCAACTCGAGATGCACATCGACGAAGAAGATCATTTCGCGCTCCTTGGCGGCCTGCCACGGATCGGCGGAGAAGATCGGCTTGTCGGGAAACCGCGCGGCCAGATATTCGACGATGCACTGCGACTCGCACAGATCGCCGTGCTCGGTCTGCAGATATGGCACCTTGCCGAGCGGCGAATGCTCGAGCAGCGCTTCGTCCTGGCTCGGCTTCACGAGGTGCTCCTCGAACTCGATGCCATGCTCGAGCAGCACGAACTTGACCTTGTTGTAGTAGTTGGAAAGTGCAAAACCGCACAGCTTGATCATCGGGCGTCTCCTTGTGTCATGGTGTGTGAGACCGCGCGTCGAGGTCGAAGCAGCGGCTTTCCATCGAATCATCCAGGAAACTGCACGATCGTGCTATTCTAAAATAACCATGGAGTCGGGCATCTCAATGAACTCTCGCAATTTCAGCATCGAGACCATCGGCATCGTCGGCACTGGCGCGATGGGCCGCGGGATCGCGCAGATCGCGGCGCTCGCTGGCCTACGTGTGCGGCTCTACGACACCAACGCGGCCGCCGTCGGCGCCGCGCGCGACTATCTCGCGGAGACTTTCGCCAAATTGACGGCCAAAGGCAAGCTCGAGCAGTCGCGCTCGCTCGCCGCGCTCGCCAACGTCAGCGGCGCGCAGGCGGTGAGCGAACTGGTCGGCTGCGATCTGATCGTCGAGGCGATCGTCGAAAAGCTCGAGGTGAAGCAGGCGCTGTTTCGCGAGCTCGAAACCGTGGTCAGCGGCCGCTGCATCCTCGCGTCGAATACGTCGTCGCTGTCGATCACCGCGATTGCCGCGGGCTGCACCGATCCGTCACGCGTGGTCGGCTATCACTTCTTCAATCCGGTGCCGCTCATGAAGGTCGTCGAAGTGATCGACGGCCTGCGCAGCGACCCCGAGGCCGGCAACGCGCTGATGGATCTCGCGCGCCGTATGGGCCACACGCCGGTGCGCGCGAAGGACATGCCCGGCTTCATCGTCAATCACGCGGGCCGCGGCATGAATACCGAGGGCTTGCGCGTGGCGAGCGAAGGTATCGCGAGCTTTGCGGACATCGACCGCATCATGCGCGAGCAGGCCGGCTTTCGCCTCGGCCCATTCGAACTGCTGGACTTGACCGCGCTCGACGTGTCCCATCCGGTGATGGAGTCGATCTATCACCAGTTCTACGAAGAACCGCGTTACACGCCGTCGCCGATTACGGGCACGCGGCTGTCGGGCGGACTGCTCGGCCGCAAGAGCGGCGAAGGTTTTTATCGCTACGTGGGCGGCAAACAACAGGTTCCCGCCGAAGCACCCGCGCCGGCCACGCTGCCGCAAAGCGTGTGGGTCAGCCGGCGCTATCGCGACGCGTATGAGGCCGTCGTGCAGCTGGTCGGCAAAGCGGGCGTGAAGCTCGACGACGGCGCGACGCCCGCCGCCGGTTCGCTGATCGTCGTCACGCCATTCGGCCACGACGCGACCACCGCCGCGGTCGACGAAGCGCTCGACGCGAGCCGCGTCGTCGCCGTCGACGCACTCTTCCCGCTCGTCGGCGCGCAACGCCGCACGCTGATGACCACGCCGGCCACGACACGCGCCGCGCGCGACAGCGCGCATGCGCTGTTCGCGGCCGACGGCATCCCCGTGACCGTTATCCGCGATTCGACCGGCTTCGTCGCGCAGCGGGTGGTCGCGACAATCGTCAATATCGGCTGCGATATTGCGCAAAAGCAGATCGCGACGCCGCAGGACATCGACCTTGCCGTGATGCTCGGTCTCGGTTATCCGCGCGGACCGCTCGCGCTCGGTGATGCGCTCGGCGCCGCCACCATTCTCTCGATCCTGCGCAACATGCACAGCGTGCTCGGCGAACCGCGCTATCGGCCGTCGCCGTGGCTCGCAAGACGCGCGCAACTCGGCCTCTCGCTCACCCAGCAAGACGCCGCCGACATTCAAACGGAGACCCAATCATGAGCGCCGCCCTGCTCGCTTCGCGCCCCGCCAGCAGCGAATCCACGCTGGTCCTTACGCTCTCGAATCCCGGTGCGCGCAATGCGCTGCATCCGGATATGTACGCGGCCGGCATCGAGGCATTCGATACCGTCGAGCGCGATCCGTCGATTCGCGCCGTCGTGATCACCGGCGCCGACGACTTCTTCTGCGCGGGCGGCAACCTGAACCGGCTGCTCGAAAATCGCGCGAAAGATCCGTCCGTGCAGGCCGATAGCATCGACATGCTCGCCCAATGGGTTTCAGCGCTGCGCCTGTCGTCGAAGCCGGTCATTGCCGCGGTGGAAGGCGCGGCGGCCGGCGCGGGATTTTCGCTCGCGCTCGCCTGCGATCTGATCGTCGCGGCGGACAACGCCAAGTTCGCGATGTCGTACGCGCGCGTCGGCTTGACGCCCGACGGCGGCGGCTCGTGGTTCCTCGCGCAGTCGCTGCCGCGCCAGCTGGCCACCGAGGTACTGATCGAAGCCAAACCGATCGGCGCCGCGCGTCTGCACGAACTCGGCGTCGTCAACCGGCTCACCAAAGCCGGCGCCGCGCTCGATTGCGCGCTCGCGTGGGCCGACGAGCTCGGCGCGATTTCGCCCAATTCGGTCGCCCGCATCAAAGGGCTGATCGCCGCGGCCGGCACGCAGCCGCTCACGGATCACCTGATCGCCGAGCGCGATAACTTCGTCGCGTCGCTGCATCATCGCGACGGTCTCGAAGGCATCAGCGCGTTCCTCGAAAAGCGCGCGCCGATTTACAGATAAGCGACGAGAGAGCCGCCCGACATGCCCGACTATCAACTGCCGAAACGGCGCCGCATCTTCCTGATGCGTCACGGCGACGTCACCTATTTCGACGACTCCGGCCGCGCGATCGATCCCGAAACGGTGCCGCTGAACGCGAACGGCCGCGAGCAGGCGAGCGCGGCGGGCCGCGTGTTCGCCGAGCAGCAGGTGCGCTTCGACCGCGTGATCGTCAGCGGCTTGCCGCGCACGATCGAAACCGCGCGGCGCGTGCTCGTCGAAACGGGTCAGCAGATCGAACCCGAACTCGAGCCCGCATTGCAGGAGATTCGCGGCGGGCGGCTCGGCAGCATTCCGCCGAGCGATATCGAGGCGGCGTTTCTCGGCGTGTTCGACGGCATCGTGCCGGAGAGCATGCGCTTTCTCGACGGCGAAACGATCGGCGAGCTGTTCGATCGCGTGCTGCCGGCCATCGCGGCGCTGCGCGAGGACACGTCGTGGGATACCGTGCTGCTGGTGCTGCACGGCGGCGTCAATCGCGCGATCCTGTCGCACGCGCTGACGGCGGGCGGCCGCACCTTCTTCGGTCATCTGTCGCAGGCGACCGGCTGCATCAATGCGCTCGACGTCGGCGCCGCGCCGCGCGACTGGGTGCTGCGCATGCTCAACTATTCACCGCCGTCGCCGTTGCATCGCGACGTTCGCAACACCACGATGGAAATGCTCTACGCACAATTCATCCGATTCCAGCGTAGCTGACACCGAACTGGAGGAGACACATGGCGCAAGCCACGCAGACCGGCGAACCCGCAGGCAGACAGGACTACTCGGCTTTCGAGGGCACCCGCCCGTTAAACGAGCGGCAACGTTTCGACCACGACGCGCTCGCCGCGTGGCTGGCCGGACATGTCGACGGCTTCGCGGGACCGCTCACGCTCGAGCAATTCGCGGGCGGACAATCCAATCCCACGTTCAAGCTGATCACGCCAACGCGCTCGTACGTGATGCGCGCGAAGCCCGGACCCTCCGCGAAGCTGCTGCCGTCCGCGCACGCGATCGAACGCGAATATCGCGTGATGCACGCGCTCGCCGGCACCGACGTGCCGGTCGCTCGGATGCTCGCACTGTGCGAGGACGAAAGTGTGATCGGCCGCGCGTTCTACGTGATGGAGTTCGTCGAAGGCCGCGTGCTGTGGGACCAATCGCTGCCCGGCATGACGGCCACCGAGCGCGCCGCAATCTATGACGAAATGAATCGCGTGATCGCGGCGTTGCACAGCGTCGACGTCGCCGCCGCCGGCCTCGCCGACTACGGCAAGCCAGGCAATTACTTCGCCCGCCAGATCGGCCGCTGGAGCAAGCAATATCTGGCATCCGAGACCGAACCGATCGACGCGATGCATCGGCTGATCGACTGGCTGCCGCAGCATATGCCGGCCGAAACGAACGAGCGCGTGTCGGTCGTGCACGGCGACTACCGGCTCGACAACCTGATCTTCGATCGCAACGAGCCGCGCGTGCTCGCGGTGCTCGACTGGGAACTGTCGACGCTCGGCGATCCGCTCGCCGACTTCGCGTATCACTGCATGGCATGGCATGTCGACCCGGCGCAGTTCCGCGGCATCGCGGGACTCGATTGGGACGCGCTCGGCATTCCCGATGAAGCGCGGTACGTCGAGCGTTATTGCCAACGCACTGGCCTCGAGATTCGTGGCGACTGGAATTTCTATCTGGCCTACAACATGTTCCGCATCGCCGCGATCCTGCAAGGGATCATGAAGCGCGCCGTCGACGGTACCGCGTCGAGCGCGCAGGCGCTCGACGCCGGCCGGCGCGCGAAGCCGATGGCCGAACTGGCCTGGCATTACGCGCAGAAGGTTCTCTAGGCACGAGGGCTCGCCCTGCTTCCGATTATTCGCAGTCCGTTACCCGCGAGGTCCCAGATGAATTTCGATTACACCCCGAAGGTCCAGGCGTTGCGCGAAAAACTGCTCGCCTTTTTCGACGAGCACATTTACCCGAACGAGCAGGCGTTCTATGCGGAGATCGCGCGCAATCGCCAGAACGGCAACGCATGGGTACCCACCGAACTGATCGAACAACTGAAGCAGAAGGCGCGCGATGCCGGCCTGTGGAATCTGTTCCTACCGCAATCGGAGCGCGGCGCCGGCCTGACGAATCTCGAATACGCGCCGCTGTGCGAGATCATGGGCCGCGTGCCCTGGGCGCCCGAAGTGTTCAACTGCAACGCGCCGGACACCGGCAACATGGAGACGATAGAGCGCTACGGCAGCGAAGACAACAAGCGCGAGTGGCTCGAACCGCTGCTGCAAGGGCAGATCCGTTCGGCGTTTCTGATGACGGAGCCGGAGGTCGCGTCGTCGGATGCGACGAATATCCAGACCAGCATCGTGCGCGATGGCGACCACTACGTGATCAATGGCCACAAGTGGTGGTCGTCGGGTGCGGGCGACCCGCGCTGCGCGATCTATATCGTGATGGGCAAGACCGATCCCGACGCGCCGCGCCATCAGCAGCAGTCGATGATCCTCGTGCCCGCCGACGCCACCGGCATCACCGTGCATCGTCCGCTCACGGTGTTCGGTTACGACGACGCGCCGCACGGCCACATGGAGATCACGCTCGACAACGTGCGCGTGCCCGCCACCAACCTGCTGCTCGGCGAAGGCCGCGGCTTCGAAATCGCGCAAGGCCGTCTCGGCCCAGGGCGCATCCATCACTGCATGCGCCTGATCGGTCTTGCCGAACGCGCGCTCGAACTGATGGCAAAGCGCTCGCTGCAACGTGTCGCGTTCGGCAAGCCGGTTGCATCGCAAGGCGTCACGCAGGAGCGTCTCGCCGAAGCGCGCTGCATGATCGAGCAGGCGCGTCTGCTCACGTTGAAGACCGCGTATATGATGGACACCGTCGGCAACAAGGGCGCGCGCGGCGAGATCGCGATGATCAAGGTGGTCGCGCCGAACATGGCGTGTCAGGTGATCGACTGGGCGATTCAGGCGCACGGCGGCGGCGGTGTCAGCGACGATTTCCCGCTCGCGTATGCGTATGCGTCGGCGCGCACGCTGCGTTTCGCCGACGGCCCCGATGAAGTGCACCGCAACGCGATCGCCAAGCTCGAACTCGCGCGTCATATGGATGCGGGTGCGGCGGCTCGCGTGGAAATGCCGGTCACGCGGGTTTGAGTGCTTCGGCCCAAAACGGGTGCGGCCGTTGAGGTCACTGCAAGCAGCATCGCGCGATCTATGCTCTAATTTTCGACAACGGCGGCGCCCTCTTTGCGGCGCCGCTTTGACGAACAAGGAGCCAGGATGATCGATGTCTATAGCTGGGCGACCCCGAACGGCCACAAGGTTCATATCATGCTCGAGGAGACGGGCCTACCCTACAACGTGCATGCCGTGAATATCGGTGCCGGTGACCAGTTCAAGCCCGAATTTCTCGCTATCAGTCCCAACAACAAGATTCCCGCGCTGGTCGATTCCGAAGGTCCGAAAGCCGCCGACGGACGGCCGTTCGCGCTATTCGAATCGGGTGCGATCCTGATTTATCTGGCCGAGAAGACCGGCAAGTTTCTACCGACCGACCCGGCCGGGCGCTACGCGGCACTGCAATGGCTGATGTTCCAGATGGGCGGCCTGGGTCCGATGCTCGGCCAAACGCATCACTTCCGCGTGTATGCACCCGAGCAGATCGAATACGCGGTCAATCGCTACACCAACGAAGCGCGACGCCTGTACGGCGTGATGGACACGCAACTCGGCAAGACGCGTTACCTCGCGGGCAACGACTATACGATCGCGGACATCGCCGCGTTTCCGTGGACCCGTTCGTGGAACAATCAGGGCGTCGATCTCGATTCGTTGCCGAACGTGAAGCGCTGGCATGAAGAGATCGCCGCGCGGCCGGCGGTCGTGCGCGGCGTCGACGTGCTCGCATCCGCGCGCGAGCCGCTGATGGACGACAAGGCGAAAGAAATTCTGTTTGGCGCGACGCAGTACGCGAAACACTAGTTGCGCGCCGTCTCGCTGACGCGGCTGGACACAAACACAAAGCGCGAGCGGCATGTCTGCCCGATCGCGCTTTTTCATTTCATCAGCGAAGGGCGAGCGCTAGAAGTAATGCCGGGTGATGAACTCCGCGACGCACACCGGTCGTTCGCCGCCCTGACGCTCCAGCGTCAAGTTCCAGGCGACTTGCACACCATTGTTGTCTACGTCGGTCACCGACTCGACGGCGAACTTCCCACGCAGCGACGACCCCACGAGTACCGGCGACATGAAACGCACGCGGTTCAAGCCGTAGTTCACGCCCATGCGCTGCTCGATTCTCAGCGTCTTGCCGAGCAAAGCCGGAATCAGCGACAGCGTCAGAAACCCATGCGCGATCGGCCCGCCAAACGGCGATTCGCGTTTGGCCCGCTCGGGATCGATGTGAATCCACTGATGATCGCCGGTCGCCTCGGCGAAACGGTTGACCCTGTCCTGATCGACGCTCAGCCATTCGCTGACGAGCGGCTCCGCGCCGACGAGCGCGCGCAGAGCGTCCGCACTGTCGAAGGCGGCGATCGTCGCCGCGCTCGCCATCATGCCGCCGCTCCCGGATTGCGCAGGCCGAACATGCCGTTCGAGCGCACCGTGATCACCGTGTCGCCGTGCTGATTGATGCCCTCCCAGCGCGTCGACACGATGCCGCGATCGGGCTTGCTCTGCGACACGCGCTTAGCGACGATGACGTTCATCATCGTGATCGTGTCGCCGACTCGCACTGGCTTCAACCAGCGAATCTCGTCGATGCCGGGCGAACCCATCGACGTTGAATCCGCCAGCACCTTGCGCACGAGCATGCCCATCATCACCGAGCACGTGTGCCAGCCGCTCGCTACGAGCCCGCGGAACGGCGATTCGGCCGCGGCGGCTTCGTCGAGATGAAACGGCTGCGGATCGAACTTCTGCGCGAACTCGACAATCTCCTCGCGCGTGAACGTGTGCTTGCCGATTTCGTGGCTCGCGCCCACTTCCATGTCTTCGAAACTGATTTTCATCAGTGCACCTCCTTGGTTCGGTGGAACGGCCCGATCAGACTTCGGCGACCGCAAATCCGGGCAGCGTGGCAAACCGCGCGAGATGATGATCGACGTCGCCGAGCGTGGTCTCGATGATCGCGAGGCGCTTGAACAGGTGCGCGGCCGCCACTTCGTTCGTGACACCCATGCCGCCGTGCAACTGCACCGCCTGTTGACCGACGAAACGCGCGGCCTGGCCGACCCGAACCTTGGCCGCGGAGATCGCGCGACGGCGCTCGTTCGTGTCTTCACTTGCGTAGCGCATCGCTGCGAGATACGTGATAGAGCGCGCCTGCTCCGCGTGGATCAGCATCTCGACCATGCGGTGCTGCAGCGCCTGGAAACGCGCGATCGGCTGACCGAACTGCTGGCGCGTTTTCGTATATTCGACGGTGGCGTGATTGAGCGCGTCGAGCGCGCCGATCGCCTCCGCGCACAGCAGCAGCGTGCCGTAGTCGGCGATCTGCTCGAGCGTTGCCGCCCCCGCATGTTCGCCGGAGAGCCGGCGCGCGGGCGTGCCGTTGAATTCGAGAGTTGCGGCGCGTTGACCGTCGATGGTGCGGTACTCGCTAAGCGTGACGCGGGTCGCGTCGCGCGCGACGACGAAGAGTGCGATCTCGCCATCGAGACGCGCCGGCACGATCCAGTGGTCCGCCTGCGCGCCGTGCAGCACGACAGATTTGCTGCCGCTCAGCGTGTGCTGCGCGCCCTGCCCGTTCGCGGTCGTCGCGAGGTCGAACAGATCGTAGCGGGCATGCGGCTCATGAAACGCCACGGCCAGTTTGGCTTCGCCCTGGGCCGCCCGTTCGAGCAGCGCGGCATCTTCGCCGTCGCCGGTGCCGGCGAGCCGCAGTGCTTCGATGCCGACCGCGGTCGCCCAATACGGCTCGACGACGAGCGCGCGGCCGAGCTCCTGCATGACCACGAGCATGTCGATCGGGCCGCCGTTGAAGCCGCCCTGCGCTTCTGGCACCGGCAACGCGGTCAGCCCCAATTCGGTGAACGCAGCCCAATGATCGGCCGATATGCCCGCCTCCGAGCGCACGATTGCCTGGCGCGCTTCGAAGCCGTAGCTCTTCTCGAGATAGCGGCGCAGCGCATCGGCAAATTGCTGCTGTTCGTCGTTGAAAGTGAAGTCCATGCGCCGCTCCTCAAAGTCCGAGAATCATCTGCGCGATGATGTTCTTTTGAATTTCGTTCGAGCCGCCGTAAATCGACGTCTTGCGGAAGTTGAAGTAGTACGCGGCAAGCGGCGCGGCATCGTCGTCGCCGGCAAGACTGTGCTCGCGTTCGCCTTCGAGGAACGGCACGTCGAACGGCGCGGCCAGCGGACCGATCGCTTCGAACATCAGTTCGGTGAGTCCCTGTTGCACTTCCGTGCCCTTGATCTTCAGCATCGACGCTTCCGGGCCCGGGCCGCGACCGCCCGCCTCGTTCGCCACCACGCGTTGCACGGTGACTTCCAGCGCCATCAACTCGATTTCGAGACTCGCGACCTTTGCCGCAAACACTGGATCGTGCAGCAGCGGCTTGCCGTTCTTTTTCTGATTCAGCGCGACACGCTTGAGAAACACCAGTTCACGCTTCGACGCACCGACTCGCGCGATGCCGGTACGCTCGTGACCGAGCAGATATTTCGCATAGGTCCAGCCGCGATTTTCTTCGCCGACCAGATTGTCGAGCGGCACTTTGACGTCCTCGAAGAACACTTCATTGACTTCGTGATCTTCGTCGAGCGTGATGATGGGCCGCACCGTGATGCCCGGCGTTTTCATGTCGATCAGCAGGAACGAGATGCCCTCCTGCTTTTTGGCGCCGCTGTCGGTGCGCACGAGGCAGAACATCATGTCGGCGTGCTGGCCGAGCGTGGTCCAGGTCTTCTGACCGTTGACCACGTAATGATCACCGACGCGCTCGGCGCGGGTGCGCAGCGACGCAAGGTCGGAACCCGATCCGGGCTCCGAATAGCCCTGACACCACCAGTCAGTGCCGTCGAGAATGCGCGGCAGATAGTGGCGTTTCTGCGCCTCGTTGCCGTACTTCATCAGCACCGGCGCAACCATCGACACGCCGAAAGGCAGCACGGTAGGTGCGCCAACACGCGCGCACTCTTCTTCCCAGATATGTCGTTGGGTCGCGTCCCAGCCGGGGCCGCCGTATTCGCGCGGCCACGCGACCGCCGACCAGCCTCGCGTGCCGAGCAGCCTGTGCCAGCTTGCGAAGTCTTCGCGGGAAAGACGTTTGTGATTGAGAACCTTGTCGCTCAGTTCGCGAGGCAGATTCGCTTCGAGCCAGGCGCGGATGTCGGCGCGGAACGCGTCTTCAGCGGGGGAATAGTCCAGATTCATGCGTAGTGTCTCCTGGCCGCCACCACCCAGCCGCCTGGAGCCACCGCGCTACTGCAGTGGTTCCTTCAGCGCAGCCGGGACCGGCAGCGGCATCACTTCGATGCCTTCTTCGACCAAGGCACGCGCATCCTCGGGTGTGGTGACACCACGAATACTGCGCGCGGGCGCTTCGTTGTAGTGAATGCGCCGCGCTTCCTCGGCGAAGCGGTCGCCCACGTTCTCGGTCTTCTCCAGTACCTCGCGCAGCGCGCGAATCATGTGCGCCTGCATTTGCTCCATGCCCGCCGGCGCTTTTGAGTCGGTCGCGCCCGACAGATTCAGACGCGGTGCCGACGGCAAACGGCTCACCTCGTGCGCACCGCAGATCGGACATTCGACGAGCTTGCGGGACTGCTGCGACTCGAAGTCATCAGCCGAAGCGAACCAGCCTTCGAACCGATGGCCATGCGGACACTGTAAATCGAGGACCTTCATGTGGAATCAGGGCTTGCGTGCCAGTTTAGCGCAAAATGGAAATTTGTGAACGATCGTTCGTAAAACCTTAGGGCCGACGTACAGCCGCCAGCTGCCGCAACGGAATATCACGTGGGTGCGCGATTTTAACGCTTTACGGCATGTGCTGCCGAAGGCGGCCCGAGCGCTAACCGGTGCCACACTTGCTCGGTTCTCCAGCCCGTTTGCGGCGCACCGCTACACCACGAGATTGCCGAGTTGACGACTCACGCGCGGTTCAATCTGACGGGCCTCCTTCGTCAGATTGATCTGCTTCGCCAGTTTTGCGACATCCGCGACACCGATCTCAATCTCGTACCCACCGCGCGCGGTCAGCCATTCGAGGACGTCCGTCAGATGCCACACCGACGCACTGCCTTCGTGGACCGGGGGCGGAAAGTCGATGGCGTTGTTCAGCATCAGCTTGCGCATGTTTTGCCGCGACACTCCCGCCATTTCGGCCACGTCGGTCAGCCCCACGAAGTCAGGTCCTGCCTCGACCAGTTGCGCGGACGGCACAGCGCGTTTCACGTCCTCGAGCGCGCTGGTGACAGCCTCGAATGCGCTCGTGGCTTCACGGGTGAAAAGCAGCGCGAGGCGGCCTGGTTGCCCGACGCCAATGGTTGCATCGTCGCACCCCGCTTCGCCCAACCGCTCGACGATTGCGTCTGCATCGCAATCTTCCGCGGCGAGGCGGTACTTCAACGTGAACACATATTCCATACATTACTCCTGTCTTTGTTGAGCCCAGGTTATTGCGATTCCTGTTTGCTGCCTACGAACCCACTAGCGGCGTGCCGCGCAGTTGCCGACAATGCGCCGCAAGTGTCTGGCGTGATTGCCGGGATTCTTCGGCGTAGTCCAGACGCTCGATATACAGAACTCTGCGCACCGACATTCGCGTCTTTGTACGGGCAATAGATTTTTCCCCACGCATGACCTCTTCCGCCGTCCTGAACGCGCCAGCCGTGCTGTTCCGCGTACGCCAATGCGGCCTCGATCTCTTTCTTCTTGTGCCTTCCTCGAACCATCGACACCTCCAATCTAGCCGCTCAATCTCGGGTTGTCAATTGACAACCTTGGTTGAGCTGGAATCAGATCAGTCCAATGACTAGCGCCGGTTATTCCACACAAAATCGACGATGGCCTCGGTGATCGGAGGGGTCATACTAGCCGGCCGGCAGGGCCACGACGAGCCAGCCAGATGGCATAGGAAACGGCATTCCGTTGAGCCAGAAAGAAACGGCGGAGCCAATGACAAAGCCCCTGCCGGTCATCGACCAACAGGGGCTTGGTTAAATCAGCTACCGGGCTGACGCGTACTTATACCGTCTCGGGCGCCTCAGTCGGCCACGTGCCCGACAGCACTTTCTCGAGCCAGAAGGTACCGATGATCGTCTTCACATCGGTGATCTTGCCCGTGCGCACCCACTCGGACACTTGCTCCACGGTCGCGGTGAACAGTTCGAGAAACTCACCTTCGTCGAGCTTGCGCTCCCCCGCGGTCAAGCCCCGCGCCAGATAGATATCAATGAATTCGGTTGAGTAAGAAATGATCGGATGGATCCGTGTCAGGTACACGTACTCGCGTGCGGTATAGCCGGTTTCCTCACGCAGTTCCCGCACCGCGCACGCCAGCGCGCCCTCGTTCGGGTCGAGCTTGCCGGCCGGATATTCGACCATCACCTTGCCCATCGGATAGCGATACTGACTTTCGAGCAGCACGCGACCGTCATCGAATAAGGGGATCACCATGACGGCGCCCGGATGCTGAACGTATTCGCGCGTCGCATGTTTGCCGTCCGGGAGTCGGACCGTATCGTACTTGACCGTCATGAACGGCCCCTGATGGACCGTCTTGCTGTCGATACAAGTCTCGGTTAGCGCGGCGTCGTGATTGGGAAGTTCAGCCATGTGCGGACCTCAGAGCAGCCAGGCGCGCGCGACGGCGGGACGCCGTCAGCGGCGTTTGACGAGATATTGGAAGGTAAAGCCGGGAAAAGCGAACACGACGAACAGAGCAAACGTGATCGCATAGAACTGCCAGCCCTGCTCGAAGCGATTTCCCGCGCGCGCTTCGAGCAGAAAGCCCAGCGCGCCGACCACGAAATACAGCACGATCAATTCGGCAATCCGGAGCCAGGCGCTTTTCTTCGCCGCTTTCAACGGCACCGCGGCGAAGAGGCGCTGATTCAGGAACGGCAGGTTGGCGCCGATTAGCGCCAACAGCACGATAAACCAGCCCGCAGCGGACATCAGAGCAACAGCGTGTGCTGGATCGCCTGCAGGCAGGCGCGCAACAGCGGATCCGGCACGATACCGAGCACCAGCACGGCGACTCCGTTCAACGCGAGCAACGCGCGCGTGCTCGTGTCCGCCACGATCGCCGACTTGTCTTGCGGCTCGTCGAAGTACATCAGCTTGACGATACGCAGGTAGTAGAACGCGCCGAACAGCGACGTGATCACCGCGAGCACGGTAAGCCAGGTCAGGCCGGCGTTCATCGTCGCTTGCAGCACGGCGAGCTTCGCGTAGAAGCCGACTGCCGGCGGAATACCCGCGAGCGAGAACATCATGATCATCATCACGAACGCGAATACCGCGCTGCGCTGATTGAGGCCCTTGAAGTCCTCCAGCGTGTCCGCTTCGAAGTCGCGCCGCGCGAGCAGCATGATGACGCCAAAGGTACCGAGCGTCGTGATCAGGTAGACGATGCTGTAGAACATCGCCGAGCCGTACGCGCCCGCAGCGCCCGTGGTCTTCTGATCGACCACGCCGGCGAGCAGGCCGAGCAGCACGAAGCCCATGTTCGAGATCGCCGAATACGCGAGCATCCGCTTGACGTTGCGCTGCACGATGCCGGTGATGTTGCCGACGATCAGCGACAGCGCCGCCAGAATCACCAGCATCTGTTGCCATTCGACCGCCAGCGGCAGCAGGCCCATCACGAGGAAACGCAGACCCCACGCGAACGCCGCGACCTTCGGACCGCCACCGACGATGAGCGTCATCGCCGTCGGTGCGCCCTGGTACACGTCGGGCACCCACATATGGAACGGCACCGCGCCCATCTTGAACGCCACGCCCGCCACGATGAAGATCACGCCGAACAGCAGCACGGTCGGATCGTAGTGGCTCGTGCTGATCGCCTTGAAAACTTCGTTCAGGTCCAGCGAGCCGGTCGCGCCATACAGCATCGAAACACCGTACAGCAGGAAACCGGAAGCCAGCGCGCCGAGCACGTAGTACTTCATCGCCGCTTCGTTCGACGACGCCACTTCGCGACGCAGCGCGATCACCGCGTACAGCGACAGCGACATCAGTTCCAGACCGAGATACAGCGTCAGGAAGTTGTTGCCCGAGATCATCACGATCTGGCCGAGCAGCGAGAACATGCCGAGCAGGAAGAAGTCGCCGCGGAACAGGCTACGGTCTTCGAGGTAGCGACGCGAATAAACGATCGTCACCGCGTAGCCGAGCGACACCACCGCCTTCATCACGTTGGCGAACGGATCGACCACGTACATGTGATCGAAGAAGTAATGCACTTGCGGGTCGAACGCATTCACCGCGAACCAGATCCCGGCGACGAGCGTCGAGAAGAACGCGATGAAATACGTGGTACGGCGACCCTCCGGGCCGACGAACGTGTCGTTGAGCCACGCGATGACAATGGCGAACATCACCAATGCGTCAGGCAACAGAGCAGTCATAGGGGCGTTTTGCATGGTCTTAAATTCCTCCGCTCGTCGTTACTGAGGCAACGGCAGCTTCGATTGCGCAACGTGGGAGAGGAGGTTTTCCACGGATACGTGCATCACATCGGTAAAGGGCTTCGGATACAGGCCCATGAACAGCGTCAGTGCGGCGAGCACTGCCAGCATGAAAAATTCGCGACGGTCGATGTCGAGCAGGTTCTTCACGTGGTCGTTCGCGACCGCGCCGAAGTACACGCGCTTGTACATCCACAGCGTGTAGGCCGCGCCGAGAATCAGCGTGACTGCCGCGCCACTCGCGATCCAGAAGTTGTACTGGACGGAGGCCAGAATCACCATGAATTCGCCGACGAAACCGGAAGTGCCCGGCAAGCCGCAATTCGCCATCGCGAACAGCATCACGAACGCCGCGAACTTCGGCATCACGTTGACGACGCCGCCGTAATCGGCGATCTGACGCGAGTGCATGCGGTCATACAGCACGCCGATGCACAGGAACATTGCGCCCGACACGAAGCCATGCGAGATCATCTGCACGATCGCGCCTTCCGCGCCGAGCTGATTGAAGATAAAGAAGCCGAGCGTGACAAAGCCCATGTGCGCAATCGACGAATACGCGACCAGCTTCTTCATGTCGGCCTGCACCATCGCAACGAGACCGATGTAGATGACGGCGATCAGTGACAGCGTAATGATGACCGGTGCGAGGAAATGGCTCGCATCAGGCGTGATCGGCAGCGAGAAGCGCAGGAAACCGTACGCACCGAGCTTCAGCATGATCGCGGCCAGCACGACCGAGCCGCCGGTCGGCGCTTCCACGTGCGCGTCCGGCAACCACGTGTGCACCGGCCACATCGGCACCTTCACCGCGAAGGCCAGGAAGAACGCGATAAACAGTAGCACCTGCGGCGTCATCGCGATCTGCGCGTGCTGCCACGTGGCAATGTCGAACGAGCCGGTCTCGTTGTACAGATAGATCAGCGCAACCAGCATCAGCAGCGAGCCCGCCAGCGTGTACAGGAAGAACTTGAACGCCGCGTACACACGGTTCGCCCCGCCCCACACGCCGATAATGATGTACATCGGGATCAGCGTCGCTTCGAAGAACACGTAGAACAGCATGCCGTCGGCCGCGCTGAACACGCCGACCATGATGCCCGACAGGATCAGAAAGGCCGCGAGGTACTGGCCGACGTTCTTCGTGATCACTTCCCACGCTGCGATCACGACGATCACCGTGATCAACGCGGTCAACGAGACGAACCACATCGAAATGCCGTCCACGCCGAGGTGATACATGATGTGGAAGCGCTGGATCCAGTCCGCCTGCTCGACGAACTGCAGGTCGGCGGTGCTCGAATCGAAGCTGGTGATCAGCGGCAGCGTGACGAGGAAGCTCAGGACCGAGCCGATCAGCGAGATCCAGCGTGCGGGAGCGGGGTTCTCGTCGTTGCCGATCGCGAGGACCAGCAGACCGAAGAAGATCGGCAACCAGATCGCGATGCTGAGAATCGGATAAGCGTGCATGAGTGTCTCTCGCCTTATTTGCCGCCGAGCGTTACAAACAGGGTCAGGAGCCCCAGCATGCCGATGATCATGGCGAACGCGTAGTGGTAGATATAACCGGATTGGAGGAAGCGGATCACGCTAGCGAACCACCCGATAAAGCGTGCGCTGCCGTTCACGATGCCGTCGATCACGACCACGTCGCCTTCCTTCCACAAACCACGGCCAATGGCCACAGCGCCCCGCGCAAACACGACTTCGTTGATCTTGTCCATGTAGTACTTGTTATCGAGCAACGTGTAGATCGGGCCGAACGCGCGCTTGATGACAGCGGGCAGATCCGGACGGACCAGATACAGGAACCATGCGACCACCACGCCTGCGAGCGCGAGCCACACCGGCAGGCCCGACACCGAGTGCAGACCCATCGACGCCCAGCCCTGGAATTCTTCGGCCATCTCATGCAGCGCCGGATGGTTCTCGCTGATGTAGATCACCTTGTCGAACGCGACGCCGTGCTGGAAGAAGTCGCCGAACAGCATCGGACCGACGCCGATCGCTCCGATCACGATCGACGGAATCGCCAGCAGCACGAGCGGCACCCACACGACCCACGGCGTTTCGTGCGGTTCGTGAGCGTGGTCGCCGTGACCATGGCCATGGTCGTCGTGGCCGTGCGCGCCATTTGCATGCGACGCGGCTTCTGCGCCCATCGGCGATTCCGGGTGCTTCGGATTGCGGAAGCGCTCCTCGCCGTGGAACACCATGAAATACATGCGGAACGAATACAACGCGGTCACGAACACGCTTGCGACCACTGCGAAGTACGCGAAACCCGAGCCCGGCAGATGCGACAGCTTCACCGCGTCGATGATCGAGTCTTTCGAGTAGAAGCCCGAGAAGAACGGCGTGCCGATCAGCGCGAGCGAACCGATCAGCGACGTGATCCACGTAATCGGCATGTACTTGCGCAGGCCGCCCATGTTGCGCATGTCCTGATCGTGATGCATGCCGATGATCACCGAACCCGCGCCGAGGAACAGCAGCGCCTTGAAGAACGCGTGCGTCATCAGGTGGAACACGGCGACCGAGTAAGCCGACGCGCCGAGCGCGACCGTCATGTAACCGAGCTGCGACAGCGTGGAATAAGCGACCACACGCTTGATGTCGTTCTGGACGATGCCGAGAAAGCCCATGAACAGCGCGGTAATCGCACCAATGACCATGACGAACGACAGCGCCGTATCGGACAGTTCGAACAGCGGCGACATGCGCGTAACCATGAAGATACCGGCCGTCACCATGGTCGCAGCGTGAATCAGCGCGGAGATCGGCGTCGGACCTTCCATCGAGTCCGGCAGCCACACGTGCAGAGGGAACTGCGCCGACTTACCCATCGCGCCGATGAACAGGCAAATGCAGGCCACCGTCAGCAAGCCCCAGTCGGTACCCGGGAAGTTCAGCGCCGCGAGTTCGGTACGCTTTGCGAAGACTTCGCCGTAGTTCATCGAACCGGCGAACGCGAACAGCAGACCGATGCCGAGCAGGAAACCGAAGTCGCCGACGCGGTTCACGATGAACGCCTTCATGTTCGCGTAGATCGCGCTCTCACGCTTGAAGTAGAAGCCGATCAGCAGGTACGAAACGAGACCCACCGCTTCCCAGCCGAAGAACAGCTGCAGGAAGTTGTTGCTCATCACGAGCATCAGCATCGAGAACGTGAACAGCGAGATGTACGAGAAGAAGCGCTGGTAGCCGTCGTCGTCGGCCATGTAGCCGATCGTGTAGATGTGCACCATCAGCGACACGAAGTTGACCACGACGATCATCATCGCGGTCAGCGAGTCGACCAGGAAGCCGACTTCGAGCTGCGTCTTGCCGATCGACATCCATTGATAAACGGTCGCGTTGAAGCTCGCGCCGTCCATCACCTGGAAGAAGACCATGACCGACAGGATGAACGAAATCGCGACGCCGAGGATCGTGACAGAATGCGCACCCGCCCGCCCTATCGCCTTGCCGAACAGCCCTGCAACCAGGGAACCGGCGAGCGGTGCCAGCGGAATTGCCAACAGCAGGTTTTCATTGAGTATCGTGGACATAACCGCTTTTCCTGAAATTAACCTTTGAGCTGATCGAGATCCTCGACATTGATCGTGTCGAGACTACGGAACAGGGTCACCAGAATTGCGAGACCGATCGCCGATTCGGCTGCAGCAACCGTCAGCACGAAGAAGACGAAAACCTGGCCGTGCACGTCGCCCAGATAGTGCGAGAACGCGACGAAATTGGTGTTCACCGCGAGCAGCATCAGTTCGATCGCCATCAGGATGATGATGACGTTGCGGCGGTTCAGGAAAATGCCGACGATGCTGATCGCAAACAGGATCGCGCCGAGGACAAGGTAATGGGCAAGGGTCAACATGATTTCTATCTCCTGTCCGCTCAGCTGTTCTTGGCTGCTGCCGAGTCGGCTGCTGCTGCGGCTGCCGCGGCAGCCGCTTGTTCCGCCGCGATGGTCGCCGCGGTTTTCTCCGACGGCATCTTCACGACACGCACGCGGTCCTGGGCACGCACCTTGACCTGCGCGCTGACGTTCTGACGCTTGCTGTCCTTCTTGTGGCTCGTGGTCAGCGCGATCGCCGCGATGATGGCGACCAACAGAATCAGGCCGGCGATTTCAAACGCGAAGATGTAGTTGGTGTAGATGACCTTGCCGATCAGGCGCGTGTTCGACCAGTCGCCCATACCGGCGGCGGCCGAGGCCGTGTCGTGCAGTGCGGTAGCCGTCGCGCCGTAGCCGTGCCACAGAATCAGTGCGGTTTCGATCACGATGATCGCGCCCACTGCCGATGCCATCGGCACGAAGCGTTTGAAGTCCTTGCGCAGCACGTCGAGATTGATGTCCAGCATCATCACGACGAACAGGAACAGCACCATCACCGCGCCGACGTAGACCAGCACCAGCAGGATCGCGAGGAACTCCGCCTCGAGCAGCATCCAGATCGCGGCTGCGTTGAAGAACGCCAGCACCAGATACAGTGCGCACGCCACTGGATTGCGGGAGGTGATCACCTTCAGCCCTGAAACCACGAGGAGCAGCGCGAAGATGTAGAACAGTACGGTCGTGAATTCCATGATTACCGGTTCATCGTTAGGCCATCGTCAGGCATTGTTCTTTGGCACGCGTGGTTGGCAAAAGCGGAGCAAACCGCCAGTACCTCCACACAGGTGCGCCGTGCCGCGGCGTTCAGGCCGCGGCGGTCGGCCCGACAACAGGCCGTGTTAATGCTTTTACTGCCGCATTTACTGCATCAGCGGGAAAGCGCTTCAACGATACGGTGCGTCGGCTGCCTTGTTGGCGGCGATTTGTGCTTCGTAGCGGTCGCCAACGGCCAGCAGCATTTCCTTCGTGAAGTACAGGTCGCCGCGCTTCTCGCCGTGATACTCGAGAATGTGCGTCTCGACGATCGAGTCGACCGGGCAGCTCTCTTCGCAGAAACCGCAGAAGATGCACTTGGTCAGGTCGATGTCGTAGCGCGTCGTGCGGCGCGTGTTGTCCGCGCGCGTTTCCGATTCGATCGTGATCGCGAGCGCCGGGCACACCGCTTCGCACAGCTTGCACGCGATGCAGCGCTCCTCGCCGTTTTCATACCGGCGCAGCGCATGCAGACCGCGGAAACGCGGCGAGATCGGGGTCTTTTCTTCCGGGAACTGCACGGTGACCTTGCGCTGGAACGTGTAGCGTCCGGTCAGCGCGAGGCCTTTCAGCAGTTCCGTGAGGAAGAAAGTCTTGAAGAAGTTTTGGATTGCGGTCATGGGTTCGTCCGCCCTTTATTTCCAGATGTTCAACGGCGACATGATCCAGAAGCCGACCACCACGAGCCACACCACGCAGACCGGAATGAAGACCTTCCAGCCTAGACGCATGATCTGGTCATAGCGGTAGCGCGGGAACGTGGCACGCGCCCAGATGAACACCGACAACAGCAGGAAAACCTTGAGGACGAGCCAGAAGATGCCCGGGATGAACGACAGGAACCCGAACGGAGCGCTCCAGCCCCCAAGGAACAGTGTTGCAGCCAATGCCGAGATCACGATCATGTTGATGTACTCGGCGAGGAAGAACAGCGCGAACGCCATGCCCGAGTAATCGATCATGTGACCCGCGACGATTTCCGATTCGCCTTCCACCACGTCGAACGGGTGACGGTTCGTTTCGGCGATGCCCGAGATGAAGTACACGACGAACATCGGCAGCAGCGGTAGCCAGTTCCACGACAGGAAATTCAGGCCGTGCGAGGCGAAGAAGCCCTGCTCCTGCGAGCCGACGATGCCCGACAGATTCAGCGTACCGGCCGTCATCAGCACGACCACCAGCGCGAAGCCCATCGAGATTTCGTACGAGACCATCTGCGCGGCGGCGCGCATCGCGCCGAGGAACGCATATTTCGAGTTCGACGCCCAGCCGGCCAGAATCACGCCATACACGCCGATCGACGAGATCGCCATCGCGTACAGCAGACCCGCGTTGATGTCGCCGAGCACCGCGCCCGCCTGGAACGGAATCACCGCCCACACCGCGAACGCCGGCACCACCACCATGATCGGCGCGATGACGTAGATCCAGCGGCTCGCCTGGGCAGGCTGGATCACTTCCTTGAGTAGAAGCTTCAGCACGTCGGCGATCGGCTGCAACAGGCCGCCGGGGCCGACGCGGTTCGGACCGAGACGCACGTGCATCCAGCCGATCAGCTTACGCTCCCACAGGATCAGGTAAGCGACGCACAGCAGGATCACGACGGCCACCACCAGGATGCGCACGAGCGCCCACACCGTAGGCCATGCCACACCGAGAAGCTGGGCGCCGCCCGAGTTGATCGTATCGAACAAGCTCATTTACGCCTTCTCCACCACCAGTTCACCGAACAGGCTGCCCAGCGCTGCACCGGCAGGCGTAGCCGCCGATACGCGGACGACCGTCTCCGCAAGATTCGCGTCGCGCACGGCCGGCAACTGCACCGCTTGCTCGCCCTGACGAACGCGCACCGCGTCGCCCTCTTTCAAACCCAGTTTGTCGAACAGCGCAGCCGGCAGGCCGACCGAATTCGCCGTACGGGCCGCCGCGGTCAGATGCAGCGACTCCGCGCGACGCACCAGCGCGTCGGCGTGATAGATCGGCACGTTCGCGAGACGCTCGAACTTGCCTTCCGCCGCCTTCACGGCCTGGCCGCGCGTCACCGCGACGCCGGTACGGTTCGACAGCCTCGAACTGAGGTCACCGTCGCCGAGCGCCGCTGTGCGCACTTCTTCGACCGTGTCGTATTCGAAGCCCGGCGCGCCGAGCAGGCTGCCCAGCACGCGCAACACCTTCCACGCCGGACGCGTGTCGCCGAGCGGACGCACGACGCCGTTGAAAGCCTGCACCGTGCCTTCCGCGTTGACGAACGAGCCGCCCGTTTCGGTGAACGGTGCAATCGGCAACAGCACGTCGGCATAGTCGGCGCCGGTCTGGAACGGCGACATCACGACGACCATCTCGGCCTGCTTCAGCGCGGCAAGCGCTTGAGCCGGATTGGCCGTGTCGAATTCCGGCTCGAGATTCAAAAGCAGATAGCCCTTGCGCGGTTGCTCGAACACTTCGCGTGCATTCAGACCGCCTTCGCCCGGCAGCGCGTTCACGAGGTGCGCGCCGACCGTGTTGGCCGCTTCGGTCAGGAAACCGAGCGTGGCGCCGGTCGCTTCGGCAATCCATTGCGCCGCGGCGTGGATCGCCGCGAAGTCCGTATGACGGACCGCGTCGTTGCCGAGCAACACGACGCGCAGTGCGCCGTTGGTCAGCGATTTCGCGATCTGCTTGTGCGCGTCCGTCGGCTGCGTGCCCGCGAATGCTTCCGGCAGTGCGACGCCCTTCGCTTCGCCCACCGCGCCAGCGATCCCTGCCAACGCCTCGAGCCATGCCGACGGTGCGGCGACCACACGGTGCGCCTGCGGGATCATCGCGTCGTCGTTGGTGGCCTGGATCAACGTGAGCGCCGAACCACCGCGTGCGACCTGGCGCAGACGCGCGGCGAACAGCGGATGATCACGACGCAGATCCGAGCCGATCACGAGCGCCGCATCGACGTTCGACAGATCGGCGATCGTGCCGCCGAGCCACGGCGCGCCGGTAACGGGGGCCGAGAAGTCCGACTGACGCAGACGGAAGTCGACGTTCGGCGTGCCGACCGCTTGCGCAATCTGCTTCAGCAGGAACAGTTCTTCGATTGTGCTGTGCGCGCTCGACAACGCCGCAAGCGCGTTCGCGCCGTGGTCGCCCGCGATGCCCTTCAGGCCCTTGACCACATAATCGAGCGCGGTTTGCCAGTCGGTTTCGACCCACTGGCCGCCCTGCTTGAGCATCGGCTTGGTCAGACGCTCGGGGCTGTTGAGACCTTCGTACGAGAAGCGGTCCTTGTCCGAAATCCAGCACTCGTTGATCGCTTCGTTTTCGAACGGCAGAACGCGCATCACGCGATTGTTCTTCACCTGCACGATGAGGTTCGCGCCAACGGAATCGTGCGGGCTCACCGACTTGCGGCGCGACAACTCCCAGGTACGGGCGCTGTAGCGGAACGGCTTGCTGGTGAGCGCGCCGACCGGGCACAGGTCGATCATGTTGCCCGACAGTTCCGAGTCGACCGTCTTGCCGACGAACGACGTGATTTCCGAATGCTCGCCGCGGCCAAGCATGCCGAGTTCCATCACGCCGGCGATTTCCTGGCCGAAGCGGACGCAACGCGTGCAGTGAATGCAGCGCGACATCTCTTCCATCGAGATCAGCGGGCCCACGTTCTTGTGGAACACCACGCGCTTTTCTTCGCTATAGCGCGACGACGACTTGCCGTAACCGACGGCCAGATCCTGCAACTGGCACTCGCCGCCCTGGTCGCAGATCGGACAGTCGAGCGGATGGTTGATCAGCAGGAATTCCATCACAGCTTGCTGGCCTTTCACCGCCTTGTCCGACTTGGTGCGCACGATCATGCCGGCCGACACCGGGGTCGCACACGCAGGCACGGCCTTCGGCATCTTCTCGACATCGACCAGACACATCCGGCAGTTGGCCGCAATCGACAGCTTCTTGTGATAGCAGAAGTGAGGAATGTAGGTGTCGACCTTATGCGCAGCCTGGATCACCATGCTGCCTTCAGGCACCTCGACTTTCTTGCCGTCTATTTCCAGTTCAACCATGATGGTCAATCTTCCTTAACCTGTTACCGCTCAATCGTTCGCCTGTTCATCGCCCGCTTCGGGCGATGAATCCTGCGGTTGAGGTGTTCGTCTGGTAGTTATTCGTCAGCCAAATCTGTCGGCCCGACTCAGGCTGCCACTGTTTCGGGCGCCGCCGCCGTGCCGGCATGGCCGCCGACGAGGCAATGCTTGTGGGCGACGTGATATTCGAATTCGTCCCAGTAGTGCTTGAGCATGCCCCGAACCGGCATGGCTGCCGCGTCGCCGAGCGCGCAGATCGTGCGGCCCATGATGTTTTCCGCGACCGAGTTCAGCAGATCCAGATCTTCCTGGCGGCCGAGACCATGCTCGATACGATGTACGACGCGATACAGCCAGCCCGTGCCTTCACGGCAAGGCGTGCATTGACCGCACGACTCTTCGTAGTAGAAGTACGACAGGCGCAGCAGCGAGCGAACCATGCAGCGCGTCTCGTCCATCACGATCACCGCGCCCGAGCCGAGCATCGAGCCAGCCTTCGCGATCGAGTCGTAATCCATGTCGGTCTGCATCATCATCTCGCCCGGAATCACCGGCGCCGATGAACCGCCAGGAATCACGGCCTTGATCTTCTTGCCGCCGCGCATGCCGCCGGCGAGTTCCATCAGCGTCGCGAACGGCGTGCCGAGCGGAATTTCGTAGTTACCCGGACGCTCGACGTCGCCCGACACCGAGAATATCTTCGTGCCGCCGTTGTTCGGCTTGCCGATTTCAAGGTAATTCTGCGGTCCGATGGCGAGCAGGAACGGCACCGCCGCGAACGTCTCGGTGTTGTTGATGGTGGTGGGCTTGCCGTACACGCCAAAGCTCGCCGGGAACGGCGGTTTGAAGCGCGGCTGCCCCTTCTTGCCCTCGAGCGATTCGAGCAGCGCGGTTTCCTCGCCGCAGATATACGCGCCGTAACCGTGGTGCGCATGCAGCTGGAACGAGAAGCCCGAGCCCATGATGTTGTCGCCGAGGAATCCGGCGCGGCGAGCTTCTTCCAGCGCTTCTTCGAAACGCTTATAGACTTCCCAGATTTCGCCGTGAATGTAGTTGTAGCCGACCGTGATGCCCATCGCGTACGCGCCGATCGCCATACCTTCGATCAGCGAATGCGGATTGAAGCGCAGGATGTCGCGGTCTTTGAACGTGCCCGGTTCGCCCTCGTCCGAATTACAGACGAGGTACTTCTGGCCCGGGAACTGACGCGGCATGAAGCTCCACTTCAGACCGGTCGGGAAGCCCGCGCCGCCGCGGCCGCGAAGTCCCGACGCCTTGACGTCGGCGATCACCTGCTCGGGTGCGATCTTTTCTTCCAGGATGCCGCGCAGCTGGGCGTAACCGCCGCGCGCCACGTAATCTTCGAGATGCCAGTTGTCGCCGTTCAGGCCGGCGAGAATCAGCGGTTTGATGTGACGATCGTGTAAAGACGTCATTTCGAAAGTTCCTCGAGCAGCTGGTCGATCTTCTCGCGGCTCATGAAGCTGCACATGCGTTGGTTGTTCACCAGCATCACCGGCGCGTCGCCGCACGAACCCATGCACTCACCCTCTTTGAGCGTGAATTTGCCATCGGGCGTGGTTTCGCCGAAGTCGATGCCGAGCTTCTGCTTCAGGTATTCAGCGGCGCTTTCCGAACCACCGTCCGGGCCGAGCTGGCACGGCAAGTTCGTACAGAGCGTGATCTTGAATTTGCCGACCGGCGAGGTCTCGTACATCGTGTAGAAGGTCGCGACCTCCTGCACGGCGATTGCCGGCATGCCGAGATAATCCGCGACGAACTGCATCAGTTCGGGCGACAGCCAGCCATGCTCGGTTTGAGCAGTGGCCAACGCCGACATCACGGCGGACTGTTTCTGATCGGCGGGGTACTTGGCGACCGCGCGATCGATTTCTTTCAGGCCTTCAGCTGAGATCATTTTCAGACACGACTCTTTCAATTCCTACCGAACGAAAACCTGTCGCTCACGTGAGACTGCGACAGACCCGGCGTTCCTTTGCTTGACGCGCGTGGCGGTGCGATGCCCGCGGACGCGCGTCGATGAATACGTCCTAGCGATCCACTTCGCCGAACACGATGTCCTGCGTGCCGATGATCGTCACGGCATCGGCGATCATGTGGCCGCGGGCCATTTCGTCAAGCGAGGACAGGTGTGCATAGCCCGGCGCGCGGATCTTCAGACGGTATGGCTTGTTGGCGCCGTCCGAGATCAGATAGATGCCGAACTCGCCCTTCGGATGTTCGACTGCGGCGTACGCCTCGCCTTCCGGCACGTGGAATCCTTCGGTGAACAGCTTGAAGTGATGGATCAGATCTTCCATGTTCGACTTCATGCCGACGCGCGACGGCGGCGCCACCTTGTGATTGTCCGTCATCACAGGGCCGGGATTTTTACGCAGCCACTCAATGCACTGTTTCGCGATCCGGCACGATTGACGCATTTCTTCGACGCGTACCAGATAGCGGTCGTAGCAATCGCCATTCACGCCGACCGGAATGTCGAAGTCGAGCTTGTCATAAACTTCATACGGTTGCTTCTTGCGCAGGTCCCACTCGACGCCCGAGCCACGCAGCATCGCGCCGGTCATGCCGAGTTGCAGCGCGCGCTCCGGGCTGACCACACCGATGCCGACCAGACGCTGCTTCCAGATCCGGTTGTCGGTGAGCAGCGTTTCGTATTCGTCCACGCACTTCGGGAAACGGGTGAAGAAGTCGTCGATGAAGTCGAGCAGCGAACCCTGACGGTTCTCGTTCATCTTCGACAACGCCTTCGCATTGCGAATCTTCGACGCCTTGTATTGCGGCATTGCGTCAGGCAGATCGCGGTAGACGCCACCCGGACGGTAGTAGGCCGCGTGCATCCGTGCGCCGGACACCGCTTCGTACACGTCCATCAGGTCTTCGCGCTCGCGGAACGCATACAGGAACACCGCCATCGCACCGACGTCGAGCGCGTGCGCGCCGATCCACATCAGGTGATTCAACACGCGCGTGATTTCGTCGAACAGTACGCGAATGTATTGCGCGCGCAGTGGCACGTCGATGCCGAGCAACTTTTCGATGGCAAGCACGTAGCCGTGCTCGTTGGCCATCATCGACACGTAGTCGAGACGGTCCATGTACGGCACGGACTGGATAAACGTCTTGCTTTCGGCGAGCTTTTCAGTCGCGCGATGCAGTAGACCGATGTGCGGATCGGCGCGCTGAATCACTTCACCGTCGAGTTCGAGCACGAGACGCAACACACCGTGCGCTGCCGGGTGCTGCGGACCGAAGTTGAGCGTGTAGTTCTTGATCTCTGCCATGACGTTCTCTTAGTGTTTCAGACCGCCATAGCGATCCTCGCGGATCACGCGCGGCGTGATTTCCCGCGGCTCGATCGTCACCGGCTGATAGACGACGCGCTTCTCTTCCGGGTCGTAACGCATCTCGACGTAGCCGGAGACAGGGAAATCCTTGCGGAACGGATGACCGATGAAACCGTAGTCGGTCAAAATGCGGCGCAGGTCCGGGTGACCTTCGAAGACGATGCCGTACAGGTCGAACGCTTCGCGCTCGTACCAGTTGACCGAATTCCAGATATCGACGACGGACGGCAGGATCGGCATGTCGTCGTCCGGCGCGAATACGCGCAGACGCAGACGCCAGTTGTTCTGCACCGACAGCAGATGCAGCACTGCTGCAAAACGCGGGCCGTCGTAAGCGCCTTCAGCATAGGTCTGGTAATCGACGCCGCACAGGTCGACACACTGCTCGAAACCGAGCGAGCGGTCGTCGCGCAGGCGCTTTGTCACATTGAGGTAGTCGCCAGCCTTGACGACGATCGTCAATTCACCGACCGACTCGGTCACGCTCGTCAGGAGGCCGCCAAAGGCCGCCTCGAGGTTCGCTTTCAGGGTCTCGAGTTTGCTTGCCATATTGTGGGGAGGCTTTGGCCTTATTGACGGGCGATGGTGTTGGTGCGGCGAATCTTGGCTTGCAGCTGGATCACGCCGTACACCAGCGCTTCCGCGGTGGGCGGACAACCCGGCACGTACACGTCGACCGGGACAATCCGGTCGCAGCCGCGCACCACCGAGTAAGAGTAGTGGTAATAGCCGCCACCGTTCGCGCACGAGCCCATCGAGATCACCCAACGCGGCTCCGCCATCTGGTCGTAGACCTTGCGCAGAGCGGGCGCCATCTTGTTGCACAGCGTACCGGCGACGATCATCACATCCGACTGACGCGGACTCGGACGGAACACGACACCGAAACGGTCGAGGTCATAACGGGCGGCGCCCGCATGCATCATCTCGACCGCGCAGCATGCGAGACCGAACGTCATCGGCCACAGCGAGCCGGTGCGCGTCCAGTTGATCAGTTTGTCTGCCGTAGTGGTGACAAACCCTTCTTTCAAGACCCCTTCGATACTCATTTGCTTTCCACTCCAGACGGGGCGGCAAGCCTGGCCACCCACGCAAACCGGCGATTAATCCATCATTCCCAGTCGAGGCCGCCCTTCTTCCAGATGTAGGCAAAACCAAGCAGGAACTCGAGCAGGAAAATCATCATTGCCGTGAACCCGGCCCAGCCGATGTCACGCAATGCCACGCCCCACGGGAACAGGAACGCGGTTTCAAGATCGAAAATGATGAAGAGAATGGCGACGAGGTAGTAACGCACATCGAACTTCATGCGCGCATCTTCGAATGCTTCGAAGCCGCACTCGTACGGTGCGTTTTTTTCGGTGTCGGGTTTGTTGGGACCGAGGAGCTTGCCGATACTGACCAGTGCTACGCCTAAACCGGTGCCCACAATAAGGAACAACAAAACGGGGAAATAGGCTGCGAGGTTCAAGACAATCCTCAATCGGTTGGTTCTGAGTGCCGTCAGGAGCATAGCACCCCTGACGCGAAATCACTTCCTCAACACGCATGACGTAAGCCCTGCAGCCATACGCCAGAAGTGAAAATGCCAGCCGAAGCGAAGCAAGCGGCTGGCATTTAGATAACATTTGGTGCCGACGGCGAGACTCGAACTCGCACAGCTTTCGCCACTACCCCCTCAAGATAGCGTGTCTACCAATTTCACCACGTCGGCACTATATGCAATCCGGGAAAACAACTTGTAAAACCCGCGAATCGCTTCAAGACTTGAATTGTAACTTGTTTAAACAGATTGTTCAACGCACAAGAGCACGCCTACAGAAAATTTATTTCGGCACACCCGTTGCCGGAACCGACGCAGGCGAAGCCGGCACTGCGGGCGATGCCGCCACCGGAGCCGAGCCTGCAGCCGGTGCGGAAGCAGGCGAAGCCGCGATCGGTGCAGTAGCCGCCGCGCCCAGCACGCCTGCCGACGGCTTCACGTGATACGCACCAAGATAAGTGAGCGCCAAGGTCGTGGCAAAGAACAGCGCTGCGAGCACCGCCGTGGTACGCGACAGGAAGTTCGCCGAACCCGTCGCACCGAACAGGCTACCCGATGCGCCGCTGCCGAAAGCTGCGCCCATGTCGGCACCTTTGCCGTGCTGCAGCAACACGAGGCCGATGACCCCGAGCGCGGACAACAACTGAACGACGATAATCAATGTTTTCAAATACAGCATCACACTCACCTGAGTCTTTATTTAACCGCGCCGCACACTGTGTGTTGCGCGAAAAGGAGTCATCCTCGTCGAGACGCTCTGCTTAACCCGCCACGCTGGTCGCAGCGGCCGCCTTGCAGATCGCCAGGAAATCCTGATCTTTCAACGACGCGCCGCCGATCAGGCCACCGTCGATATCGTTCTGACGGAACAGTTCTTCCGCGTTGTCCGGTTTCACGCTGCCGCCGTACAGCAACGGTACGTCCGCCGCACCCTTTGCCGCGAGACGAGCACGCAGGAACGCATGCACGGCCTGCGCCTGTGCCGCCGACGCGCTCTTGCCGGTGCCAATTGCCCACACCGGCTCATACGCGACGACGAGGCGAGCCGCGTCCTGAGACGACAGCTTCGCGAGCACTTCGTCGAGCTGACCGCCGACGACCTGCTCGGTCGAACCAGCCTCGCGTTCTTCGAGCGTTTCGCCGACGCACACGATCGGCGTCAAACCCGCCTCGAGCACACGCTGCGCTTTCACCGCGACCAGCTCGGCGCTTTCGCGGTGATACGCGCGACGCTCCGAATGCCCGACGATCGCAAACGTGGCACCGAAGTCCGTCACCATCGGCGCAGCCACTTCGCCGGTATAGGCGCCATGCGTGAACGCGGACACGTCCTGCACGCCCCACACGACCGGGCTGCCTTCGAGCAGCGACTGCGCCTGCGCGACATAGAGGCTCGGCACGCAGACACCGACGCGCACGTCGGCCGGCAAATCATTGGCGCCCTGCACCACTGCCCGCAACAACGCGGCGTTCGCGGCGAGCCGCCCATGCATCTTCCAGTTACCGACTACCAGTTTGGCTCGTTGTTGATTAGACATCGTCTCGTATTGTCCTGTCTTGCCAGTCCGACCTGCTCCGGCGCGCGCAAAACGCGCAATTTTACTGCGTGGGGTGGATCGGGTCAAACCGATGGTGTCAAGCCTCCTGACCCCACGTCAACACGATCTTGCCGACGTGGGTGCTGCTTTCCATCAGCGTATGCGCGTCGGCAGCCTGGCTGGCCGGAAACACGCGATGCACGACCGGCTTGATGCGCCCGGCTTCGAGATGCGGCCATACGCGCTCTTTCAATTGCGCGGCGATTTGTGCCTTGAACTCGATCGGCCGTGGCCGCAGTGTCGAACCGGTAACGGTCAGACGGCGACGCAGCACTTCGTTCAGGTTCAGCTCCGCCTTCGCGCCGCCGAGCAGCGCAATCAGCACGATGCGGCCACCGTCGGCGAGCGCCGACAGTTCGCGCGGCACGTAGCTGCCCGCGACCATGTCGAGGATCACGTCGACGCCACGATCGTTGGTCAGCGATTTGATGACTTCGACGAAATCTTCAGTCCTGTAGTTGATCGCCCGTTCGGCGCCGAGCGCTTCGCACGCGCGGCACTTGTCGTCCGAGCCTGCGGTGGCGAACACACGGAAGCCCAGCGCGTGCGCAATCTGGATCGCCGTCACGCCGATGCCGCTCGATCCGCCCTGCACGAGCAGCGTTTCGTTCGCGCCGCCCTCGCCCTGGCCGAGCTGCGCGCGATTGAACACGTTGCTCCACACCGTGAAGAAAGTCTCGGGCAGCGAAGCCGCTTCGACGTCCGACAATCGCGCCGGCACGGGGAGGCATTGCAGAAGCGGCGCCGCCGCATACTCGGCATAGCCGCCGCCCGCGAGCAGCGCGCAAACGCGGTCGCCAATCTTCAGACCGAACGGATTGTTCTTCGCTTCGAGCGTGCCGCCGACGATCTCGCCCGCCACCTCCAGCCCCGGCAGATCCGACGCTCCCGGCGGCGGCGCGTAACCGCCCTTGCGCTGAAACACGTCCGGACGATTGATGCCGGATGCCGCCACCTTGATCAGCACCTCGCCAGCCTTGAGCTGCGGCGTCGGACGCTCCGCCAGCTTGAGGACTTCCGGGGCACCGAATTCAGTGATTTCGATCGCTTTCATCTGCGTCAACTCCAAGATTGGATTGCGTTGCCTACCCGTTGCTGCCGTCCGCCGTAGCGCTGCGATTCGAATACGCAACGCAATCCATCCTGCATGAAAAACGGCCGGCGTGCATGACACGGCCGGCCGTTTGTCCGTTACCGACTTACTGCGGCGTCGGTTCGCCTTGCGGCGCGTCGTTCAGCAGTGCCTTCGCCGACAGACGCACACGACCCTTCTCGTCCGTCTGGATGACCTTGACCTTCACCTGCTGGCCATCCTTCAGATAGTCGTTGATGTCCTTGATGCGCTCGTTCGCGATCTCGGAAATATGCAGCAGACCGTCCTTACCCGGCAGGATGTTCACGATCGCGCCGAAGTCGAGCAGCTTGAGCACGGTGCCTTCGTACACCTGGCCCACTTCGACTTCCATCGTGATCGCTTCGATACGGCGCTTCGCTTCGGCCATGCCTTCGCTGTTCGTGCTCGCGATCGTGACGACGCCGTCGTCCGAAATGTCGATCGTCGTGCCGGTTTCTTCGGTCAGAGCACGGATCACCGAGCCGCCCTTGCCGATCACGTCGCGGATCTTTTCCGGGTTGATCTTGATCGTGATCATGCGCGGTGCGAACTCCGACAGCTGCGTGTTCGCGCCTGCCACGGCCGAGGTCATCTTGCCGAGAATGTGCATGCGGCCTTCCTTAGCCTGCGCGAGCGCGACCTGCATGATCTCCTTCGTGATGCCCTGGATCTTGATGTCCATCTGCAGCGCGGTCACGCCTTGTTCGGTACCCGCGACCTTGAAGTCCATGTCGCCGAGGTGATCTTCGTCGCCGAGGATGTCGGTCAGCACCGCGAAGCGGTTGCCTTCGAGAATCAGGCCCATCGCGATACCGGCGACGTGAGCCTTCATCGGCACACCGGCGTCCATCAGCGCGAGGCAGCCGCCGCACACCGAAGCCATCGACGACGAACCGTTCGACTCGGTGATTTCCGAGACGACACGGATCGAGTAGCCGAATTCGTCGGCGCTCGGCAGGCACGCGACGAGCGCGCGCTTGGCGAGACGGCCGTGACCGATTTCACGGCGCTTCGGCGAACCGACGCGGCCCGTTTCGCCGGTCGCGAACGGAGGCATGTTGTAGTGGAGCATGAAGCGTTCGCGGTACTCGCCTTCCAGCGCGTCGATGCTCTGCTCGTCGCCCTTCGTGCCGAGCGTCGCAACCACCAGCGCCTGCGTCTCGCCGCGCGTGAACAGCGCCGAGCCGTGGGTACGCGGCAGCACGCCGGTGCGGATTTCGATCGGCCGCACGGTGCGCGTGTCGCGGCCGTCGATACGCGGCTCGCCGTTCAGGATCTGGGTACGGACGATCTTCGCTTCGATGTCGAACAGCACGTTGCCGACCGACGCTTTGTCGGCCGCCACGGTACCGGCTGCCGCCGCTTCTTCTTCGAGCTTCGCCGAGGTCGCCGCGTAGACTTCCTTCAGCTTGGTCGAGCGAGCCTGCTTGTCGCGGATCTGGTAAGCGGCGAGCAGATCGGCTTGCGCGAGTTCCGTGACGCGCGCGATCAGCGCTTCGTTCTTCGCGGCCGGCTGCCAGTCCCACTCGGGCTTGCCGCCTTCGCGGACCAGTTCGTGGATCGCGTCGATCGCGGTCTGCATCTGCTCATGACCGAACACGACGGCGCCGAGCATCACCTCTTCGCTCAGCTGCTGCGCTTCCGATTCGACCATCAGCACCGCGCGTTCCGTACCGGCGACGACGAGGTCGAGCGCCGATTCCTTCATCTGCGGACGCGTCGGATTCAGCACGTATTCGTTGTTGATGTAGGCCACGCGTGCCGCGCCGACGGGGCCATTGAACGGCAGGCCGGACACCGCGAGCGCCGCCGATGCGCCGATCAGCGCCGGGATGTCGGCGGGGATTTCCGGATTCAGCGACAGCACGTGAATCACGACCTGCACTTCGTTGTAGAAGCCTTCCGGGAAGAGCGGGCGCAGCGGACGGTCGATCAGTCGCGAGATCAGCGTCTCGCCCTCCGACGGACGGCCTTCGCGACGGAAGAAGCCACCCGGGATCTTGCCGGCGGCGTAGGTCTTTTCGATGTAATCGACGGTGAGGGGGAAGAAGTCCTGGCCCGGCTTCGCGGTCTTCGCGCCGACCACGGTGGCGAGCACCACGGTGTCTTCGACGTCGACGATCACCGCGCCGCTCGCCTGGCGAGCGATTTCACCGGTTTCGAGGCGAACGTTGTGCTGCCCCCACTTAAACTCTTTGACGATCTTATTGAACATAGTCATTGCTTTTCCTCATCGTAATGCCACGCGGACCGGAAGCGGCGCGGCAACGCCGGGACCGGCGCCGCATGGGAAGAGTCGTGCTATGCCATTCCAGAGAGTCACGTGCTGCACGCGCGCGCGAACCGCTGGAATGACACAAAACTCTGCCCTGAAGCCCGGCCTTGTTTCCTGTTACTGCTTTTCTACTACTGCTACTACGCTTGCCCGTGGACGCCGCGCGAACCGGTATACGCCGGATCACAGGCGGTGCGCATTACACGAAGCGCGCCGTGCAAAAACAAAATGCCTGTATCAGCGAAACTGACACAGGCATCTTGCTGAACGACTGGCCGATTACTTACGCAGACCCAGCTTCTCGATCAGGCTGCGGTACCGATCCGCGTCCTTACCCTTCAGGTAGTCGAGCAGCTTGCGACGGCGGCTCACCATGCGCAGCAGACCGCGGCGGCTGTGGTGATCCTTCGTGTGCTCCTTGAAGTGGGAGGTCAGTTCGTTGATACGGGTCGTGAGCAGCGCGACCTGAACTTCGGGGGAGCCGGTGTCGTTAGCTGCGCGTGCGAATTGCGCGACGACTTCGGACTTCTTGCTTGCTTCAACTGCGGACATGTCAATTTCCTTGATAACTGGACAGGCGGTCACGGAAGAAAGGCCGTGCCGTGGGATACCCGTTTCACAATTTACTGAGCCCCGTTCGTGGCTGAATTAGCTGAATGAGAACCCAGCCGAACAACGGGACGCGTATTGTAGCACAGCCGACATCTGCCGCGAAGCCCGCGCTAGCAAGGCGAATCGCGCGGCGCTCAGAGGCGCCGCATCCGACAGACCGTCGGCAATATCGTGCGCTCGGCTGATAGCGCCAGCACCGTGCGAAAGCCGTAGCCGGAACCTTCGTTATCGAAATGCACGCCGGGAGTGCCGGCTTTGTCCATCTGCATCACGTAAAGGGGCTGGATCAGCTGATGGTCGTCGGCGCGCATCCACGATGCGTGAAAACCGTTGTCGAAGCGGATTCCCTCGAGCGCTTTCGCGACCGCCGTCGGATCGGCGCTGCCGGCGCGGTTCATCGCGGCGGCGAGTGTGTCGAGCAGCAGTGGCATACGCAGCACCGGATAGTCGTCCTGCGCGGCCGGATAGCGCGCGCGGAACGCCGCGTACCATGCATCGGAGGGCGCGCCGCCGACGTTCGGATGCCACTCGGCCACGGCGATCACGTGACCCACGCCCGCGTCGCCGAGGGCGGCCGGCGCCCCAAGGCTGTTGCCGTAAAACGTGTAGAACTTCGTGTCGAGGCCCTGCTCGCGCGCCGCCTTCACGAGCAACGTCAGGTCGTTGCCCCAGTTGCCGGTGATCACGGCGTCCGCGCCGGCCGCGCGGATCTTCGCGATGTACGGCGCAAAGTCCTTCACTCGACCGATCGGGTGAAATTCGTCGCCGACCACCGCGATGTCGGGGCGCTTCGCCGCGAGCGTCGAGCGCGCGAGGCTGCTCACGTCGTGGCCGAAGCTGTAGTCCTGATTCAGCAGGTAGACCTTTTTCACCGTCTTGTCGCGCTCGATCACCTCGGCGAGCGCGGCCATCCGCATGCCCGCGTGCGCGTCGAAGCGGAAGTGCCAGAAGCTGCAGTTCGCGTTGGTGAGCGCGGGGTCGTCGGCCGAGTAGTTCAGGAACAGTTCGCGGTTGTCCGGCTCGCGGCTGTTCTGCTTGTCGATCGCGCCGATGAGCGCCGCGGCGACCGCCGAGCTATTGCCCTGCAGGATGTAGCCGATATGGCGATCCGCGGCTGCGCGCATTTGCGTCAGCGCTTCCTCCGCGCTGCCCTTGCTGTCGAGCACGACGAGTTCGAACGGATGCGCGCCGTCCGCGAGCTTCACGCCGCCGCGCGCGTTGACCTGCTCGACGCCGAAGCGCAGATTGCGCTCGACCGCCGCGCCCGCGTTCGCAAACGGGCCGGACATGCCTTCGATCAACGCGAGCCGGATCGGAGTGCCCGAGGGTTTGCCGGTCGGATTCACCACCGAACTCGTCGCCTGAGCCACGCCAACGCCCACCGCCGCCATTGAGATCGCCGTCAGCGCAATCGCCGCCGCCCGTTGCCACACCGCCGTCATGGTCGTCCTGCCTGAATCTTCGAAGCGCGGATCATAGAACCACGCGCACGGAATAGGCAAGCCGGCGCATCCGTTCTCCTTTGGAGGCGACCCACGTTCGGGCAGCGCCATTCTTTCGCCACGGCGCGTGTCAAAATGGTGGGTCTCGATGATAAGAACCGCTATTCAAACGCCATCGGAGGAATACATGTCGAACCGCCATCACCGCACGGCGGCCTCTATCACAACCCCGGCCGGCGCGAGTCTGCGGCGCGCCGCGTTCGTTTGCCTGAGCGTGCTCGCGCTCGCCGGCTGCGCCCAGCCGTGGCAGCAGTATCAACAGGGAGCGGATGCATCGACGGTGATCGCGCGGCTCGGACCGCCGCGCGAAACCTACGACCTGCCCGACGGCGGCAAGCGCCTGATGTGGCCGACGCAACCGATGGGCGAAACCACCACCGCCGCCGACATCGACGCGGCCGGCAAGATCGTCAACATGCGCCAGGTGTTGCAACCCAACGAGTTCTACCGCGCCGAGATCGGCAAATGGACGCGCAGCGACGTACTGGTGAACTTCGGCCGTCCGGTCGAAACGTCGTACTTCCCGATGATGAGGCGCGAAGTCTGGACCTATCGCTATCTCGAGGACAACGTCTGGTACATGCTGTACAGCTTCTACTTCGATGACCAGGGCATCTTGCGCCTCACGCAGAAGACCCCCGACCCGCTGCACGAGCCCGACCGCCGCAGCCTGTTCTGAATGCTGAGCGCGATCTTCGAACGAAGAACGCTATCTCAATAAAGCTGCCTTCCGTAGGCAGCTTTTTTATTCTCTAAGCATAAAGCCGAATTTTATCCTGTTCACGTCAACAACTTCGCAAAAGAAAGGTTATTGTAAACACCGTTCGTGCACCGGCTGACGATCGACCGCGCAACTGCGGTTCCGGTCCGGTGCCAGGTCAATTGCCTCTGTTACGGAGCTGCTACGATGAACCGCCCCAAACACCTGCTGGTCGCCAACGTCGCGTGGGCCCATGAAACCGCGACGCGCAATCCGGCATTCTTTCGCGACCTCATGCGCGGACAGAATCCACACATTCTGTGGATAGGCTGTGCGGACAGCCGAGTGCCCGCCGAAACGATCACGCATTGCGAGCCCGGCGACCTGTTCGTCCATCGCAACATCGCCAACCTGTTTGATCCCGGCGACGACAACGTCGCGAGCGTCCTCGAATACGCGGTGCGAGTGCTCAAGGTCGGCCACGTGATCGTCTGCGGACACTATGGCTGCGGCGGCGTGCGCGCCGCGCTGCTGCCCCCGGACCCCGCGCTGCCCCATGTAAACCGGCGTATCGCGCCGCTCTGCGCGCTCGCGCAAACGCATCGCCCGGAACTGGACGGCGCGGCGACCGAATCGGATCGCGTCAATCGCCTCGCCGAGCTGAACGTGCTCGAACAGGTGCGGCAGCTACGGGCGAGCCCGATCGTGCACGAGAGTGATCCGGCGCCGCTCGTGCACGGCTGGATCTTTGCGCTCGACGACGGGCGCATCAAGGTTCTCACCTCCGGCTACAGCGCCGACGACGCGATGACATGCCCGACCGCCGCGCACAGCGCGGCCTAGCGAAGCGCGTCGCACCCGCGATTCGAACCGCGGACGGAGCCGACAGCGGAATCCTCATCCAGCCCCCTGTTCGTCGCCCGCGGCCCTAACTCTCGCCTCTGGACTCCATGGATACTCAAACCCCCTTCTCCGCGCTCCAGCGCGACGTGCTCGCCGGAACGGCCGTTTTTCTAGTGGCGCTGCCGCTTTGCCTCGGCATTGCTCACGCATCGGGCGTCGACCCATTTGCCGGACTGGTGTCGGGCATCATTGGCGGGCTCGTGGTTGCCGCGCTGAGCGGCTCGCGCCTGAGCGTGAGCGGCCCGGCCGCGGGCCTCGTCGTGATCGTCGTCGACGGCATCGCGCGGCTTGGCGGCTTTTCCGCTTTCCTGCTGGCCGTACTGCTGTCGGGCGTCATCCAGTTCGGCTTCGGCATGCTCAGGGCTGGCCGGTTCGCCGCCTACGTGCCGTCGCCGGTGATCAAGGGGATGCTCGCGGCCATCGGCGTGCTGTTGATCCTCAAGCAGTTTCCCGTAGCGCTGGGGCTATCCGGCACCGCTCATTCCGCCCACTCGGCGACGGCGCTCGCAACGCCGCTCGGCCCAATTTCGCTGACCGCCGTGCTGATCACGCTGCTGTCGCTTGCGATACTCGCCGGTTGGGAAACACGCGCGCTGCGCCGCTTCGCTGTCGTGCGCATCATGCCGGCGCCGCTCGCGGTGGTGCTGCTCGGCATCGGCGCGACGCTTGCTCTCGATCTCGTCGCGCCATCGCTGGCACCGCCCGCCGAACGGCGGGTCGCGTTGCCGTCGCTCGAATCGTTCGCGGCACTGCAAGCCGTGCTCGCGTCGGCCGATTTCGGACCACGGTTCGCCCAACTCATCAATCCAGACATATGGCGCATTGCGATCACGATCGCCATCCTCGCAAGTCTCGAAACGCTACTGAGCCTCGAAGCGGTCGAACAGATCGATCCGGAACGCCGCCGCGCACCGCCCGATCGCGAACTGAAGGCGCAGGGCGTGGGCAATCTGATCGCGGGTGCGATCGGTGGCCTGCCGATCACCGCGGTGATCGTGCGTAGCTCCGCGAACGTGCATGCCGGCGCAAAAAGCCGGCTCTCAGCGATCGTTCATGGCGTGTTGCTTCTCGTCAGCGTGTTCGCGCTCACCAGCGTGATCAACCTGATCCCGCTCGCCTGCCTTGCCGCGATCCTGATCTTCACCGGGTTCAAACTCGCCAAGCCGTCGTTGTTCGCCGGGCTTGCGCGACAGGGATTCGCGCCGTTCGCACCGTTTATCGTCACGGTCGTCGGTGTGCTCGTCACCGATCTGCTGATCGGTATCGTGCTCGGCATACTGTGCAGCATGCTGTTCGCGCTGTACGCAAACCTGCGCGGCCCGATCGTGCTCGCGCAGCATGGCGATCACTACCTGCTGTCGTTTCGCAAGGACGTATCGTTTCTCGGCAAGGTGCCGCTCAAGCACTATCTGCAGCAGATTCCGGATGGCGCCACCGTCATCGTCGACGCGACACGCGCCGATTTCGTCGATCACGACGTGCGCGAACTGCTGGATGCGTTCGTCGCGGATGCGCCCCGCCGCGGAATCACCGTCGACCTCAGATATCAGGTCCGCGAGCTGGCGCGCGCGACGAGCGGCTGGTCGCTGCGGCGCACGACAGCGGAGTAGTCCCCGCGTATCGGGTCATCGCGCCCGCGCGATGACCGCGAAAAAAAGCCCCGCGTGCCAGGCATCGCGGGGCTTCTCCTTCGATTCACCGTCGAGATTGCGCGCTACCGGCGCGCCATGTTCGCGTTACTCCGAGCGCTGCGGATTCAACTTGTCCGCATTCGAATAGAGTTTGTTGAGCGCCGAGAAATACGCCTTCGCGGACGCCGCGACGATATCCGGATCGGTGCCGGTGCCGTTGACGATGCGTCCGCTCTTCGACAACCGCACGGTCACTTCGCCTTGTGCCTGGGTGCCGGTCGTGATCGCGTTGACCGAGTACAGCAGCAGCTCGGAGCCGCTGCCCACTTCCGTTTCGATCGCGTTGAGCGTGGCGTCGACCGGGCCGTTGCCGCGTGCTTCGCCGGTGATCTCTTTGCCCTCTACCGAGAACACTACCTTCGCGTGCGGCTGCTCGCCGGTTTCCGAATGCTGCGACATCGACAGGAATTTGTAGTGCTCCTTCTCGTGCGCTTCCGCCGATTCCTCGTTGACGATCGCGATGATGTCTTCGTCGAAAATCTCCGCCTTGCGATCCGCAAGTTCCTTGAAACGCGCGAACGCGGTATTCAGTTCGGCTTCACTGTCGAGCGCGATGCCGAGCTCCTGCAGACGCTGTTTGAACGCATTGCGGCCCGACAGCTTGCCGAGCACGATCTTGTTCGCGGTCCAACCCACGTCTTCCGCACGCATGATTTCGTAGGTGTCGCGCGCCTTCAGCACGCCGTCCTGGTGGATGCCCGACGCGTGCGCGAATGCGTTCGCGCCGACCACGGCCTTGTTCGGCTGCACGACGAAACCAGTGATCTGCGACACCAGCTTCGAGGCCGGCACGATTTGAGTCGTATCGAGACCGACTTCGAGTCCGAAGTAATCCTTGCGGGTCTTCACCGCCATCACGATTTCTTCGAGCGACGTATTGCCCGCGCGCTCGCCGAGACCGTTGATCGTGCATTCGACCTGGCGCGCGCCGCCGATCTGCACGCCGGCGAGCGAATTCGCGACCGCCATGCCGAGGTCGTTGTGGCAATGCACGGAGAACACCGCCTTGTGCGAGTTCGGAATGCGCTCGCGCAGCGTCTTCACGAGCTGGCCATAGAGCTCCGGCACGCCGTAGCCGACCGTGTCCGCGATATTGATCGTGGTCGCGCCTTCGGCGATCACCGCTTCCAGCACACGGCACAGGAAGTCCATATCCGAGCGGCTGCCGTCTTCCGGCGAGAATTCGACGTCGTCCGTGAACTTGCGCGCGAAACGCACCGCGAGCCTGGCCTGCTCGAAGACCTGCTCGGGCGTCATGCGCAGCTTCTTTTCCATGTGAAGCGGCGACGTCGCGATGAACGTGTGGATGCGGAAATGATCGGCCGGTTTCAGTGCGTCGGCGGCCTTCTGAATGTCCTTGTCGTTCGCGCGCGCAAGCGAGCAGATCGTGCTGTCCTTCACCAGACCGGCGATCGTATGGATCGCCTCGAAGTCGCCGTTCGAGCTGGCCGCGAAACCCGCTTCGATCACGTCGACTTTCATCCGTTCGAGTTGCTTGGCGATGCGGATCTTCTCTTCCTTCGTCATCGACGCGCCGGGCGATTGCTCGCCGTCACGCAGCGTGGTGTCGAAAATGATCAGTTTGTCGGACATGTCGGGCCTCCTCGGGAGTCGTTCAGATGTGGGACTTGGTTTTGGAATAGGACGATGGGCGCCACCGCTGGCAAGGTAGGGCGATCGCGATGATCGCGGCCGGCGCGGACGGAACGCAAAAACGCATAAGGGCGAGAACCAAGCATGATGGCGCGGCGCAGCGAACGGTCTCGCCGACCCGGCAAAATCGGCCACGCCAACGCACTGATCCGACGACTATAGCGGCATTCCAGCCACCACGCAATGCACGTCTGGGCGGCCTGCGGCGCGCTCCGAAGCGGGCTCGTAACAGCATGAGCCAACGAAAAACGGCAGCCCGTGGGCTGCCGTTTTTGGTATGTCGCTGCGATGCAGCGAAGTTCGAATCGTCACCGGTCGTGCGACATCGAACGCGCCGGATTGGCCCGGCCGCGCATCGCCTGATACGCCCAGAACACGTAGCCGGACAGACCGTACAGCACGAACAGACCGAACAGCATCAGCGGCGGGTCGGACGACACGAGCACGAACGCGACCACCACCAGCAGGATCACGCCGAACGGCACGCGATGCCGCACGTCGAGCGCCTTGCCGCTGTAGAACGGTGCGTTCGACACCATCGTCACGCCCGCATAGATGGTCAGCACGAACGCGACCCACGGCAGCCAAACGAGCTTCAGCGGCACGCGGTTGTCGGTGGCGAGCCACACGAAACCGGCGATCAGCGCCGCCGCGGCCGGGCTCGGCATGCCCTGGAAAAAACGCTTGTCGACCACGCCGATGTTCGTATTGAAACGCGCGAGCCGCAGCGCCGCGCCGGAGCAATAGACGAACGCCGCGAGCCAGCCCCACCGGCCGAGGTCTTTCAGTATCCACTCGTACATCACGAGCGCGGGCGCAACCCCGAACGACACCATGTCCGACAGGCTGTCGAACTGCTCGCCGAACGCGCTTTGCGTATGCGTCATGCGCGCGACGCGGCCGTCCATGCCATCGAGCACCATAGCGACGAAGATGGCGATCGCCGCGATCTCGAAGCGCACGTTCATCGCCTGCACGACGGCGAAGAAACCGCAGAACAGCGCGGCCGTAGTGAACGCGTTCGGCAGCAGGTAGATGCCGCGCTTTCTGAGGAATTGCTGACGCTGCGCGCGCCGGCTGTCGACGGCCGGCGACTCCGTGACCACCGGCTTGTTGCGACGAAACGGACGCGGCAGCGGTCCGCTGCTGCGAGGTCGACGCGGTTTGAATGCGGCCATTCGGACAACCTCCTGTATGCCGCTTTACAGCTCGGCGAGGATCGTGGACGACGCCGACACCTTCTCGCCGATCGATACGCGCGGGCGGCTGCCCACCGGCAGATACACGTCGACGCGCGAACCGAAGCGGATGAATCCGTAGCGCTGGCCACGGGTCAGCGGCTCGCCGGCACGGACGTAGCAAAGAATGCGCCGTGCGATCAACCCGGCGATCTGCACCGACGTGACCGTCTGGCCGCCGGCCATCTCGATCACGACCGCGTTGCGTTCGTTTTCGAGCGAGGCTTTATCGACCGCGGCGTTCAGATACGCGCCGGGAAAGTATTCGACCTTCGAGATCGCGCCGTCGACCGGCGAGCGCTGCGAGTGCACGTTGAACACGTTCATGAAGACGCTGATCTTCAGCGCTTCACGATTCGCATAAGGGTCATGGGCGGTTTCTACCGCGACGATGCGACCGTCGGCGGGACACAGCACCGCGTTGGCCTGCGTCGGAATCGGACGCGCCGGGTCGCGGAAGAACTGCACGACGAAGATCAGGATCAGCCAGAAGAGCCACGCAAAGCCGAACCCCGCGAAGGCGTGAACCAGTAGTGCAACGACGGCCGCGATGGCGATGAACGGCCAGCCTTCTCGCGCGATGATCGGATGAGGGTAATTCATGGATGGCTTCTGTGTTTTTGTAAAACCGTAGGATAGCAAAAGCCGCCCAGGGTTCAGCACCCTTGGACGGCTTTTTGACTGGTCCGGCCGCCGCGCTGAAGGCGCCGCGCCGGACCTCGTGACGTCGAGACGCTTAGTTCTTCGACTGGTCGACGAGCTTGTTCTTCGCGATCCACGGCATCATTGCGCGCAGCTTCGAGCCAACCTGCTCGATCTGGTGCTCGGCCGTCAGACGGCGACGCGATTGCAGCGTCGGTGCGCCAGCCTTGTTTTCGATGATGAAGCTCTTCGCGTATTCGCCGGTCTGGATGTCGGTCAGCACGGCCTTCATCGCCTTCTTCGTTTCAGCGGTCACGATGCGCGGACCCGTCACGTACTCGCCGTACTCGGCGTTGTTCGAGATCGAGTAGTTCATGTTCGCGATGCCGCCTTCGTAGATCAGGTCGACGATCAGCTTCAGTTCGTGCAGGCACTCGAAGTACGCCATTTCCGGCGCGTAGCCCGCTTCGACCAGCGTTTCGAAGCCAGCCTTGATCAGGTCGACGGTACCGCCGCACAGCACAGCCTGCTCGCCGAACAGGTCGGTTTCGGTTTCTTCTCGGAAGTTCGTTTCGATGATGCCGGCACGGCCGCCGCCGTTAGCCGCTGCGTACGACAAAGCGATGTCGCGCGCCGCGCCCGATTTGTCTTGCGCAACCGCGATCAGGTGCGGCACGCCGCCACCTTGCGAATAGGTGCCGCGAACCGTGTGGCCCGGTGCCTTCGGCGCGATCATGATCACGTCGAGGTCGGCACGGGGGATCACCTGGCCGTAGTGCACGTTGAAGCCGTGCGCGAACGCGAGCGCTGCGCCCTGCTTGATGTTCGCGTGCACTTCCTTCGCGTACACGTCGGCGATCTGCTCGTCCGGCAGCAGCATCATCACGACGTCCGCGCCCTTCACCGCTTCCGCGACTTCCTTGACTTGCAGGCCGGCGTTTTCAGCCTTGCTCCACGATGCGCCGCCCTTACGCAGACCGACCGTGATGTTCACGCCGCTTTCCTTCAGGTTCAGCGCGTGCGCATGGCCTTGCGAGCCATAGCCGATGATGGTGACCTGCTTGCCCTTGATGAGAGAGAGATCGGCGTCCTTGTCGTAGAAAACTTTCATGTCGGTTCCTTGGCTAGATTCAATGATTCAGAAAATTCAGGTACTGCGAATGTTGTTATTACAGCCGGGTGATGCGGCGTTGCCCGCGCTTGCGAAACGCGACGTCAGACCTTCAGAATGCGCTCGCCGCGACCGATGCCCGAGCTGCCCGTGCGGACCGTCTCGAGAATCGCCGTGGAGTCGAGCCCCTCGATGAAGGCGTCGAGCTTGTCGCTCGCCCCCGTCAGTTCGATCGTGTAGGTCTTTTCGGTGACGTCGATGATGCGGCCGCGGAAAATGTCCGACATCCGCTTCATCTCCTCACGTTCCTTACCGACCGCCCTCACCTTGATCAGCATCAGCTCGCGTTCGATGTGAGCGCCCTCGGTAAGGTCGACCACTTTCACCACCTCGATCAGGCGGTTCAGATGCTTCGTGATCTGTTCGATCACGTCGTCGGAGCCAACGGAGACGATGGTCATGCGCGACAGCGAACGATCTTCGGTCGGAGCCACCGTCAAGGTTTCAATGTTGTAGCCGCGTGCCGAGAACAGACCCACCACGCGCGACAATGCGCCCGGTTCGTTTTCCAGCAGGACGGAAATGATGTGTCTCATGTTTCGCTTCTTCCAGATGTAGTGTCGATGTCTGCGAGCGGAGCGGCGCCGCTTCGTCTGCTTTCGCCTTTTGTGAAGGCGCGCATCACGAAGCCGGCGCTGGAGTTACCCGTGCGCCCCGTCGTTAAAGATCTTCCGAACCCATGAGCATCTCGGTGATGCCCTTGCCGGCCTGAACCATCGGCCAGACGTTTTCGGTCGGATCGGTCTGGAAGTCGAGAAACACCGTGCGATCCTTCAGGCGCAGCGCTTCCTTCAGCGCCGGTTCCACATCGGCCGTGCGCTCGATGCGCATGCCCACGTGACCGTACGCTTCGGCGAGCTTCACGAAGTCCGGCAGCGCATCCATGTACGAATGCGAATAGCGCTTGCTGTATTCGATCTGCTGCCACTGGCGCACCATGCCCAGATAGCGGTTATTCAGCGAAATAATCTTGATCGGCAGGTCGTACTGCTTGCAGGTCGACAGCTCCTGGATGCACATCTGGATCGAGCCTTCGCCCGTGATGCACAGCACGTCGTCGTCCGGATGGGCCATCTTCACGCCCATCGCGGCAGGCAAGCCGAAGCCCATCGTGCCGAGGCCACCGGAGTTGATCCAGCGACGCGGCTTGTTGAACTTGTAGAACTGCGCGGCCCACATCTGGTGCTGCCCGACGTCGGAGCACACGAACGCGTTGCCGTCGGTCAGCTCCCACGCCTTTTCGACCACATACTGCGGCTTGATGATGTCGCTCTTGCGGTCGAACTTCAGGCAGTCTTTCGCGCGCCAGCCTTCGATGTCCTTCCACCACTCGGCGAGCGCCGCGGTGTCGGGGCCATGCTCGGCCGTCTGCAACTGCTCGATCAGTTCCTTCAGCACTTCCTTCACGTCGCCGACGATCGGAATGTCGACCTTGACGCGCTTGGAAATGGAAGAAGGATCGATGTCGATATGGATGATCTTGCGCGGCCGCGACGCGAAGTGATTCGGATCGCCGATCACGCGGTCGTCGAAACGCGCGCCGATGGCGATCAGCACGTCGCAGTGCTGCATCGCCATGTTGGCTTCGTACGTACCGTGCATGCCGAGCATGCCGAGGAATTTCTTGTCGCTCGAGCGGTAGCCGCCCAGGCCCATCAGCGTATTGGTGACCGGATAGCCGAGCAGATCGGCAAACTGGTTCAGCTCACGCGACGCGTCCGCGAGCACGATGCCGCCGCCGGTATAGATATAGGGGCGCTTCGCCGACAGCAGCAACGACACCGCCTTGCGGATCTGACCGGAGTGGCCCTTCGTGACCGGGTTGTATGAGCGCAGCGACACGCTCTTGATCGGCTCGTATTGGCACGGCGCCTTCGACACGTCCTTCGGAATGTCGATCAGCACAGGGCCGGGACGGCCGGTACGGGCGATGTAGAAAGCTTTCTTGACGGTGGCGGCTAGATCGCGCACGTCCTTCACGAGGAAGTTGTGCTTCACGCAGGGACGCGTGATGCCGACCGTGTCGCATTCCTGGAATGCGTCCTGACCGATCGCGGCAGTCGGCACCTGGCCGCTGATCACGACCATCGGGATCGAATCCATATAGGCGGTGGCGATGCCGGTCACGGCATTGGTGACACCGGGGCCGGAGGTCACGAGACAAACGCCGACCTTGCCGGTGGAGCGGGCATAGGCGTCGGCAGCATGCACGGCGGCCTGCTCGTGGCGCACCAGCACGTGCTGGAACTTGTCCTGCTTGTACAGTTCGTCGTAAATGTAGAGTACCGAGCCGCCGGGATAGCCCCAGATGAATTCGACGTCTTCGTCGGCCAGTGCCTTCATGAGCACGGTGGCGCCGATAGAGTCTGCTTCGTGAGGGGGGGTCGTATCCGACGTGGAGAATTCCGCGCTGGGCATATTCATTGATTCACCTTTCGAATTTTCGGCAAAAAATTGATCGGGTGCTCTCTGCCGGGCTTGTGGCTCGGGTTCAAGCGGCGCGTCCAGTTGACAGGCGGGCTTCTTGGGCCACACCTCAATTGAGACAACTCACTTATGTTGCGAACCAGCGACGATAGCTGTTGGCGCGCTCGCGGTCAAGAAAATATTGCCATGAGGACACGCGGAGGAGCGCGCGATCGGACGAAATGTGATTGTCATGCAATTGCAAGGTTCAGCAGGTTTCACCCCAATCTGAGCAAAAATTTGTTAGCATCCGCGAGTTTTACGACATTTTTCGACCGATTACGCGCACGCTTGCTGCGCCGACCCCACACGGATGGCATCAGACAAGGAACTCGCCGATTTTCTGGCGGGCGTCGAAAGGCGCGCGTTCAAGCAGACGGTCTACGCCGTGCGGGACGACGATGCGTCCCTCGACATCGTGCAGGACGCGATGATCAAGCTCGCCGAGAAATACGGCGACCGCCCGGCGGCCGAACTGCCCCTCCTGTTTCAGCGTATTCTGCAGAATGCGACACACGACTACTTCCGTCGTGCCAAAGTACGCAATACCTGGGTTAGTCTGTTCTCGTCGCTCGGCAACGCCGACGACGACGAATTCGACCCGCTGGAAACCTTCGAGGCCGAGGCGGGTTCGGCTGGCGCCGAGAGCAACGAGCAGAAGCTCGAGCGCGAGCAGGTCCTGCAGTTGATCGACGACGAGATCCAGAAATTACCGGCACGTCAACGGGAGGCGTTTCTCATGCGTTATTGGGAGGATATGGATGTCGCCGAGACTGCCGCCGCAATGGGCTGCTCCGAAGGCAGTGTGAAAACGCACTGCTCCCGGGCCACCCACACGCTTGCGCAAGCGCTCAAGGCGAAAGGAATCACGCTATGAGCTCCCTCGAAAACACAGAACTCGAGTTTGCGCGTCGACTGCGCCGCGCGCTCGACGAAAACACCGCCAGCCTCCCTCCCGCCACCGTCGACCGGCTCGCCGCCGCGCGTCGCGCCGCGTTGGCGCGCAAGAAGCCCGAAGCCGTCAGCGCGCCGGTGTTCGTGCCTGCGTTCGCCGGCATGCCGGCCGGGTTGCCGCAGAGAGGCTTCGAGCCGCGCCGCCGCTGGTCGCTGCGCCGTTTCGCGCTCGCGTGGCCGCTCGCCGCGCTGGTGGTGAGCCTGATCGGCATCGCGTACTGGGAAGACCAGCAGCGCACCGCCGAACTCGCCGATATCGATGCCGCCATGCTCAGCGACGACCTGCCGCTCAATGCCTATCTCGACCACGGCTTCAACGCGTATCTTTCACGCGCCCACTGAGCGGGAGATTCCTCGGGTGAGTTACAAGCGCGGCCTGGCCGTTGTTTTCGGATGCACGATCGCGGCACTGGTGTCGTTCGTCGCGACCTATCCGCGCTTTCATCCGAGCCCGTCCCCGGCGGGCCAGCCGTCGCCCGGCGTCAACGTCGCCGCGCCCGCGCCCGCCCCCGCACTTTCCGTCGACTTGCCCGGCCTGCCCGGCAGCAACAGCCCGCTCGCGTGGTCGCGTCTAACCGCCGCTGAGCATGTCGCGCTCGCACCATTCGCATCGCAGTGGGATTCGTTCAGCGACGAACGCAAGCGAAAGTGGATCAAGATCGCGTCGCGATACGCAAAGATGTCGCCGGATGCGCAAAAGCGTCTGCATGAGCGCATGAGCGAATGGGTGCGCATGACGCCCGATCAGCGCCGCGTCGCGCGCGAGAACTACCAGGTTTCGAAGGAATTGCCGCGCGAAGCGCGCCAGAACGCGTGGAAGGCGTACCAACAACTGCCCGAAGAGACGAAGGAGCGGCTCGCCGCCAGTGAGCGCAAGCGTCGCCCCAGCGTCGTCAGCGCGCCGCCGTCGGCTCGCAATGAGATCAAGGGCATCGACCGGTTCGTGAACGCGCGCGAGCACGGCGCGGGCGCCAGCGCTGCCGCGGCGGCGAGCGCCGCGCCGGGCGCCTCGGCACCGGCCGCGGCCTCGCTGCCGGCCACCCCCGCGATTCCGGCGGCGGGCAGCTTCGTGCCGGCGACGCCCGTGCCGGTGTCGCCGGCCGAAGCGCCGGCGATCTTCCACGGCTCCTGATTCCGATCCCGAGCCCATTACGTGTCCCAGTCGCTCGTCACTCCCAGCCTGCCCGCCGCCGCGCCCGGCGGCACGGCGCCCACCGTCCGGCGACGGCTGGCGGCGCTGCTCTACGAAGCGGTCATTCTGTTCGGCGTGGTGTTTCTCGCCGGCTATCTGTTCAGCACGCTGACGCAGCAGCGTAACGGGCTCGCGCATCACAACCTGCTCGCCGGCTGGATTGGCTTCGTGGTTGGCGTGTATTTCGTCTGGTTCTGGACGCATGGTGGCCAGACGCTGCCGATGAAAACCTGGCGGTTACGGGTTGTTGTCGCTGATGGCGGGCCGGTTTCCGTTGGACGGGCGATTGCGCGGTATGTGCTCGCCTGGTTGTGGTTTTTGCCGCCGTTGGCGGTGCATCCGCTTCTTGGCTTGCGGGTGCCGCAGACGCTTGTTTTTGCGGGCGTCTGGTTCGTGGCCTGGGCTGCGAGTGGGCGGTTTGATCCGCAGCGGCAGTTCTTGCATGATCGGCTCGCGGGGACGCGGGTGGTCCTGGTTGTGCGCTAGCGCGCTTGCTGAATGCGTTGCGGGGTTGGGCGGGGGTGAGGCTTTTTTGTCTTTGTTCTGGCTTCTTTGGCCTTTCCTTGCTGGCTTATCGGTCTATTAGCGTTGCCCCTGTGCGGGGCGGCACCTACTTTCTTTGCTGCTGCAAAGAAAGTAGGCAAAGAAGACAGCTTAAAACCGCTAACTCTTAAGCGGGTCCCTCGGTCCGCGTGAGGTAGTGGTGCATCTGGAATCCGTGCTCCCGCACATTCCGCCTTGGTGACAAGGCAGTCATTCTTCCGGCGCCGCTACGCGCACCGAATCCCCGTTCTAAAACCACTGGTTGTTTCGGCGCCTCGCCCGGCGCAGCCGAGGGCTCCCGCTGCGCGGGCAAGCCCGCTGGTTTCCCGGGCAGACCAGTCCGCGACGCACGTAGTGCGGAGTGGGATGGATGATGGCTTTGTCACGAACGGGAATGTGCTGGGACACGGATTCCAGATGCACCACTACCCCTGCCAAGCCAGGGGACCCGCTTATGAGCTAGCGGTTTGAGCTGTCTTCTTTGCCTACTTTCTTTGCAGCAGCAAAGAAAGTAGGTGCCGCCCCGCACAGGGGCAACGCTAATAGACCGATAAGACAACAAGGAAAGGCCAAAAAGGCCAGAACAACGAAAAAACAGGCCCCGCCAAGGCTGCTCCGTAATAAGAACTTCTCGTGACTGTCACGGCAGAGTCACTCGCGCCTGGCCCAATACGGGCACCGCCACTCGACGCGTGAGCCATGGACCCAAATACGTCCGCGACTTCCCTGTTTCGTCAAACCGGTCCGAGCGTCGACCCCGTCGCGTTCCGGCCCGCCCCAGGTTCTACTCATCACGGCCTGCCGCTGCCGGCGACGCCATCACTCGACGCCCACGCCGATCATCCCGATGACGGCCACGACGATCCACATCGCTATCGCACGATCTGGCTCTCGGATATCCATCTCGGCTCGAGCGGCTGCCAGGCCGGTTATCTGCTCGACTTCCTGCGCCACAACGAATCGGAGTACCTGTACCTGGTCGGCGACATCATCGACGGCTGGCAGTTGAAGAAAGGCTGGTACTGGCCGCAGGCCCACAACGACGTCGTGCAGAAAGTGCTGCGCAAAGCGCGCAAAGGCACCCAGGTCATCTACGTGCCCGGCAATCACGACGAAGCCGCGCGCCAGTTCTGCGACCTCGCGTTCGGCGACATCCACGTGCGCGGCGAAGCGTTCCACACGACGCTCGCCGGCAAGCGGCTGTGGATCGTGCACGGCGATTTGTTCGACGGCGTGATCCAGCATGCGAAATGGCTCGCCTATCTCGGCGACACGCTGTACACGATGATCCTCGTGCTGAACCGCTGGTTCAACCGCATTCGCAGCAAGCTCGGCTTCCCGTACTGGTCGCTGTCGCAATACCTGAAGCATCAGGTCAAGAACGCGGTCAACTTCATCTCGTCGTTCGAAACCGTGATGACCGACGAAGCGCGTCGCCGCGGCTGTGACGGCGTCGTCTGTGGGCACATCCACAAGGCCGAAATGCGCGAGATCGACGGTGTGCTCTATTGCAACGATGGCGATTGGGTCGAGAGTCTGTCGGCTCTCGTCGAGACCTATGAAGGCGAACTCAAGGTGATCTTCTGGACCGCGCTGCGCGCGCCCCAGAAGGGCACGCAAAAAGCCCGCGCCACTGCCTGAGCAGTTCCACTCTCCAATTCCACAGGGCCCGCAGCGATGAACAACGCGATGAAGATCATGATCGTCACCGACGCATGGGAGCCGCAGGTCAACGGCGTCGTGCGCACGCTGAAGAACACCCGGCGCGAACTCACCGCGCTCGGCCATCAGGTCGATCTGCTGACACCGCTCGAATTCCGCACCATCCCGTGCCCGACTTATCCGGAGATACGCCTGTCGCTGCTGCCGCGCCGCCGGCTGCGCGAGCGCATCGACCGTTTCGCGCCCGATGCGTTGCACATTGCGACCGAAGGTCCGCTCGGCATGGCCGCGCGCGCATATGCGATCGAGCACAAGCTGCCGTTTACGACCGCGTATCACACGCGCTTTCCCGAGTACGTGCAGGCGCGCTTTCGCATCCCGCTCGCGGCGACCTACAAGTTTCTGCACTGGTTCCACGAGCCATCGCTCGCGGTGATGGCGCCCACGCCCGTCGTCAAGCAGGACCTCGAAAAGTTCGGCTTCACCAATGTCGTGCTGTGGACGCGCGGCGTCGATCTCGAGATCTTCCGTCCAATGGACTCGAAGGTGCTCAACACCGCGCGGCCGATCTTCCTGTACGTGGGACGCGTGGCGGTCGAGAAGAACGTCGAGGCTTTCTTGCAGCTCGATCTGCCCGGCTCGAAGTGGGTCGCGGGCGAAGGTCCGGCGCTCGCCGAACTGAAGTCGCGCTACCCGCAGGTCAACTATCTGGGCGTGCTGTCGCAGGCCGAACTCGCGAAGGTCTACGCGGCCGCCGACGTCTTCGTGTTTCCGAGCCGCACCGACACGTTCGGGCTCGTGCTGCTCGAAGCGCTCGCATGCGGCACGCCGGTGGCCGCGTATCCGGTCACCGGCCCGATCGACGTGCTCGGCGACGGCGGCGCCGGTGCGATGCATGAGGATCTGCGCGAGGCCTGTCTCGAGGCGCTGAAGATCGAGCGATCGCATGCGCGCGCATGGGCCGAGCGCTTTTCGTGGGCAGCGGCGTCCGCACAATTCGCCGCGCATTTGAAGCCACTGCGCGGCACGGCGTATCGTGAGGAAAGCGCCGCTGCATGATGCGGCGCGCGGAGCTATCCATGCGAAGCAGTCGATCCAGCGCCGAAGGCGCGTCGAACGGCGCGCTGCGCGCCGTCGAGTCCAGCCACGACACCACGAGCATCGAACCGTTCGACGATGTCCGCGAGCCGGGTGTGAGCGGGCATGCGGATACCGTGCATCGGGTGAACGGCGCGAGGTCGAGGAACGGCGGCCCCAGCGTCTCGGGCGGCGTGCAACGCGACGCCAGCCACGACACGACCCGCGACTCGAGCCACGACGCCCCCAACGAACCGCTCAGCCCCGACGACCCGCTCGCCCCGCTGCCCTTCAACCCCTACAAAGGCAACCGCGGCCTCACGCGCGCATGGCACGCGATGAAAAACTCGCTGGCCGGTTTTCGCGTCGCAATTCGCGAGGAAAGCGCGTTTCGTCAGGAACTCACGCTGGCCGCGATCCTGATTCCATGCGGCCTCGTGGTGCCCGTCGATCCCGTGTCGCGCGTGCTGCTGCTTGGCTCGGTGCTGCTCGTGCTGATCGTCGAGCTGCTCAATTCGAGCGTCGAAGCGGCGATCGACCGGATCTCGCTCGAACGTCACGAGCTCTCCCGCCGCGCGAAGGATCTCGGCAGCGCGGCCGTGATGGTCGCGCTCGGCATGTGTGTGATGACGTGGGGGGTGATCGTCGGGCCGCTGGTGGTCGGCTGGGTTCGCGCGTGGCTTTGAGTCTCGACGCGGGTTGAAGCGCACGCTTGGGCCAGGTCCAACAGGTTGAATATCCGCGCAGGCGGTTGGGTATTAGAACGCTCGGTTTATAATCGTTTAACGGTCTCACAGGAAAGCGCTCGCGCAAACGTATCCGCGCCTCGCCTCATCCTGCCCTTTCGGGGGGCCTGCCGCGTGTCGGCGGGTTCGGGAGAGCTCAATATACCAACCGCATCCGGGTGGAACACGCAGCAGCGGCACGCCGCCATGCGCCCCAGCCCGGCATAACCAGGGCCGGACGACATGGAAGCCAAACCTCCCCGCCGCACGCGCGAACGGATTCTCGAACTGTCGTTGAAGCTGTTCAACGAAATCGGCGAGCCGAACGTCACGACGACGACGATCGCCGAGGAAATGGAAATCAGCCCAGGCAACCTGTACTACCACTTCCGCAACAAAGACGACATCATCAACAGCATCTTCAGCCAGTTCGAGCACGAGATCGAGAAGCGTCTGCGTTTCCCCGACGACCATCGTGCGACCATCGACGAAATGTGGTCGTATCTGCAGTACATGGTCGATTTCACTTGGCGCTACCGCTTCCTGTACCGCGACCTGAACGACCTGCTCGCGCGCAACCGCACGCTCGAGACGCATTTCAAGCAGATCATCAGCCACAAGGTGCGCTTCGCGAGCCAGTTCTGCGAGCAACTCGTCGCCGACGGCGAAATGGTCGCGACGCCGCAGGAAATGCAAGTGATCGCGACCAACGTCGGCGTGATCGGCACGTACTGGCTGTCATATCAATTCGTGATGAATCCGCGCAAATACAACGAGCAGGAAGCGATCCGCGAGGAGCTGCATCAGGTCAGCGTGCAGATCGTCTCGCTGATGGCGCCCTACCTGCGCGGCCGCTCGCGGCTGCTGTTCGACGACCTCGTATCCGGCACACTGCCCAAGCGCGAGTTCTACGACTACTTGCCGCCGCGTGAAGGCGCCGCGCCTCGCAACGAATCGAAGGAAAGTTGAGCATGAAGTCGGTGTGTGTCTATTGCGGCTCTTCGATGGGAGCCAAACCGTTGTATGCGCAGGCGGCGCGCGCGTTCGGCCGCGCCCTCGTCGAGGCCGATCTCGCGCTCGTGTTTGGGGGCGGCAAGGTCGGACTGATGGGCGTGATCGCCGACACCGTGATGGCCGAAGGCGGCCGCGCGATCGGCGTGATTCCCGAACTGCTCGTCAGCAAGGAAGTGGGTCATAACGGCCTGACCGAGCTGCACGTGGTACCCGACATGCATCATCGCAAGAAGATGATGGCCGAACTATCCGATGCGTTCGTCGCGATGCCGGGCGGCGCGGGCACGCTCGAGGAGCTGTTCGAGGTCTTCACGTGGGCGCAGCTCGGCTACCACGGCAAGCCGGTCGCGCTGCTGAACACCGGCGGCTTCTTCGAGCCGCTGATCCGCCTGCTTCAGCACACGGTCAACGAAGGCTTCCTGCGCAAGACCTATCTCGACATGCTGCAAATCGACGCCGATCCGCTCGCGTTGATTGGCAAGCTGCAACGTTACGCGCCGCCCGCACGCGACAAATGGGCGGCAGTGCAAAGCGACGCGATCTGAATCCCGTTCCGCCGAACTCGAACTCGAGGGCGGACCGCCGCGCACGCATCACCCGAACGACGAGGTTGCGATGACGAAAGCTGTTCTGATCACCGGCGGCAGCCGCGGCATTGGCCGCGCCACCGCGCGTCTGCTCGGCGCGCGCGGCTGGTGTGTCGGCGTGAACTACGTGCGTGACCTCGCCGCCGCGCAGCAGACGGTCGCCGAAGTCGAACATGCGGGCGGCCGCGCGCTGCCAATCGCCGGCGATGTCGCGAACGAAGCCGACGTGACCGGCATGTTCGACACGCTACAGCAAACCTTCGGCCGCATCGATGCGCTCGTCAACAACGCCGGCATCGTCGCGCCGTCGAGCCAGCTCGCCGATATGGACTTCGCGCGTCTGAAACGCGTGTTCGACGTCAACGTGCTCGGCGCCTATCTGTGCGCACGCGAAGCGGCGCGGCGCATGTCGACCCAGCGCGGCGGCGCAGGCGGCGCGATCGTCAATGTGTCGTCGGCGGCGGCGCGGCTGGGGTCGCCGAACGAATACGTCGACTACGCGGGATCGAAAGGCGCCATCGACACGATGACCATCGGCCTCGCAAAAGAACTCGGCCCGCAGGGCGTGCGCGTGAACGCGGTGCGTCCGGGTCTGATCGACACCGAGATCCATGCGAGCGGCGGCAAGCCGGAACGCGCCGCACAACTGGGCGCGACCACGCCGCTCGGCCGCCCCGGCCGCGCCGACGAAGTCGCCGAGGCCATCGTATGGCTGCTCAGCGATGCGTCGTCGTACGTGACGGGCGCGTTGTTCGACGTTGCCGGCGGCCGGTGAGCGAACGTCGCGTGCAAGTGGACACGCAAGCCTTGAACGCAGAGCGCGGTCCGCCACGGCCACGCCTTGTTCCGCGCTCCACCCCTCCTCTCGTTCCACGAATCCCCGTCGATATGTCGTGAAACCAACACAGCCGCTCATCGAATGCGAGCGCCTCCCCGCGACTGTAATCTTCCGTAATAATGCAGCGATACAATCGACCGGATCGAATGCATTTGCAGGCGACGTAAGCAACACATAGGTACGAGGCCAACGCCGACGCGTACGCTGACCAGAGACATCCATGCAAGACAAGCAGTCCACGCGCTGGCGCGCGCACAATGCCAGCGCGACGGCCTCGACCTCGGCCGCTCCAGCGGGCCGTGCGCAAGAGGCCGCGCTTACCGCCAGCACCGCGCACCCGTTTGCCGGCGCACAGGCGCAGCCCGCAATTGGAGACGCCGCGGCTTCGGCGCTTGCGAACCACAGCGTCGACACCGCGCACGCATCGGGCTCCACCGTTTCCGCCGACCGCGCCGGGCGCGGCCTGCAGCGTTGGCGCGCGCTCGCGGCGATCCGTCCGCTGCTGTGGTTCGTCGCGCTGGCGATCCTCTGCGCGTGGCTCGTCCCCGGCATTCTCGGCCACGAGCCATGGAAGCAGGACGAAACCTACACATTCGGCATCGTCCAGCACATGCTCGATACCGGCGATTTGGTCGTGCCGACTAATGCCGGCCAGCCCTTCGTCGAAAAGCCGCCGATCTACGACTGGGTCGCCACCGGCTTCGCGTGGATCTTCGGCCGCTATTTGCCGCTGCACGATGCGGCACGGCTCGCGAGCGCGCTGTTCGCGGGCCTCACGGTGTACTACACCGCGCGGGTCGCGCGTCGCGCGGTCGCTGCGGCGAGCTGGTTCGACCTGCGCGTGATCGGCACGCTCGCGCTGTTCGGCGGCACGCTCGTCGTCGTCAAGCACGTGCACGACATGATGACCGACGTCGCACTGATGGCCGGCGCCGCGCTCGGCTTTTGCGGATTGTTCGAACTCGTGCTCGTGCATCTGCGTGACGACCCGGGCGCGGCCTCGTATTTCCCGATGCATGCTCAGGCCGCCCGGCAGATCAAACCGCTCGATGCCCGCACGCGGCGTCACGCGATCCTCAGCGGCGCGGCGATGTTCGGCGCGGGTGTCGGCGTGTCGCTGCTTGCCAAGGGGCTGTTCGTGCCGCTCGTGTTCGGCGCCACCACCTGCGCGGCGCTGCTGCTCTATCCGGCATGCCGCAGCCGCGGCTTCGCGGGCGCGCTGTGCCTCGCCGCCCTCGTCTGCGCGCCATTCGCGCTGATCTGGCCAATCTGCTTCTACCTGCGCTCCGAGGCGCTCTTCAAGGTATGGCTGTGGGATAACAACGTCGGGCGCTTCTTCGGTTTTTCGGTCGCCGAGCTCGGCTCCGAAAACGAGAGCCACCTGTTCGTGCTGCGCACCGTGCTGAGCGTCGGTTTTCCGGTCGTGCCGCTCGCGCTGGCCGCGCTCGCCGGTGGCGCATGGCGGCGCTGGCGCGATCCGCGCGTGGCGTTGCCGATGCTGTTCGCGGGCACCGGTTTCGCGGTGCTGCAAACTTCGGCGACGGTCCGCGAGCTCTACATCCTGCCGTTCATCGCGCCGCTCGCGCTGGTCGCGATGCAGGGCGTCGAACGCTTGCCGGCGCGCCTGCATACCGGCTGGGATATGACGAGCCGCGTGCTGTTCGGCAGCGCGGCCGCACTCGTGTGGATGGTCTGGTCCACCATGACGAACCCGGCGAGCAACCATGCGTCGCTGCATCTGCTCGGCCGCTGGCTACCGCTCGACTGGGTGCTGCCGATTTCGCCCGCGCTGATCATCGGCGCGCTGGTGCTGACGATCGGCTGGCTGTGGCTGCTGCCGTCGTTCAAGTACGCGGGCAAATGGCGCGGCGCGCTCAGCTGGTGCGCGGGCGCGATGCTCGTCTGGGGGCTCGTCAGCACGCTGCTGCTCCCGTGGCTCGACTACGCGAAAAGCTACCGCTCGGTGTTCCGCGACCTCGGCGCGAAGATGGATATCGAATGGAACGACGGCGACTGCATGGCGAGCTCCGGACTCGGCGAATCCGAAGCGCCGATGCTCTTCTACTACACGGGCATCGTGCATCAGCCGAGCGAAGATCCGCGCACGACCGCCTGCACGTGGCTGATCGAGCAAAGCCGCCGCGACAACGCGCGGCCGCCGGCCGGCGAATGGCGGCTGTTCTGGTCCGGCGCGCGGCCGGGTGATTCGGATGAGCTATTGCGCGTGTTCGTGCGTACGCCGGTGGCGGGCAAGATACACGGCGACGAGTAAAGCCGCGCAACGCGTCGCGCCGGCCGAGTGCCTCGCGCGCGTCCGCGTTGATTCAAAACGACGAACCGGGCTCGCGCAGAAACGCGATCTCCTCGTCGCTCGATTCACGTCCGAGCAACGCGTTGCGATGCGGAAAACGGCCGAACCGCTCGATCACTTTCGCGTGGCGCAGCGCGTATTGATAGTAGCCTTCACCGCCCGGCTCCTGCGCAAGCTGTTTGAAGAGCCGCAGCGACTCCTGCTGGCTAGCGAGCGATTCATCGTGCTCGAACGGCAGATACGCGAACGCGCGATGCTGCACGCCTGGCAACAGCCGATCGGCGCCGCTCGCGACCATTCGTTGCGCGGTTTGCAGCGCCTTGCTGTCGGTCGCGAAAGCGCGCGGCTTCCCACGATGGCAGTTGCGGGAAAACTGGTCCAGCACGATCACGAGCGCCAACGCGCCCAACGGCGTGGCCTGCCATGCGTCGAGCTCACCCGCGTTGGCCGCATCGATCAGGTTACCGAAACGTTCGCGCAGCATCGCATCCACGGCGTCATTGCGCTCGAACCAGAGCTTGCGCTCCGTGCCGTGCTCCGGCGTGCCCGGCGCGCCGAACCAGCAGTCGAGAATCTCTCGCGCGCGCGGCTCGAGCGCCGCGTAGTCGGCTTCGACCGAGTACGGTGCCGAGGTGGCGTGCGGCGGGGTGTCAGCCATTGCGGTTGCGCATCCAGTCGGCGGTTTCGAAGAACGAACCGAGCAGGCGCTCGCGCAGCGGCTCCGGCAAGCCGATGTCCTCCATCGCCCACGCCATGCACCTCAACCACTGGTCGCGCTCGCTCGACGCGATCGCAAACGGCAGATGCCGCGCGCGCAAACGGGGATGGCCAAAGCGGCTGATGTAATGATCGGGACCGCCGAGCCAGCCGCACAAAAACCAGAACAGCTTGTCGCGCGAACCCTCGAGCGATGCCGGATGCAGCGCGCGAATCCCGGCGAAATCCGCCTCGAGATCCATCAGGTCGTAAAACCGGTCGACCAGTTCGCGCACACGCGCCTCGCCGCCCACCAGTTCGAAGGCCGTCGGCTTGTCCGAGGACACTTCGTCGTTCAAATCGCTCATACCCTGCTCAACAGCAAATAAACATCACCAAGAAAACTCACGCGTCGCGCAGCGACTGCAGCGCCGGCCGCGCCAACACATGCCGCAGACTCAGCCACCCGCCGACGCCCGCACACGCGATACCGGCGCCAATGCCCGCCGGCAGCAGCCACGGATCGAAGTCCAGATAGAACTCGAACACGTGCGTGGCCAGCAGCGAGCCGATGATCTGCGCGACGGCCGCCGCCATCAGGCCGGCCAGCGCACCGACCGCGACGAACTCGGCCACCTGCACCGCCCGCACCTGACGATGCGATGCGCCCAGCGCGCGCAGCAGCGCGGATTCTCGCATACGCTCGTCGCGCGTGCCGGCAAGCGCCGCGTACAGCACCAGCACGCCGGCCGCGAGCGTGAACGCGAACAGGAACTGCACCGCGCCGATCACCTGCTGCAACACGCGCTGCACCTGCGCGAGGATCGGGCCGGTGTCGATCGCGGTCAGATTGGGATACGCGGCGATCAGGCCGTCGATCGTCGACTGCTTATCCGCGGGCAGATGGAAGCTCGTGATGAACGTCGCCGGGAAGTCCTGCAACGAGACGGGCGGCATCAGCACGAAGAAGTTGACCTTGAACGACCCCCAATCGAGCTTGCGCACGCTCGTCACCGGCGCCTCGACAGTCAGGCCCGTCACGTCGAAACGCAGCACATCGCCGGGCTTCACGTTGATCAGCTTCGCGAGACCCTGCTCGATCGAAATCTGCGGCTTCGTCGTATCGCCGAACCAGCTGCCCGCGGCGATCCGGTTGTCGTCGGGCAGTTGCGTCGTGTACGACAGGTTGAACTCGCGGTCCACCAGACGCCGCGCGTCCGCGCCCTTGAACGAGTCCGGGTTGACTGCCTTGCCGTTGATCGCGACGAGCCGCCCACGCACCATCGGCGACAAGTCCACACCAGCGATGCCGTGCGCGTCCAGATACTGCGTGACCGCGTCGCGCTGATCGGGCTGGATGTCGATGATGAACTCGTTGGATGCATCGGGCGGCGTCGATTTACGCCACCCCTGCACGAGGTCGTTGCGCGTCATCGCGATCAGCAACAGGCACATCAGGCCGATGCCGAGCGCGGTGATCTGCAGCGCGCTCGTGCTGCTGCGCCGCTCGAGCGACGCGAGCGCATAGCGCCAGCCGATGCCCGCATTGACGCGCTCGCTGCGCACCACGCGCGCCGCGCCCCACAACGCGAGCCGTGCGATGCCGGCGAACACCAGCAACCCGCCCGCGAATCCACCCGCGACGATGCCGCCGAGCTTCAATTCGCCGGCGGCGAGGATCAGCAGCCCCGCGAACAGCACGATGCCGAACGCGTAGGCGGCCCACGCGGTGCGGCCCTCCTCGCCCCATTCACGCCGCAGCACGCGCACCGGCGGCACCCCCGTGAGCGGCACCAGCGGCGGCAGCGCGAAGCCGAGCAGCAGCACGAGGCCGGCCGCGACGCCTTCGAGCGCGGGCCACAGCGTCGGCTGCGGCAGCACCACGTCGATCAGGCCGCCGAGCCACGTCAGCAGCGCGAGATGCCCCAGGTAACCGAGCGCCACGCCGAGTGCCCCGCCGATCACGCCGAGCCCGACGAATTCGAGCGTGAACAACGCCCGTAGCGCGGAGTGGCTCACGCCCAGACAGCGCATCGCCGCGCAGCCGTCGAGATGCCGGCGCATGAAGCGGTGCGCGGCCATCGCGATTGCGACCGCCGCGAGCAGCGCGGTCAACAGCGACACGAGCGTCAGGAAATGGCCCGCGCGATCGAGCGTCTGACGCACCTGCGGCTGGCCGTCCTGCAGCGACTCGAGCGCGACGCCGCGCATTTTGCCGGCATCGACGTGCTCGTGCGCGAACTGCGCGAAGCGCGCGACCGCGTCGTCGGACCCGGCGACCAGCAACCGGTACGTGACCCGGCTGCCGTACGTGATCAGGCCGGTCGATTGCACTTCGTCGGCGCGCAGCATCAGGCGCGGCGAAAAGTTGACGAACGAGAAGCCGCGATCGAGTTCGCGCGTGATGAGCGCGCCGACCGTGAAGTTGCGATTGCCGACCTTCACCGCATCGCCGACCTTCAGCTTCAGTGCGTCGAGCAATTCCTGGTCGACCCACACGGTGCCCGGCGCCGGAATCGACGTCGCCGGATGATCGGCCGCACCCGGCGCCGCCGCGATGCGCAGCGCGCCGCGCAACGGATAGCCCGGCGACACCGCCTTGACGGCGGCGAGCCGCGACGCCGGCTGCGCGCCGGTCGAGTTGATCATGCTGGGAAAGATCGCCGTGGTGGCGGTGCGCAGGCCCAGCGCGTGCGCCTCGGCCGCGAATTGCGGATCGACAGGATGATCGGCGCGCACGATAAAGTCGGCGGCGATCATGCGCCGCGCATCGCGCTCGAGCCCCTGATGCAGCCGGTCGCCCAGAAACCCGACGCTCGACAACGCCGCGACCGCCAGCACGAGCGCGAGCAGCAACATCGTCAGTTCGCCCGCGCGCCAGTCGCGCGCCGTCATCCGCATGGCCTGGCGCAACAGATCGATGCCGCCGAGCCGGCGCGCCGGTCTCGTATCGGCGCGCGTTCTTGAACCCGCCTTAGATCCTGGTAGTGCTTCGCTCAATCGTGCCTGCTCCTCGCCAATCGCGACACCATGTGCGTGGCCATGCCGCGAAAACCGCCCTGCACGCCACGCCACAATCGCGGCAATGCCCACGCCGCGAGTAGCAGAAAGCCTACCATCAAGACCAGAAACGCGAGCGGCACGAATAGCGCAAGCAGTACCCCGCCGACCGCGAGGCCGTCCTCGGCGGTCGACGTGACGACGTTCGACAGCGGTTCGGGCGACAGATTGATCAGCGCGCGGGTGCCCGCCTTCGCAAGATGCGCAGTGCCGGCGAGCGTGCCGCCCGCGAGCGCGGCGACGGTCAGCAGCGTCGGATCGGCGTGGCCGAGCGCGCCGGCGGCCAGCACGGCGCCGGCCGGAATGCGGATGAAAGTGTGGATCGCGTCCCACAGCGAGTCGAACGCGGGGATCTTGTCGGCGAGGAACTCGGCCAGCGTCAGCACGGCCGCCGCGCCGATCACCCATGGCGATGACAGCGCGGACAATGTGTTCGGCAAGTGAATCAGGCCAAGACGTTCTAATACGCCGGCCAAAAGGACCGTTAGATAGAGGCGCAGACCGCTGCCCCATGAAAGGCCCGCTGCAAGCGAAAGTGATTCAAGCATGGCCGCCTCCACGCGCTTTGTGCTTGCCGGACGCCGCGGCGGGAACCAGCGGGGGTTCCGCGCCGAAGCCGTCAGGCTTGCCAAGCCGGCCGCGCCAGCCAGGCCGCGGGCAATCTCAACGTCGTTGCTGTCTCATTATAGCTACGATGATTCGCAGGACGTAGAGCGGCGAGGCCGCGCTGTGGCTTACAGGCAATGGCGGCCGCGCGCCGGGCGGACGTAGCCGAGGGTCAGTGCCCCGACGACAGCTTCAGCCCGACGAGGCCGATCACGATCAGCGATGCACTGGCGACGCGCGCGACCGTCAGCGCCTCGCCCATCATCACGACGCCGAAAACGAACGCGCCGACCGCGCCAATTCCTGTCCACACCGCATAGGCCGTGCCGAGCGGCAGTTGCCGCATCGCGAGCGCGAGCAGCGCGAAGCTGCCGAGCGCGGTCACGACCGTGAAGACGGACGGCCAGAAACGGGTGAAACTTTCGGAAGTTTTGAGACCGGCCGCCCACGCGACTTCGAGCAACCCGGCGATCAACAGAAGAAACCAGGACATCGAAACAGCTCCATGAAATATGGGGCCGTCCCCGATGATTGATAGAAGCGTAAGGTCGTCCTTACGTCGGGAGATTATAACGGAGCGGCTTCGCGAACGAACTCACACCGCGCCCACCAGCCGATACCCGACGCCCGTCTCCGTGACGATATGCTCCGGCTGCGCGGGATCGCGCTCGAGCTTGCCGCGCAGGTGCGCCATGTAGATGCGCAAATAGTGGTGACTCTCGACATGCGACGGCCCCCACACATCGCGCAGCAACTGCCGGTGCGTGAGCACGCGGCCGGCGTGGCGCACGAGCGTCGCGAGCAGCCGGTATTCGATCGGCGTCAGATGGACCGCGGCGCCGTCGCGCGTGACCTGGCGCAGCGCGAGATCGACGGTGACCGCGCCGAAGCGCACCTGCGGCGATTCGTTCGCGCCGCCGTGATTGCGCCGCCGCAGATGCGCGCGGATGCGCGCGAGCAACTCGGACACGCCGAACGGCTTGGTCAGGTAGTCGTCGGCGCCGGCGTCGAGCGCGGCGACCTTTTCGCTTTCCTGGGTGCGCGCCGATAGCACAATTACCGGCAGCTCACTCCAGCCACGCAGCTCTCGGATCACGTCGAGGCCATCGGTGTCGGGCAGGCCCAGATCGACGATCACGAGATCGGGCTTGCGCGTCGCCGCTTCGACGAGCCCTTGCTTGCCGGTCTCGGCGTCGTACACGGCGATGCCCTCGCCTTCGAGCGCCGTGCGCACGAAGCGGCGTATCTGCTTTTCGTCTTCGATCAGAACGACGGTGATGCTCAGGTCACTCATGGGCGGGTCGGGTGAGCGGGTTGAGGTCGGCGGCGGCGGGGGCGCCTTCGTCTTCGAGCGTATCGAACGTCTCGGGCGCGTCGGGCGGCGTCTTGACCGGCAGTGTGAACCAGAAGCGCGCGCCCTCGAGGTGGCCATCCGCGGCCGTCCGGTTGAGCGCGCCGATTGTACCGCCGTGCGCCTCGACGATCGCGCGGCAGATCGCGAGGCCAAGGCCGATGCCCGGTTTCGCCGACTCCTTCTCGCCGCGCGTGAACTTCTCGAACACGCGCGCTTCCATGCCGGCGGGCAGGCCGGGGCCGTTGTCGTCGATCGTCACGCGCACGAATGGCGCGCCATCCGCGTCGATCTGCTGCGCGCCGATCATGAGCGGCGTGCCGGACGCCGTGTATTTGGCCGCGTTCTCGAACAGGTTCGAGAACAGCCGCTCCATCAGCACCGCGTCGAGATGCAGCAGCGGCAGATCGGCGGGCAGCGTGACCTGCACCGGATGATCGGCGAGCACGCGCTTGCACGCGCGCAGCGCGGCGCCGACGGTCTCCTCGAGCAGCGTCCATTGCTGGTTCAGCTGCAAGCTGCCGGCCTGCAGGCGCGCCATGTCGAGCAGATTCGTGACGATGTCGGTCATGCGCAGCGCTTCTTCGTGGATTGCATCGACGAGTTCGTCGTTACGACGCGCGGCGGATTGCGGGTCGGTCGGCCCCTGCCCTCCCTGCCCCTGTGCGAGCATCGATGAAAACCCGACGATCGTCGTCAGCGGCGTGCGCAGATCGTGCGATATCGCCGACAGCAGCGAATTGCGAAGCCGTTCCGACTCCATGTTGACGAGCGCATCGCGCGCGATATCGACGTAATGCACGCGTTCGAGCGCGAGCGCGATCTGCGCGGCGAACGCATCGAGCATGCGCCGCTGTTCCGGCACGGTCAGCTCGCGCTCGTCACGCACGACGACCGCGAGCACGCCGCGCGTGCGCATCGGCGCCTTCAGCGGCAGATACAGCGCCGCGGCGGCCGGCAGCGTGTCGGTGCCGTGGCCGGCCGGCTTCTGCTGATCGTAGACCCACTGGCCGACGTCGAGGTCGAGCGCGTCGCCTTCGAGCGTGATCGCCGGGTCGGGGTCCTCGATTTTCTGTTTGACCTGATCGGCGCTGTCGGGCAGCAGGATCGCGACACGCGCGCCGAACACCTCGCTCACGTGCCGCGTGCCGATGCCGACGATCTGCTCGGTCGCAAGCGCCGCGGCGAGCTCGCGCGCCATCTCGTACATCGCGCCGGTGCGCTGCTCGCGGCGTCGCGCGACGCTCGCCTCGCGGCGCAGGCTCGAAGTCAGATGGCTGATCACGAGCGATGTCAGCAGCATGCCGAAGAACGTCAGCAGGTACTGCGTATCGGACACCGACAGCGACATGCGCGGCGGCACGAAGAAGAAATCGAACGCGGCGACGCTCGCGAACGACAGCACGACACCCGGCCCGCGCCCGAGCTTCACCGCGGTGAAGATCACGCCGAGCAGATACAGCATTACCAGGTTGGTCAGATCGATGCGGTCGATCAGCTGGCTCGACAGCAGCGTGATCGCCGCGCCGATCGCGAGCGCGAACGCATACGCGCGCGGCGGCGAGCGACGCTCGCGCGCCGCGCTCAATGCCTCGCGCCACGCGTTCGCGGTCGTGTTCAACAGATGGCGCTGTTCGCCGCCGTCGCGCTCCGACGACCCGCGAATCAGCGTGAGATCGAGATCGCCGCTCTTCTCGGCGATGCGCTCGCCGAGCGGCCGGCGCAGCCAGCGGCTCACGCCCGTGCGCGACGATGCGCCCGCCACCAGCTTCGATACGTTGCGCGCCTGCGCGTAACCGATCAACGCGTCGAGCGCATCGGTGGCGGCGAGCGTCGCGGTTTCGGCGCCGAGTTCGGCGGCGAGCTTCAGCGCGTTCAGCGTGCGTGCGCGGCGCGCGTCGGGCAGACGCTGCAACGCGGGCGTTTCGACATAGACCGCGAGCCAGTCGGCCCTCAGGCTCGCGGCGAGGCGCGCCGCCGAGCGCACCAGCGCCGGCGCTTCGGGACCAGGACCCACGCACACCAGCAGCCGCTCGCGCGCCTGCCAGATGCGCTGGATCGAACGATCGGCGCGGTACTCGCGCATCTGCGCATCGACGCGATCGGCGGTGCGGCGCAGTGCCAGTTCGCGCAGCGCGATCAGGTTGCCCTTGCGAAAGAAGTTGCGCACCGCGCGCTCGGCCTGCTGCGCCATGTACACCTTGCCGTCGCGCATGCGGTCGAGCAGTTCCTCGGCCGGCAGATCGACGAGCGTGACTTCGTCGGCATGATCGAACACGCGATCGGGCACGGTCTCCCACACGCGGATGCCGGTGATCTGGCCAACCACGTCGTTCAGGCTCTCCAGGTGCTGCACGTTGACGGTCGTATAGACGTCGATGCCGGCGTCGAGCAGTTCGTAGACGTCCTGCCAGCGCTTCAGATGGCGCGCGCCCTGCACGTTCGAATGCGCGAGTTCGTCGACGAGGATCAGTTGCGGCTTGCGCGCGAGCGCGGCGTCGAGATCGAACTCGCCGAGCTTGCGGCCGCGATACTCGATATGCGCGAGCGGCAGCACGTCGAGCCCCGCGAGCAACGCGGCGGTTTCGCCGCGCCCGTGCGTTTCGGCGATGCCGACCAGCACGTCGATACCCTCGTCCTTGCGGCGGCGCGCGGCCTGCAGCATCGCATAGGTCTTGCCGACACCAGCCGACGCGCCGAAGAAAATTTTCAGCCTGCCGCGCAGACGCTTTTCTTCGTCGCGCTGCAGCTTGTCGAGCAGTTCGTCAGGATCGGGGCGGTTCATGCTCATTGATTGTCATAGTCGTGCGAGCGGCGGTGCCTGCATGTTGGCACGGTCCGCGCCGGCCCGCAAATGGCGCAGCGGCGCCACGCGGACGCCGCTGTTTTGTCGATGAACCGCAAGCGCGGCTGATGCGTTGCCGTTGCGTTTCGCGTCAACCGCGCTTCATTTCATCGAGTGCAAGATTGAGCTTCAGCACGTTCACGCGCGGCTCGCCGAGCACGCCGAACTGGCGCCCCGTCGTGTAGCGCTCGACGAGCGCCTGCACGTCGCTCGGCGCGAGGTGACGGGCCTGCGCGACCCGCGCGAGCTGGTACTCGGCCGCTGCCGGACTGATCTCCGGATCGAGCCCGCTGCCCGACGACGTGACCAGATCGACCGGCACCGGCTTCGACATGTCGGTGCCCGCGGCCTTCAGCGCGTCGAGACGGCCCTTGATCTCGTCGAGCAGCGCCGGGTTGTTCGGCCCGAGGTTCGAGCCGCCGGAGTTCTGCGGGTTGTACGGCATCGGGCTCGTCGCCGACAGCCGGCCCCAGAAATACTGCGGCGCGTCGAACTGCTGGCCGATCAGCGTCGAGCCGACCACCTTGCCGTTCTGCTCGATCAGGCTGCCGTTCGCCTGCTGGTGGAACGCCGCCTGGCCGAACGCGGTCATCACCGCGGGATAAGCGAGTCCGGTGACCACGGTCAGCACCGCGAAGATCACGATCAGCGGACGGAACAGATTTTTCATGATGAGTCTCTTTCCCTTTTCATCCATCTCACACCCAGCCGAACGCGGCCAGCACCATATCGATTAGCTTGATGCCGATGAACGGCACGATGATCCCGCCGAGGCCGTAGATCAGCAGATTGCGGCGCAGCAGGATCGCGGCGCCTAGCGCGCGGTAGCGCACGCCCTTAAGCGCAAGAGGAATCAGCAGCACGATGATCAGCGCGTTGAAGATCACCGCCGACATGATCGCCGAGGTCGGTGTCGCGAGATGCATCACGTTCAGCGCATTCAGCGCCGGATACGTCGATGCGAACGCGGCCGGGATGATCGCGAAGTACTTGGCGACGTCGTTGGCGATCGAGAACGTGGTTAGCGAACCGCGCGTCATCAGCATCTGTTTGCCGATCTCGACGATCTCGATCAGCTTGGTCGGATTCGAATCGAGGTCGACCATGTTGCCGGCCTCTTTCGCCGCCTGCGTGCCAGTGTTCATCGCGACCGCGACGTCGGCCTGCGCAAGCGCGGGCGCGTCGTTGGTGCCGTCGCCGGTCATCGCGACCAGACGCCCTTCGGCCTGGTGCGCGCGGATCGTCGCGAGCTTGGTCTCCGGTGTCGCTTCGGCGAGGAAGTCGTCGACGCCTGCTTCGGCCGCGATCGCGGCGGCGGTCAGACGGTTGTCGCCCGTCACCATCACGGTCTTGATGCCCATCTTGCGCAGCTCGGCGAAGCGCTCCTTGATGCCGCCCTTCACGACGTCCTTCAGCTCGATCACGCCGAGCACGCGCGCGCCCTGCTCGCCCTTCTCGGCGACCACGAGCGGTGTGCTGCCGCGTCGCGCGACCTCGGCGACCACATTGCTGACTTCGTTCGGGAAACGGCCGCCGTTCGCTTCGACGTAGTGCTTGACCGCATCGGCCGCGCCTTTGCGGATCTCACGGCCGTGGGTTCCGGCGGGCGTTCCTTGCGGCGACAGATCGACCCCGCTCATGCGGGTCTGAGCGGTGAACGCGAGAAACACCGCGTGCAGCGAGGCCATGTCGCGCTGACGGATATTGAAGCGCTGCTTCGCGAGCACGACGATGCTGCGGCCTTCCGGCGTTTCGTCGGCGAGCGACGACAACTGCGCGGCATCGGCAAGCGCTTCTTCGCTCAGACCCGGCGCGGGCAGAAACTGCGACGCCTGGCGGTTGCCGAGCGTGATGGTGCCGGTCTTGTCGAGCAGCAGCACGTCGACGTCGCCGGCCGCTTCGACCGCGCGGCCCGAGGTCGCGATCACGTTCGCCTGCATCATGCGGCTCATGCCGGCCACGCCGATCGCCGACAGCAGGCCGCCGATCGTCGTCGGGATCAGACACACGAGCAACGCGACGAGGGCGGTGATCGTGACCACGTGGCCCGCTTTCGCGGCTTCGACCGAGAAGATCGAGAACGGCAGCAGCGTCGCGGTGGCGAGCAGCATCACGATCGTCAGCGCGACGAGCAGGATGGTCAGCGCGATTTCGTTCGGCGTCTTCTGACGCTTCGCGCCTTCGACCATCGCGATCATGCGATCGAGAAACGCCTCGCCCGGATTCGCGGTGACGCGCACGACGATCCAGTCCGACAGCACGCGCGTGCCGCCCGTCACCGACGAAAAGTCGCCGCCCGACTCGCGGATCACCGGCGCCGATTCACCGGTGATCGCCGATTCGTCGACCGATGCGACACCGTCGATCACTTCGCCGTCGGCCGGAATCACGTCGCCGGTTTCGACCAGCACGACGTCGCCTTTGCGCAGATCCGATGCGGTGGTGATGCGGATCGGCGACTTCGGATGCGGCTCGTTGAGCTTCTTGGCCATCACGTCTTTCTTCGCGCTGCGCAGCGACGCGGCCTGCGCTTTCGAGCGGCCTTCGGCGAGCGCTTCCGCGAAGTTCGCGAACAGCACCGTGAACCACAGCCACAGCGTGACCGCGAGAATGAAGCCCGCGGGCGCCTCGGCCTGACCGCCGAGCGCGGCGATCCACAGAATGGTCGTCAGAATGCTGCCGACGTACACGCAGAACATCACCGGGTTGCGAAACTGCGTGCGCGGCGTGAGCTTTTTAAAGGAGTCCACGATCGCCGGACGCAGCAGCGCCGGGTCGAACATGGACCGCGTAGCGTTATGTTCAGTCATTGAATCCTCGAATATCCTTGTGCGCTTGCGGGCTTGCCGCGTGCAAGCGCCTGTTCGGTCGTTGGGCGTCGTTGATCGAGGCCCCGCGTCACACGTCACTGCACGCCGATCATCATCAGATGCTCGACGCCGGGACCGAGCGCGAGCGCCGGGACGTAGGTCAGCGCGCCGACCAGCAGCACCGTGCCGAGCAGCAGCACGACGAACAACGGGCCGTGCGTCGGCAGCGTGCCGCCGGTAACGCCGATGCGCTTCTTCGCGGCGAGCGAGCCGGCGATCGCGAGCACCGGCACGATCGTGCCGAAGCGGCCGAACCACATCGCGATCGCGGTGAGCCAGTTGTAGAACGGCGTACTTACGGTCAGACCCGCGAATGCGCTGCCGTTGTTGTTCGCGGCCGAGCTGAACGCGTAGAGGATTTCGGAGAAGCCATGCGCGCCGGGGTTCGCGATGCCGGCCTTGCCCGCGTCGGTCAGCACCGCGATCGAGGTGCCCACCAGCACGAGCAGCGGCGTGAGCAGCACCACGATCGACACCATCTTCATCTCGTAGGCCTCGATCTTCTTGCCGACATATTCAGGAGTACGCCCGATCATCAGCCCCGCGACGAAGACCGCGAGCAGCGCGAACACGAGCATGCCGTACATGCCGGAGCCGACACCGCCGAAGATCACTTCACCTAGCTGCATCAACAGCATCGGGTACAGGCCGCCGATCGGCGTCAACGAATCGTGCGTATTGGCGACCGCGCCGCACGAAGCCGCCGTGGTCGCGACCGTGAAGATGCCCGACTGCGCGATACCAAAGCGCGTTTCCTTGCCTTCGGCATTGCCGCCCGCCTGCAGCGCGTTCGCCGACTGATCGACCTTGAGCGCCGTGAACGCGGGATTGCCGCTTTGCTCGGCGCTGATCTCGCCAAACACGCAGACGCCGAACGCGATCGTCATCGCCGCAAGCACCGCGACACCCTGGCGGCGGTCGCCGATCACGCGGCCGAACACGAGTGCGAGCGCCGCCGGAATGATCAGCATCGAGAAGATCTGCACGAAGTTCGAGAACGGCGTCGGGTTTTCGTACGGATGCGCGGAGTTGCCGTTGAAGAAGCCGCCGCCGTTGGTGCCGAGCATCTTGATCGCTTCCTGCGACGCGACCGGGCCCATCGCGATGGTCTGCGTCTTCACGGGCGTGTCGACCGTCACCGGATTGCCCTTCGCGTCCTTCACCGGATTGCCTTGCGCGTCGAGCTTCGGCGCGGCGTAGGTGGTGGTCTGCAGCGTCGGCACGTCCTGATACGCCTTGAAGTTCTGGATCACACCTTGGCTCATCAGCAGTGCCGCGACGATCGCCGCCATCGGCAGCAGCACGTACATCGTCACCCGTGTGATATCGACCCAGAAGTTGCCGATGGTCTGCGCGGTATGCCGGGCGAAGCCGCGAATCAGCGCGATCACGACGACGATGCCGGTCGCCGCCGACAGGAAGTTCTGCACGGTCAGGCCGAGCATCTGCGTCAGATAGCTGACCGTTTGCTCGGGCGTGTAGTCCTGCCAGTTGGTGTTCGACACGAAGCTGACTGCGGTATTGAACGCGCTGTCGACCGACATCGCGCCGAACTGCTGCGGATTGCCGGGCAGCCACCCTTGCACGCGCAGCAGCACGTACAGGAACGCCACGCCGAGCACGTTGAATGCGACCGTGGCGATCGCGTAGTGCTTCCAGCCCATTTCCGCCGCTGGATCGACGCCCGCGATACGGTAAAGCAGCCGTTCGAGCGGCGCGCCGAAGCGCACCACGCTTGAGCTGCCGTCCATCACGGCGCCCAGATAGCTCGCCACCGGCACCGCGGCGGCCAGTAGCACGACGATAAAAAGACTCGCCTGCAGGACATCGTTCGTGTTCATTCAATGTCCTCCGCGCGCAGCAGCGCATACACGAGATAAACGAACAGCAGCGCGGTGGACGCGCCGGCCAGCCACAGCATCCAGGTCATCAGCGTGCTCCCTGTCCGCGACGGAACTGCATCAGCTTCTCGCAGCCGCCAATCAGCCCAAAGGTCAGCACGGCAAACAGCGCCAGGCCCCCGACATACAGCACATCCATTTTGTTTCCCCATTTACGGATTTTGGATAGATGCAACGGTATGCCGATCCGCCTAAAGGGCTGGTCAAAGATTGCGCGGTGCGCGTAAAAATCGCGTAAACGGACAAGGCCGTTTCATCTCGCGATGAAACGGCCTTGGTGGAGGTCGGGTAGCGCAGCCGGAGGCCGCGAAGTTTTTTTACGGAAGCAGGATCGTCGACCCCGTCGTGCGGCGCCCTTCGAGCTCCGCATGCGCCTCGCCGACATCCGGCAGCGCATAGCGCTGATTGATGCTCGTCTTGACCCTGCCCGAGCTCAGCACGTCGAACAACTCGGCCGACATCGCCTCGTAATCGGCGCGTTTCGCGATATAGGTGAAAAGCGTCGGGCGCGTAAAGAAGAGCGAACCGCGTCCCGCGAATTCCGACGAGTCGATCAGCGGCAGCGGACCCGACGCGTTGCCGAAGCTCACGAACAGGCCGAGCGGCGCGAGACAGTCGAGCGACTTTTCGAAGGTGTCCTTGCCGATCGAATCGTAGACGACCGGCACGCCCGCGCCGTTGGTGATCTCGCGTACGCGCTTCGTGAAGTTTTCGCGCGTGTAGACGATCGCGTGATCGCAGCCGTGCGCTTTCGCGATCTCGGCTTTTTCGTCGGAACCGACCGTGCCGATCACCGTCGCGCCGAGCGCCTTCGCCCACTGGCACACGAGCAGGCCGACGCCGCCCGCCGCGGCCTGAATCAGGATCGTGTCGCCGGCCTTCACCCGATACGTGCGGCGCAGCAGATACTGCGCGGTCAAGCCTTGCAGCATCACCGACGCGGCCTGCTCGTCGCTGACCGCATCAGGCAACTTGACGACCTGCGCGGCCGGCAGCACGCGCTCCTGCGCGTACGCGCCGGGCGGCCGCGCGACATACGCGACGCGATCGCCGACCTTCAGACCGCTCACGCCCGAGCCGAGCGCGCTGACCTCGCCGGCCGCCTCCATGCCGAGCCCGCCCGGCAGCGGCAGCGGATACAGGCCGGTGCGGAAATACACGTCGATGTAATTGAGGCCGACCGCCGTCTGGCGAATACGGATCTCGCCCGCACCGGGCTCGCCCACCTCGACGTCGACCCATTTCATTACTTCGGGGCCGCCGGTTTTGTCGAATCGGATTGCCTTGGCCATCATGTCTCCTTGATCTGTAGAAATGTGGGTGCGGCGACGCGCGCGCTCACGCCTCGCCGGACAGGCGCAGCGTCAGCACGTCGAGCACCATGCGCGCGGTCGAAATATTCGTCGCGCACGGAATGTTGTGCACGTCGCACGCGCGCACCAGCGCGTTGATGTCCGGCTCGTGCGGCTGCGGCGTCATCGGGTCGCGCAGGAAAATCACCATGTCGACGCGCCCTTCGGCGAGCTGCGCGCCGATCTGCAGATCGCCGCCGTGCGGGCCCGACAACATGCGCTCGACCGTGAGGCCGTGCGCGTCGCTGATGCGTCCGCCGGTCGTGCCGGTCGCCACGATCTCGCAGCGCGCGAGCGTGTCGACGTATTCCCCGGCCAGTTTGACGATGTCGTCCTTCTTGTGATCGTGTGCGATCAGCGCAATGCGGGTGCTCATGACTTAAGACTCCTCAAACCGTTGTGAATATCGTTGTTGTGATGTGACGGTGACGTCGGTTCGTGCCTGCTCAGTACGTACCAGCTCAGTACGTACCGGGATACGCGCCGCCGTCGATCAGCCAGTTCTGCCCGGTGATGTAGCCGGCATGCGTGCTGCACAGGAACGCGCAGGCCCGGCCGAATTCTTCGCGATTGCCGAAGCGCCCGGCGGGGATCGTCTTCATGCGCTGCTTGCGCGCTTCGTCGATGGAAATGTTGTGCGTCTTCGCCTGCGCCTCGATCGTGACCGCGATGCGGTCGGTATCGAACAGACCCGGCAGCAGGTTGTTGATCGTCACGCCGGTCGGCGCGACCTTGCGCGCGAGACCCGCGACGAAACCGGTCAGCCCCGAGCGCGCGCCATTCGACAGGCCGAGCACGTCGATCGGCGCCTTCACCGCGGAGCTCGTGATGTTGACGATGCGCCCGAAGCCGCGCGCGCTCATCGTGTCGATGGTCTGACGGATCAGCTCGATCGGGGTCAGCATGTTGGCTTCGAGCGCGCGGATCCAGTCGTCGTGCGTGAAGTCGCGGAAATCGCCCGGCGGCGGGCCGCCCGCGTTGTTGACGAGAATGTCCGGCTGCGGGCAGGCGGCGAGCGCGGCGGCGCGCCCTTCGGGCGTGGTGATGTCGCATGCGACCGCCTTCACCTCGACGCCGCTTTGCTTGCGGATCGCCTCGGCGGTCGCTTCGAGCGTTTCGGCGGTGCGCGCGACGATCGTCAGGTTGACGCCCTCGGCGGCGAGCGCTTCCGCGCAGCCGCGTCCCAGACCTTTGCTCGCCGCGCAAACCAGCGCGGTACGTCCTGCGATTCCCAAGTCCATGTGGATGCCCTCATAGCGAAGTTTCCCCAGATTCTAGAAGAATCGGTGCCGGACTGTGCCGCGTCGCTTCAATCTCAGGTATCGCCGGGCGGTACTCTTTCGGTAAACTTGCGCGGTGGCGCGCATTTCCTCCGTTCGTCCGAGCTTCGGGCGCTGGTGAAACCAACGGATGGGCGCGCCGAACCGATCCACCTTGCCGCCGCGCGCGAGCCCGCCATGACCCAGGACAGCCGTTTCCCCAATCTTTTCATCCTCGATCACCCGCTGATCCAGCACAAGCTGTCGCACATGCGCGACCGGGACACGTCGACGCGCACGTTCCGCGAACTGCTGCGCGAAATCACGCTGCTGATGGGCTACGAAATCACCCGCAACCTGCCGATGACGACGCGCCGCATCACCACGCCGCTCGTCGAAATCGACGCGCCGGTGATCGCCGGCAAGAAGCTCGCAATCGTGCCGGTGCTGCGCGCGGGCGTCGGCATGTCGGACGGCCTGCTCGAGCTGGTACCGTCGGCGCGGGTCGGCCACATTGGCGTGTATCGCGCGGAGGATCATCGGCCGGTCGAATACCTGGTGCGGCTGCCGGACCTCGAAGACCGCGTGTTCATCCTCTGCGATCCGATGGTCGCGACCGGCTACTCGGCCGTGCACGCGGTCGATGTGCTCAAGCGCCGCAACGTGGCCGCCGAGAACATCCTGTTCCTCGCGCTCGTCGCCGCGCCCGAAGGCGTGCAGGTGTTCCAGGACGCGCACCCGGACGTCAAGCTGTTCGTCGCGTCGCTCGATTCGCATCTGAACGAGCATGCGTACATCGTGCCGGGCCTGGGCGACGCGGGCGACCGGTTGTTCGGTACGAAGAACTGATGCGCAGGAGCCGGCGGGGTGGTTCGGCAGTGTCCCTGCCCTAAAGCCGCCCCCGCTTTCGACGGCATCCGGCCGTCCCGGTGACACTTCCGCGCCGCCTCCATTCATTTTCACTTCGATTTCATTGCATTTGCGGCCGGTTTCGCGCCGCGGCCCCCTCTGCCGCACCCTCGCGGCGTGATAAAATTCGAATCCGCTCGATGAGCGGCTCGACTCGCACGATCACTCGCACCACCGTCTGCAATTTCGACCGGCGCCCCGCGCCTTCGCATCAGGTCATGCGGCGCCTGGCCGCGCAAGCTGCCCCGCTTCCATCGCGCTGCCGCCCTGCGGCCCCGCTTGGGCCGCGGCTCATGCATGAACCGGCTCGAACGCCTGCCGGCGGGCAAGCGTGGAACGACGCGCGGGAACGGCCAGGCTGAGATCGGCGGCAGGAGTGGCCGCGCCGACGGGCCAAGCCGAGCAACAAGCCGAGCAACGAGCGCGAGCGGCCGGCAGCCTATCACCTGACGGTTTGGGATCGGGACACGACACGCGAGGCGCAACCCGCGAGGCGCCCGACATCGCAACGACAATTGCACTATGCGTGCGCCCCGCTGGCGCGCGCGACGGAGAAAAGTATGGCGGGTCATTCGAAATGGGCCAACATCAAGCATAAGAAAGCAGCGGCCGATGCCAAGCGCGGCAAGGTCTGGACGCGGCTCATCAAGGAAATCCAGGTCGCGGCGCGTATGGGCGGCGGCGAAATCGACTCGAACCCGCGTCTGCGGCTCGCGGTCGACAAGGCGTACGACGCCAACATGCCGAAGGACAACATCAACCGCGCGATCCAGCGCGGTGTCGGCGGCGCGGAAGGCGCGAACTACGAGGAAATCCGCTACGAAGGCTACGGCATCGGCGGCGCGGCGGTGATCGTCGACACGATGACCGACAACCGCACCCGCACGGTCGCGGAAGTGCGTCACGCGTTCTCGAAGAACGGCGGCAACATGGGCACGGACGGCTCGGTGTCGTTCATGTTCGATCACGTCGGCCAGTTCCTGTTCGCGCCCGGTACCGCCGAAGACTCGCTGATGGAAGCCGCGCTAGAGGCGGGCGCCGACGACGTCGTGACGAACGAGGACGGCAGTATCGAAGTGCTGTGCCCGCCGAACGATTTTTCGAAGGTGAAGACAGCGCTCGAAACGGCGGGCTTCAAGGCCGAACTGGCCGAAGTCACGATGAAGCCGCAGACCGAAGTCGAATTCACCGGCGACGACGCCGTGAAAATGCAGAAGCTGCTCGACGCGCTGGAAAATCTGGACGACGTGCAGGAAGTCTATACAAACGCGTCGATCGCCGGCGAATAATGGCGCGCCGGGCTTTCGCATCGTTTGCCCTTGCTGTCGATGGTTTATTGCACGGCCGAGCACAGCGCTCGGCCGTTTATGGTTTTTAAGTCTCGGGGATTCACATGAAGTTACTCGTCGTCGGTTCCGGCGGTCGCGAACATGCGCTGGCATGGAAGCTCGCGCAATCGCCGCGGGTTCAGCTCGTCTACGTCGCGCCCGGCAACGGCGGCACCGCTCAGGATGAGCGTCTGCTCAACGTCGACATCACCGATCCAGCCGCGCTCGCCGATTTCGTCGAAAAAGAACAGATCGCGTTCACGCTGGTCGGGCCGGAAGCGCCGCTCGCGGCAGGCATCGTCAACCTGTTCCGCTCGCGCGGTCTGAAGATCTTCGGGCCGACCAAAGAAGCCGCTCAGCTCGAAAGCTCGAAAGATTTCGCCAAGGCGTTCATGAAGCGCCACGGCATCCCGACGGCCGAGTACGAAACCTTCGCCGACGTCGCCGCCGCGCACGCGTATCTGGACGCCAAGGGCGCGCCGATCGTAATCAAGGCCGACGGCCTCGCCGCCGGCAAGGGCGTGGTGGTCGCGCAAACGCTGGAAGAAGCGCACGCCGCGGTCGACATGATGCTGTCGGACAACAAGCTCGGCGACGCCGGTGCGCGCGTCGTGATCGAGGAGTTCCTCGCCGGCGAGGAAGCGAGCTTCATCGTGATGGTCGACGGCAAGCACGTGCTCGCGCTCGCTTCGAGCCAGGATCACAAGCGTCTGCTCGACGGCGACCAGGGCCCGAACACGGGCGGCATGGGCGCCTACTCGCCCGCGCCGATCGTCACGCCGCAGCTGCATGCGCGCGTGATGCGCGAAATCATCCTGCCGACGGTGCGCGGCATGGAGAAGGAAGGCATCCGCTACACCGGCTTCCTGTACGCGGGCCTGATGATCGACGCGCAAGGCAACCCGAAGACGCTCGAATTCAACTGCCGGATGGGCGACCCCGAAACGCAGCCGATCATGGCGCGTCTGAAGGGCGACTATTCGAAAGTGGTCGAACACGCGATCGCCGGCACGCTCGACACCGTCGAGCTCGAATGGGACCGCCGTACCGCGCTCGGCGTCGTGCTCGCCGCGCACAACTATCCGGACACGCCGAGGAAGGGCGACCGCATCAACGGCATTCCCGCCGAAACCGCGGATTCGGTCACGTTCCACGCCGGCACCACGCTGACGGACGGCAAGCTCACTACCTCGGGCGGGCGCGTGCTGTGCGTCGTCGGTCTGGCGGATTCGGTGCGCACCGCGCAGGCGGCCGCCTATCACACGATCAACCAGATCGCCTTCGACGGCATGCAGTACCGCCGCGACATCGGCTATCGCGCGCTCAATCGCAAGCACGACGGCAAATAAGCGGTACCGCCGGGCGCCGTGCGAGCGGCGCCCACGCGCGACAGCGCGCCGCGGGCGCGCGGCACGACGCGCGCTACACTGCATTTTTCGCGCTCGTCGCGACAGGCGGGCACGGAGCCCGCGGATCGACCGAAGCGGCAAACCGCTTTCTCCATCCGTCTACTGCGTCCGTGCCATCCGAACGCGCGGTCCGAGCGTCCCGGCAGCCAACCCGGCGCGAACGCGGCCGTCGCCCTCTTTCGAAGAACCTGCATTCATGAGCAATTCGAGCTACGACGCACAAGCCGTGCGCAACTGGCTGCAAGGCCTGCAATCGCATATCGCCGACACGCTGGGCGCCTTCGATGGCACCGCATTCGCGACCGACGCATGGCAGCGCGGACCCGGCGAGAAGCTGCGCGGCGGCGGCGTCACGCGCATTCTCGAAGGCGGCCAGTTCTTCGAGCGCGCCGGCATCGGCTTCTCGGACGTCGCCGGCGACGCGCTGCCGGGCTCGGCGAGCGCCGCGCGGCCGCAACTGGCCGGGCGCGGTTTCGAGGCGATGGGAGTGTCGCTCGTGCTGCACCCGCACAATCCGCACTGCCCGACCGTGCACATGAACGTGCGCCTGCTCATTGCGACCAGGGAAGGCGAAGAGCCGGTGTTCTGGTTCGGCGGCGGCATGGATCTGACGCCCTACTACGGCTACGAAGAGGACGCGCGGCATTTCCATCAGGTGTGCCGCGACGCGCTCGCGCCATATGGCGCGGACCTGTACCCGAGCTTCAAGCGCTGGTGCGACGAGTATTTCTTCCTGAAGCACCGCAACGAGGCGCGCGGCATCGGCGGGATTTTCTTCGACGATTTCTCGGCGCCCGGCTTCGAGCAATCGTTCGCGATGCTCAGAAGCGTCGGCGAAGGTTTTCTCAAGGCGTACCTGCCGATCATCGAGCGGCGCCGCAATACGCCCTACGGCGAAGCTGAACGGGCGTTCCAGGCCTACCGGCGCGGGCGCTACGTCGAGTTCAATCTGGTCTTCGACCGTGGCACACTATTTGGGCTGCAGAGCGGCGGACGCACCGAATCGATCCTGATGTCGATGCCGCCCGTGGTGAACTGGCGCTACAACTGGCACCCCGAGCCGGGCACGCCGGAAGCTCGCTTGTACAGCGATTTCCTCGTGCCGCGGGAGTGGGTGTGACGCGCCACCCGTGTCGCTTACGGTCACGACAAAGGATCCTCACCTGAAGCCGAACGCTCACCCTGTCGCGCTGCCCCGCCGGATTGGTCTTCTGGGCGGCACTTTCGATCCGATCCACGACGGTCACCTCGCGCTCGCGCGGCGGTTCGCCGACGTGCTGCGGCTGACCGAACTGGTGCTGCTGCCGGCGGGCCAGCCGTGGCAGAAAGCCGACGTATCGCCTGCCGAACATCGACTCGCGATGACGCGCGCGGCGGCTGCGTCGCTCGCGATCCCCGGCGTGACGGTGCGCGTCGCAACCGACGAAATCGAGCACGAGGGCGCGACCTACACGGTCGACACGCTGCAACGCTGGCGGGAGCGCGAAGGCGACGACGCATCGATCACACTGCTGATCGGCGCGGATCAACTGGTGCATCTCGACACGTGGCGCGACTGGCGGCGCCTGTTCGAGCTCGCGCATATCGGCGCGGCCACGCGGCCCGGCTTCAACCTCGCGTCGGTCGCCCCCGCGGTGGCGAGGGAAATCGCCGCGCGCCGCGCGAAAGCCGAGGTGCTGCAGGCCACGCCCTGCGGCCATCTGCTGATCGACACGACGCTCGCGTTCAACGTTTCGGCCACCGACATTCGCGCGCAGCTGCGCGAGCAGGTCAACCAGCGGCTGGTCCACGCGGGTGCGAGCGACACCGCCCAGGATCAGGCCACGAGTCACGTCCCCGCCGCGGTGTGGGACTATATTCTTCAACATCATCTGTACCACCGGTAACTCCATGGATATTCGCAAACTGCAGCGCGTAATCGTCGACGCTCTCGAAGACGTCAAGGCGCAAGACATCAAAGTGTTCAACACCAGCCACCTGACCTCGCTGTTCGATCGCGTGATCGTCGCGAGTGGCACGTCGAACCGGCAAACCAAGGCGCTCGCGTCGAGCGTGCGCGAAGGCGTGAAGGAAGCCGGCGGCGAGATCGTCAGCACCGAGGGCGAGGACATCGGCGAATGGGTGCTGGTCGATTGCGGCGACGCGATCGTCCACATCCTGCAGCCGGCGCTGCGCCAGTACTACAACCTCGAGGAAATCTGGGGCGACAAGCCGGTGCGCATCAAGCTGTCTACGCCGAGTCCGTTCGGCGGCGCGCGTGCAAGCGAGCCCGACGACGAGGAAGACGAGGATTTGCCTGCCGCGAAGCCCGCGCGCAAGACTAGCGCGCGCCGCAAGTAAGCGGGCCGTGTCGGCCACACCGCTACTTTCGTCGCAATGAAACTGCATATCCTCGCCGTCGGCCACAAGATGCCGGACTGGATCGCGACCGGCTTCGACGAATACGCCAAGCGCATGCCGCCCGAGCTGCGCATCGAGCTGCGCGAGATCAAACCGGAGCAGCGCTCGTCGGGCCGTTCGGCCGAAAGCGTGATGGCCGCCGAGCGGCAGAAGATCGAAGCCGCGTTGCCGAAGAACGCGCGCATCGTCGCGCTCGACGAACGCGGCAAGGACTGGACCACGATGCAGCTCGCGGGCGCGTTGCCGGGCTGGCAGCAGGACGGCCGCGACGTGGCCTTTCTGATCGGCGGCGCGGACGGTCTCGATCCCGAGCTGAAAGCACGCGCCGATATGATGCTGCGCGTGTCGAGCCTCACGCTGCCGCACGCAATGGTGCGCGTGCTGCTGGCCGAACAGCTTTACCGTGCGTGGACCATCACGCAAAATCACCCGTATCATCGCGCGTGAGGGCCGGAGCCAGCGCGGCGACGCCGGGCAACCGTTCGTTGTTGATGGCACGTCGCGGGTGCTCTGGTCGATACGCTTCTTGAACGCGTTGCCGCCACTTCCTGCGATGATGCGCCCGACGCGCCGCGCATCGATGCCATGAATGGATTCGGCGCATCGATCGCGTCGCCGAATCAAGCTCGCCCCGCCCGCTCTTCCACGCCCATCCGCGTTCACCGCCGCCACGCCATCCGTTCCCCGCTCCATCGAGACCCGTTCATGCCCACACCCTCCGCTTCGCTGCATCCGTTCGTCTACCTCGCCTCGCAAAGCCCGCGCCGCCAGGAGCTGCTGCAACAGCTCGGCGTGCGTTACGAATTGCTGCTGCCGCGCCCCGATGAAGACGCCGAAGCGCTCGAAGCCGAACGGCCCGGCGAACACGCGCGCGACTACGTGCGGCGCGTATGCATTGCGAAAGCGCATGCGGCGCGCGCGCGTCTCGTGGCCGCTGGTCACGCGGTGCGGCCGATCCTCGTCGCCGACACCACCGTCACGATCGACGACGCGATTCTCGGCAAGCCCATCGACGCCGACGATGCGGTCGCGATGCTCACGCGCCTCGCGGGCCGCACGCACGAAGTGCTGACCGCGCTCGCCGTGATCGATGCCGACGGCGCGCTGCTGCCAGCGGCGTTGTCGGTGTCGAAGGTGCGTTTTGCTGCAGTGCACGCAGACGCGTTGCGTCGCTATGCGGCGAGCGGCGAGCCGCTCGGCAAGGCGGGTGCCTATGGCGTGCAGGGACGCGCGGCCGAGTTTATCGAGCATATAGACGGGTCCTATTCGGGTATCATGGGTTTGCCGCTTTTTGAAACCGCTGCCCTCCTGCGTGCAGCGCGCATCGACTTCTAGAACAACACCATGAATGAAGAAATCCTGATCAATGTCACGCCGCAGGAAACGCGCGTCGCGCTCGTTCAACAGGGCGCCGTCCAGGAACTTCATGTCGAACGAACGCTGTCGCGCGGGCGCGTCGGCAATGTCTATCTCGGCAAGGTCGTGCGCGTGCTGCCTGGCATGCAATCGGCGTTCATCGACATCGGCCTCGAACGCGCTGCGTTCCTTCACGTCGCCGACATCTGGCATCCGCGCATTGCCGGCGAAGCGCAACATCAAACACCGCATCAGCCGATCGAAAAGATCGTCTTCGAAGGTCAGACGCTGATGGTGCAGGTCGTCAAGGACCCAATCGGCACGAAGGGCGCGCGGCTGTCCACGCAAGTGAGCATCGCCGGGCGCACGCTCGTTTATCTGCCGCAGGAACCGCACATCGGCATCTCGCAGAAGATCGAGAGCGAGGCCGAGCGCGAGGCCGTGCGCGCGCGACTGACCGCCGTGCTGCCCGCCGACGAGAAAGGCGGCTACATCGTGCGTACGATCGCCGAGGATGCGACGAGCGAAGAGCTCGCCGCCGATGTGGCGTATCTGCGCAAGACGTGGGCGACGATTCTGTCGCAGGCGCAGCGCATGCCGCCCACCAGCCTGCTCTACCAGGATCTGAATCTCGCGCAGCGCGTGCTGCGTGATTTCGTCAACGATGAAACGTCGCGCATCCAGGTCGATTCGCGCGAGACGCATCAGATGCTCGCCGATTTCGCGGCCGAGTTCACGCCGGCGGTATCGTCGAAGCTGCATCACTACACCGGCGAGCGGCCGCTATTCGATCTGTACAACATCGAGGCCGAGATTCAGCGCGCGCTGTCGCGTCGCGTGGACCTGAAGTCGGGCGGCTACCTCGTGATCGACCAGACCGAGGCGATGACGACGATCGATGTGAACACCGGCGGTTACGTCGGCGCGCGCAACTTCGACGACACGATCTTCAAGACCAACCTCGAGGCCGCGCATACCATCGCGCGGCAATTGCGGCTGCGCAACCTGGGCGGCGTGATCATCATCGATTTCATCGATATGGAAAACGCCGAGCATCGCGACCAGGTGCTAGGGGAACTGAAGAAAGCGTTGTCGCGCGATCGCACGCGGGTGACCGTCAACGGCTTCTCGCAGCTCGGGCTCGTCGAGATGACACGCAAGCGTACGCGTGAGTCGCTCGCGCATGTGCTGTGCGAACCGTGCCCGGTTTGCCAGGGCAAGGGGCAGGTGAAGACCGCGCGCACGGTGTGCTATGACGTGTTGCGCGAGATTCTGCGCGAGTCACGGCAGTTCAATCCGCGCGAGTTTCGCGTGGTCGCTGCGCAGCAGGTGATCGATCTGTTTCTCGAGGAAGAGTCGCAGCATCTGGCGATGCTGATCGATTTCATCGGCAAGCCGGTGTCGTTGCAGGTGGAGTCGAATTTGAGTCAGGAGCAGTACGATATCGTGCTGATGTAGGTATTGCCCCGGATCAGGCCGGATCATTCATACCGGTCTGGGCGCAGTGCCCGCATCACCTTTTCGATGTTCTTGTCAGCACCCGATTCAGATTCTCGCCTTTAGCGAAATTGATTCGCAAAGCACGGCCATTTCAGCACCACACGACGGCTCGAGAACAAATAACAGGCGAGCTCCAGCCCTCAGTTTCTGGACGTACTCATCACCCTTCTGCTCGCTGAGCGTGGCCCCCTTCGAGTCGTCGCGACTATCGATCCACTGGATCCACATCCGAACCTCCGCGAGCGAAAACGCCCACCGGCATATCCGGCTGATAGTCGAACGCCTGCGCATCGCCAAGCCCTGTTGAAACGAGTCAAAGGTATAAACTCAGCGCAACTTCCAGAGGGAGACATCTAATGCAGCTTCTCGATCACGTATCGATCGGCGTTCCCGACATCGAGGCAGCCCGCCCTTTCTACGACGCCATCATGTCAGCTCTCGGCACGAGCAAAGTCTTCGACCGTCCCACCGCCTTAGGCTACGGCGAGCGTTGCACGATCGACGACACCTCATCGACCTATTTGGCCGTGTATCTCGATCCAAATGAAATAACAGAAAACAAACGTCACTGGTGCTTCAAAGCGCCGTCCTGCGAGCACGTTGATGCATTCTTCAAAGCGGGACTCTCGACCGGCGGCAAATCCGACGGCCAACCTGGCTTGAGGCCCCACTATCACCCCGGCTACTACTCCGCATTTCTGATCGACCCGGCCGGCAATCGCATCGAGGCCGTATGCCATGCCGCGAAACCCTAAACCCGAACCTCTCGAGGCCTAAGCCGCCACCTCACACCCCGCCTGCTCCAGCACAGACTGCGCCCTCTGTTGCAGATCGCCGCCAGCCAACGACGCGTCCGGCGACCTGACCCACGCGGCGATCCTTAACGTCGCGCCGCCATCCGCCGGATAATCCGCAACCGACACTACCGGTGCAAGCGTCGAACCGCTCAGCACACGCGGCTCGTCGGCCACGAGTTTCTGCAGTTGCCCGATCGCCGCATCCACGTCCTTGCGCTGCGCGAGTTCCACGTCGACCTCGATGCGCTGCGTCCCGCCACAACTGTAGTTGATCACCGGACTGCTCCAGATCTGGCTATTCGGCACGAACACGATGTTGCCGTCGCCGCGTTCGATCCGCGTCGTGAAGAGCCCCACCTCGCGGACGATGCCAGCCGCAGCGCCGCTGCCTTCGATCACGTCGCCGACGCGAAACGGTCGCAGCAACAGCAGCATCATGCCGGCCGCGATGTTCTGCAACGTACCTTGCAGCGCGAGGCCGATCGCGAGGCCAGCCGCGCCGAGCACGGCCAATACGCTCGCGGTCGCGATGCCGACTTCACCGAGCGCCGCGATGAAGGCGAGCACGCGCACGGCCCACGTGCCCATCGCGGCGAGCATCGGCGCGAGGGTCGGGTCCGCGCGCGTGCGCGCGAGCGCCTTCGCGAACATCGCGCCAACGCGATTCGACAACCACCAGCCAATCACGACGATCAGCACGGCAATCGCGATATCAACGACGTCGTGTGTCAGCGTGACGAGGAGTGACGGCTGAAGATGAAAGAAACGGTAGAGGGAGTCGTTCATCGTCGGCTTGATTCGCTTGATCGATACCGATGCAGAGCAAGCACGACACGACGGCATCAAGAAGATGCGCTCGAGCGTCTCAAAGATTGAGATGGACGATCTGTGCTTCAATGCTGCGCGTCGCGCTCGGCGCGATTCGCGACGTTACACGCCGCGCGGCAGCGCTGCCTCGATGAACACCGCGCACAACGCTTGCATGCCCTTCGCGTCCTCCTCGTCGAAGCGCGCGATGATCGGGCTATCGACATCCCACACGCCGATCAGCGTACCGTCGGGCGCGACGAGCGGCACGACGATTTCCGATTGCGACGCCGAATCGCACGCGATGTGACCGGGAAACTCGTGCACGTCGCGCACGACCTGGGTCTGACGGGTTTGCGCGGCCGTACCGCAGACGCCCTTGCCGAGTGCAATGCGCACGCACGCGGGCTTGCCCTGGAACGGGCCGACCACCAGTTCGCGGCCGTCGTGAAAGTAAAAGCCGGCCCAGTTCAGATCGCTCAACGAATGAAAGACGAACGACGAGAAGTTCGCGGCGTTGGCGATCCAGTCCGTTTCGCCGGCCAGCAGCGCGCGCGCCTGCGCAACCAGTTCTTCATATTGCGCGGCTTTCGGCAGATGCGAGGTAGAGGAAACTTGGAACATGACGGTGTCCGTGAGCAGAGCGGGAGGGTGAACGGCAAAGTTTAAAGCAAGCGCAATCCCCAAGCGCGGATGTCAAACGCGGCGACACACACCGCGCGTCTATGCTCGCGTCCCCTTCAATTCTCAATTTGCCCTTTTCAGATTCTATCTTAATATTATAAATAACTCATTTCGCATTATTTTAACTCAAACTGATTTTTGCGAGTTCTATTTTGTTATATTACTCACTCCATTCGATCTGCTTTTTTAAGATACTCGATGCCAAACGCAAATTCAGATAAATCCATGAGTGAAGCAGGCTATACCGCCCTTCGTATAAATGAAGGCGTCGTTATGCGCTACTACAACGATGCACCAAAGAATGGTAATTGCACCTGGGGCATCGGCACATTAGCCCACTTCGGTCCGTGTACGGCGGAGGAACTAGCGCGAACGGTTGTTCCCGAAGAGGCAAACACTATCCTGCGAAATCGGGTTCGTGAGGCAGAGGCAGCAGTTAAAACCGTGGTCACGCAGTACGAATTGACTCAGGCACAGTTCGATGCTGCCGTGTCTTTTGCTTATAACTCGTCACGCCAGAACACACGCGACGCGCTAGGTCCCGCAAATACCGGAGACATGACAGCCGTCGCAGAAAAAATGATGCTCAATGTGATGATTACCCCGCGCGATCGCAATGGCCGAAAGATCGGTCCTGCGAAGAGAAGCCGGGGACTAACGAGCCGGCGCCAACGAGAATCCGCACCGTTCCGGCAGTCCGCACAATGACAGGCCACAAGATTTTTGCATATGTGGCTCTCGCACTGACCGCCTCGGCGAGCGTGTGCGCGGCACAAACACCGCACGCGACGATTAATGATTTCGTCGGCAATTGGGTCGTGACCGATGTAGTTGACTACGCCGATATTTCTGGTGGCATCCCCGAAGCAAAAAGGATTCTCGGCATGACGATGACAATTACGCCGCAATCCATGAGCTTCGACAGTGAAACCTGCCAGCCGAACACAGGTTTTACCGTCAAACGAATCGACACGCTTTCGGCGTTGACGAATCAGTTCGGGCTTCGCGTGAATGAAACCGGATTGCCCGCTACAACTGTTGTCGTAGATAGCGACAATTGTTTTGCAGTTTTCCGGATGGACGCTCACAGGATTGTGTTTGGATGGGACGGCATCATCGTTCGCGCGCTGCGGGATAAGTGAGATCTCGTTGAGTACCCGTCCCAAAGGCCTGGGCCTGCTACTGATCGACCCCAATAATCACGCTCGACGCCTTGAAAATCGCCGTCGCCGTCTTGCCGCTCGCGAGGCCAAGACGCTCGACGCTGTCGTTCGTGATGATCGCCGCGATCTGTGCGCCGCCTGCACCGATCGTCACTTCCGAATTGACCGCGCCCTTCGTCACGGCCGCGACGGTCCCTTCGACGCAGTTGCGCGCCGACACCTGGTGCTTCGCGACATCGACCATCACGATCACCGACGATGCCTTCACGAGGGCAAACGCCTGCTTGCCAGCCGCGAGCCCGAGCGATTTCGCGCTGCCGTGCGTGATGATCGCGACGATCTCGAGACCGTCCGACGTGCGCAGCGTGACTTCGTCGTTGACGGCACCGTGCGTGACGTCGGTGATTTCGCCGCTGAACTGATTGCGGGCGCTGGTTTTCATAGCGTGCTCCCTGTCGATTGAAGCGCGTGGCAACGCGCGGGTGGACGGACAAAGCGAGTGTAGCGGATGCCGCGCGCGCCGCCACCAAACATCCAATGCGCCGCGGGTATCGCCGGCACCGTATCATCGTGGCCTTGCACCTCATACGCCGAATCTTTATGCCAGTCGCCGTTCTCTCCGGCCGTGCCTGCCGCACCGCCATGCTATGCGCCGCCGTCACGATGCTCGTCGCGTGCGGCACGCCAACGCCGCCGCATGGCACGCACGCGTTCGTCGATAACGTCACGCTGTTTCCGCTCGCCCATTACGACCAGAACGTCGATCACTGGCTCGATCCGAACAGCCCCGACTACGATCGGCCGTTTCTCAGCGCCGCCGAGCAGCGCGCACACTTCGACGCGCTATTCGCGCGCTACTTCGGCACGGGCGAGAACGCGCCGTCGCCATGGAATCCCGCCTGGGTGAGCGCACGCGTGTTTCGCGAACAGGGCGAGGACATTGCCGCACTGCAACAGCGCCGCATCGACAAGTTCGACAACACCGGCAAGCATGGCGGCGTCATCGGTTACGGCGAAAACTTCCGGCCGCACGACAAGGCGTGGATCGACGCGATCGCGCGCAACATCAACGTCGCGCAGTTCACGCAAGCGCCGGTGTATCAGCCCGAGCGGCGCGCGATCGCGACCGGCAACCTGATGGTGCGCGAACTGCCAACCACCGATCCGTCGTTCTACGACCGTCACCTGGCAGGCGAAGGCTATCCGTTCGACAACCTGCAGATTTCGGCGGTGCGGCCGGGTACGCCGCTCTATGTGCTCGGCGGCAGCGTCGACGGTGCATGGCATTACGTGCAGACGCCCGACGTGCAGGGCTGGGTGCGCAGTGACGGCGTGGCGTTCGCCGACGATCGTTTCATCGATCAATGGCGCACGGCGGCCGGCACGTCGCTGGGCGCGGTGATCGCCGCGTCGGCGGCGGTCAACGACAGCCGCGACGTATTCCGCTTCAACGCGCCGGCCGGGACGATGCTGCCGCTGCTGACGGGTGGCTCGGCATCGCCAGCCGCGACAAGCACCAACGCAGGCGCGCTCCAGCTACTCGTTCCCGCGCGCGACGTCGACGGCCGCGCGCTGATCCGCACCGCGTCGCTCGACACCACGCAGATCACGCCGATGCCGCTCACCGCGACACCGCGCCATCTCGCGATGCTGTTGAAGGCGCTGATCGGCCGGCCGTACGGCTGGGGGAACAGCGGCCTCTACAACGATTGTTCGTCGGAACTGCAAAGCATCTTCGCGGCGTTCGGCGTGTGGCTGCCGCGCCATTCGTCGACGCAGATGAGCGCCGGCCGCATGATCGATCTGTCGGACTCGACGCCCGCCGAGCGGCTCGACTATCTGGCGCGGCATGGCGTGCCGCTGCGCACGCTGATCTACATCGGCGGCCACGTGATGCTGTACCTCGGCAACACGACGCGCAACGGCGCCACGGTCCCGGTCGTCTATCAGGACGTGTGGGGCCTGCGTCCGGCCGACAACAGCCGGCGCGCGGTGATCGGTGGCTCGGTAATCCTGCCGCTCGACGAGCGCATCGCCGAGGACGCGACGCTGCAGTCGCTCGCCGCGACGCGGACGTTCCAGATCAGCATCCTCGGCGCACCGGCCGGCAGCGTGGCGCCGTCGTCCGCGCCGCCTGCGGACGAGGACAATCCGGCGGGGTGAATGACAACGGCGACTCACCCTCGCCCCGGGCCCGAAAAATATTTTTCCCGGAGTGTCGATCCAACGGTCACAAACTCGTCGTAACGTTGAAGACCCAGCTCACGCAGCCGGTCTTTCCACTGAGGAACCGTTACTTCAAGGAGTCACCGTCATGTCCAGCCCCGCAGTCAAACCGATCCCGGAAGGGATGCACTCACTCACGCCGTACCTGATCTGCAAGAACGCCGCCGATGCAATCGCGTTCTACACGAAAGCCTTCAACGCCGTCGAACAGGTCCGTCTGCCGGGCCCCGACGGCAAGGTGATGCACGCGACCCTGAAAATCGGCGACTCGATGCTGATGCTGACCGACGAATGGCCCGAGCACCAAACCTTCGGCCCGAACACGCTGAAGGGCACGCCGGTCACGATTCACCACTACGTACCGGACGTCGACGCAAGTTTCAAACAGGCGGTCGACGCAGGCGCGACCGTCACGATGCCTGTCACCGATATGTTCTGGGGCGACCGCTATGGCCAGGTCAAGGACCCGTTCGGCCACAGCTGGTCGCTCGCGACGCACAAGCGCGACCTTAGCACCGAGGAAATCCAGAAGGCGATGGCCGCGATGGATTGTTCGTCCCAAGAGAAGAAGTGAGCTGAAGGTGGGCGTCGGGCGAACGCACGTCCGGCCCCACCGACACCCGTCCCGAAGGAGCAACGTCATGCAGAAAATCGCGCCGTGCCTGTGGTTCGACGGCAATGCGGAAGAAGCCGCGGAGTTCTACACGTCGGTGTTTCCGACTTCGCGCATCGCCACTACGCTGCAATCCACGGACGCCGGCCCCGGACCGGTGGGCGAGGTCGTCGCCGTCACCTTCGAAATCGAAGGCCAGGAGTTCATGGTGCTGAACGGTGGCCCGCAATATAAATTCACGCCGGCCATCTCGCTGATGGTTCACTGCGACTCGCAGGAAGAGGTCGACCGCTACTGGTCGAAGCTGCTCGACGGCGGCGAGCCGGTGGCCTGCGGCTGGCTGCGGGATCGCTTCGGCGTGTCGTGGCAGATCACGCCCAACGTTCTGCTGCAGATGCTGCGCGATCCGGATCGCGCGAAGGCAAGCCGCGTGATGGCGCAGATGATGAAGATGGTCAAGCTCGATATCGCGCCGCTGGAACAGGCGTATCGCGGCGAGTAGAACCGCGTCGGCAGCGAGCGCCCCGCCTTCCCTCGCTTGCGCGATCTTTTGATAGGATCGGACTCCACCCAAACACGGCGAGACAACCACGGTGCGCGTCAACCATCAGGCGTTCTTCTGTTCGCTGTTCATCGCGCGTCTCGCCGATCAGATCCTGCTCTTTCTGGTGCCGCTCGTCGTCTATCAAACGACGCGCCAGGTTTCATGGTCGGGCCTCGCGTTCTTCATCGAAACGCTGCCGCGCTACCTCGTGTTCCCGTTCTTCGGCGCGCTCTGCGACCGCTTCCCGCCGCTGCGTCTGATGCGGCTGAGCCAGGCAGTGCGCGCACTCGCGTGCTTCGGTGGTATCGCCGCGTATGCGCTGTTCGGCAGCATCGGCTGGCTGATCGCGCTGTCGGCCGCGTGCGGCGTGCTGACGAGCCAGGGGCTCGTCGCGCGCGAGGTGATGCTGCCGCAGATCTTCAGCACGCAGCAGATCCAGAAAGTGCTCGCTTATTCGCAACTGGCCGACCAGCTCGGCTTTGTGCTCGGGCCGATGCTCGCCGCGCTGCTGCTCGGTGTGTGGCGTTGGGAATGGGTGGTCGCCGCGACCGGCGTGCTGTTTCTGTGTGCCGACGCGGCGCTGTTGGTCTGGCAGCGACTCAGCGGTTTTCGCGCGCGCTCGCCCGGGTCCGCTCAATCGCTCGCGCGCGCCGCTCGCTGGAGCACACCGCTGCGCATCGCGCTCAAGCACGTGTGGACGCTGCCGGGCCTGAAAAAGGTCATCATGCTCGCGGCCGCGGAGAATCTCGTCATCGGTGTCACGCTCGCGACATCGGCGGCGATGGTGACGGGCTTGCATGCGCAATCCAATCGCTACTACGCAGTTTTGCAAACGGCCGGCGCGGTCGCCACGGTGCTGGTGCTGCTGACGGTGGCGCGTGCCGGCTGGCCCGCGCGCGTGCTCGGTCTCGTCGCGTTCGTGATGATCTGCGCGGGCGGCGTGATCGCGGGCGCGAGCGCGTCGCCGTGGGGCTATGCGCTCGGCTTTCTGCTGATCGTCGGCTTCGACAAGATGTTCAACGTGTACATCCGCAGCGCGCGTTTGCAGATCATTCCGCCCGAGGACTACGGCAAGACGATCGGCGTCGCGATTTTGCTGAACAATCTGACGCAGCCGCTCGCCGGCCTGCTGGTCGGCGTGTTCTCCGCTCGTACGCAAACGGGCCCACTGATCGTCGCGCTGTCGCTGACGATGGGCGGCATCGGCGCCGCGGTATCGATCGGCTCGGCGCTGCTGCGCCGCAAGCGCGCGTGGGCGCTCGAAGACTGACAGCGCTTCGACACGCGACCATACGCGCAAAGTTACCCACAGTTTTTGTTGGCAAATCTGTGCATAACTTCCCCGAAAAAGCCGCAAGCCTTTGATACGGCTGTCGTTTTTTCGTCTGCATCGAAGGTGCGGCAGCGCACGGAGTTCTACCGTGGTTCATGCTCGAAGGGAAGTCATGATGCATGACAGGTTGCAACGCAACCAGGAACTCGCCCGCGCGCAGGACGGCGATGATCCGTGTGGCCCACGCGGATAGTTTCAGCCGGCTTCACACACCCGTCAGCTAAACCCGGCACACTGTAATGCATGACGAAAAGGTTACGTTCGCTTGCGGCGCAATTAGCCGTATTTCACGGCCAAACATTCATGAAAAAGTAAAGTCACACGCATAGCGCAGTTTTTTTGTATCCGTGACAATGTGTCTGCCTGATCTGCAATTACCGGGTGTGCGTGCGTAACCCCGATGTGAACTCAGGTTCACATTCAACCGGAAATAGCCAATTCAATGGGCATGGATTGTTAAATGTGATTTGCAAAATTCAATTGATAAATCACATCTGTCAATTGCGTTCAGAATGCAGCACATTTAATCAAAATGCTTTGCGAGTCGAATACGGAAAGACAGGCCAATCATGAATTGCGGCGCCAAGCCGGCACCGCGCTACGCGAAGACGCGGGGGTTGTCGGCGTGTCGGCGGGACGGCGACGCGCGCTCAAGGCGCTGTCGTGGCTCGCCATCGCCGCGCCCGCGGGCTGGCTCGCGAGCCGGCCGCCATGGCGCACATGGACCGCCGACTTCCGCACCGCGACCGGCGAACTGCACGACATACTGCTCGCGGATGGCTCCCAGATCACGCTGGGCAGCGCGAGCGCGATCGACGTCGCGTTCGAAGCGAACGTTCGGCGCGTTCATCTGCTTGAAGGGGAAATCATGGTGCGGCCCGTGAGCGATGTCCGCGGCACCGCTGGCACCCGAACGACTCATGCGCCTTTACTCGTGCAAACGGCCGAAGGCGTCGTCGAAGCGCGTGGCACGCAGTTCAGTGTGCAGCAACGCGATGGTTTCACGCGCGTGGCTGCGTTTCGCGGCGACGCGTTGGCGACGCCGGCAGCGACCGCGGCGCTGATGCTGACGCAGGACCAATGGTGCAGGTTCACGCGCGACGGCATCGCGGCGCCGCTCACGCTCGACCCACGCGAGGCGATGTGGACGCGTGGCCTGCTCTACGCGAACGACATGCGTATCGCGGACCTCGTCGATGAACTCGCGCGCTATCACGCCGGCGTGTTGCGCTGTGCCGCCGGCGTCGCCGATCTGCGCGTGTCGGGCATCTATCAGCTCACCGATAGCGACGCGACGCTCGCTCTGCTGCAGCGGATCTACCCGATCCGTCTGCGCTCGATCACGCCTTACTGGACCCTCGTCGAAGCGCTCGACAGCACGAGAATCTGACGCTCAAGCCGCCACGGCCTGCGGCAACGCGAACCCTTGCTCGCCCTGCTCGCCGCCGAGTGCATCGATCAGATCACGCAGCATGCGGTCGAGTTCGGCCGTCATCAGCGCGACGTCGGAATCGAAGCGTTCGTCGTCGTTCTGCGCGGTCGGATCGCTCGCTTCCTTGAGCACGTCGAGCGGCGCGATGCGCTTGATTGTCAACGACGGCGTCAGCACGAACGACACACGATCGTTCCACGTCATCGCCAGCCGCATGCATTGCTTACCTGCCTCGATGTGGCGGCGCATGTCTTCGGCGTCCAGCGCATGTCCGACATAGCGGACCGTCGCGTTGCCCTCGGCGGGCGAACGCAGCTCGGTGTCCTGATCGAGCGTGAAACCCGCCGGCGCATCGCCGTCGAGCAGCCAGCCGGTCATCGCCGCGACCGGCGACTGCGCGACGCGCACCGTCATCAGCGGCAACTGGTCGATCGACTTGACGAGCAGACCGCGCACATCGTCGGCGAGCGCCTGCGAGGCCGCGTCGATCACGAGCCAGCCATTCGTGCAATCGATCCACACGCGCGTATCGCGGCGGATGCTGAACGCGCGCGGGCGCAACTCGTCGGTGACCTGCTCCTTCAGGTCGCGCATCTGCTTGCGGCCCGGCTTGAAGCCCTGCTGCTCCTCGAGCTCGGCCGCGCGCTCGCGCGTGATCTGGGTGACCACCGACGCGGGCAGCAGCTTCTTCTCGGCACGGAACGTCAGCAGCATCTGACCGTTCATCGCGTAGACGAGCGAGTCGCCGTCGCGCGGCGGCGCCCACCCCTGGGCCTGCATCTCGACGCTCTGGCCGGGCGCGAACGCGTACGGCGCGAGCCACTTCTGCATCTGTTCAGGGGTGACGGACCACGGAGCGGGCAGACGGTGCAGTTGAAGGTTTTTGAACCACATGAGCGAAGTCGGATTTAGGCAAAGCGCAGCATTTTATCCGACGAGAACCAGACGGGGCGTTCTGGCCGACGCGATCGTGGATACTGCCGATTTTCAGAAATAAAGCAAAAAATCTTCCAACTACAGGCCCGCGCATCCGCGCGTTTTGGCGGCAAATCACCTAGACTTTTGGACAGGACAGACCTAGACGGAGGCGGTCATGGCCGACCAAACCGCAAGTTGGCAAACGGTGCAATACGAGGGCTTCGAGATACACGTGTCACCTGTTCCGAAGGACCCGCCCGACCCGGCGCATGCCGCCGACGCGGCCACGCAAAAGAGTCGCTACACGTATCTAGGCTACGTCTGTCATCCGGGCGCCAATCCCCAGCTTCCCGGCCATGCGGTGCCGTTTCACGCGGATGGCGAGGAGAGCTTCGCGAGTGTCGACGACGCGCTCTACGAAGCGGTGCACGTGGGACGCAGCATCGTCGACGGCACGCATCCGGACCTGACGGTGCTGCCGCTCGTGACGGGCGGCGTTTGACATCCGCAACGACACCCGCAGCGACACCCGCAGCGCGTCGAGCCACCCGTTTTCGGTTCGACGCCAGTCAGCCCAACGCGCGCTTGATGCGCGACTTCAGCAGCGCCCGGCGCAGCCGGCCGGTGCGCTCCGGCTCGCTGACCGCGAGCGCACCGTCGATGGCGGTGCCGCGGCGCAGGTAATAGCGGTCGAACGTCGCCTGCGTCATCCCCCACTTGTTGAGAAACTGGCGACGGCCGTCGTTCTTCACGATCTTGCCGGTGCTCTTCTGCTGGAAGTGATAGACGAGGCTGTCGCCGACGCCGACGAACACGCGGCAGCCCGCGTCCCACAGCTTCATCGAGAAATCGTTGTCGCTGCTCATGCCGGGGCTCAGTTCGCTGCTGTAGCCGCCCACCTTGAACCACCAGTCGCGATGCACGAGCGTCGGCGGCCACGTCGCGCCGCGCCAGTCGGCACGCACGAGACTGGGCGCGGCAGCGACCAGCTCGTCGGCGCGAAACACCTGGGCATCGCGGCCGAAGTCGCGTACGACCACGCACGGATTGCCCGAATCGACCGGCTCGATCATCGTGCCCGACAACATGAACAGCCTGTCGGCCGGCATCTGCGCGAGACGCTTGACGAGCGCTTCATCCCATCCCGGGCAGCAGTACATGTCGTCGTTCATGTAGACGATGTAGTCCTGCGTCGCGCGCGCCGCCGCGATATTGACCGCGTGGCAGATGCCGATATTGCCGGGCGACGCCGTATGCTCGATGCCCTCGTCGCGCACCCACGCGAGCGTGCCGTCCGAACCGTCGTTGACGTGCACGATGATCTGGTGCGGATACGTCGAATGACGGCGCAGGCTTTTGATCACGAGGCGCAGATAAGGCAGGTTGTTCCAGGTCGGGATGATGATTGAGAACATCGAGTCGGTCCGTTGAGCTGGGCGCGGGGCGCGGCATGCGCCGCGCGCCGGCCATGAATGTCGCGCGATTGTACCGCCCCCCACCTGCGCGCACGACAGCCGCCGCCTGCCGCCGCCACGCCGAATACCGCGGGCCGACGGTACCTTACCGGGTGCGGCAGCAAGCATTCCGCAAGGTAGCGCATGGTTATAATCCGGATCGCTCTGCCGTCTTGAAAACCTCAAATGGTCCGGCGTCCCCTGCAATTTCACCACCGGAACGGTAGTGTGCTCATCGATAACGTAGACCTATGATTTTTGCTACCAGTCTGGTCTGGCTCACGTCGGCCCTGCTGTTTCTCGCGCCCGCGGTCAATCTGATGTGGCGCGGCGGCACCGGCTACTGCTTTTTCGTACTCGTCGCGCTCGCGCTCGGCGCGGCCATCGTCAACCGGCGCATGCCGGGCTATTTCTCCGCGTTGCGCACCTATCGCTGGTTCACGATCGGCATGCTCGCGTTCGTCGTCGGGATCGGCGCGCAGCAGCTGGCGCTCGGCTACTGGCTGCCACGCGAACTCGATTCGGTCGCGCGCTTCGTGTTCGCGCTGCTGGTGTTCCTGCTGCTGCGCCAATTGCCGTCGCGCAATCTGCGCATGATCGGCTGGGGCTGTGCGGCCGGCGCGCTCGCGGTCGGCGCATGGGCGATCATCAATCAGCCGCCCGGCGGCTGGACCGATGCGAACCGCCTGAACAACTCGTACACGAACGCGATTCCGTTCGGCGATACCGCGCTGCTGCTCGCGTTCCTGTCGGTATTCACGCTCGGCTGGGACAATCCGCGCGACTGGCGCGTGCTCGTGCCGCGCGTGCTCGCGCTGGTGTCGGGCGGCTATGCGTCGTTTCTGTCGGGCTCGCGCGGCGGCTGGCTCGCGGTGCCGGTGTTCGTCGTGCTGCTCGGCATGCAGTACCACTGGTTCACGCGGAAAAAGCGCCTGCTGGTCGCGACGCTCGTGATCGTGATCGGCGCGGGGGGGCTGTTGTCGACCGAACGGGTCCAGAAGCGCTTCGCCGAAGTGCCGAACGATGTATCGATGATGCACAAGGGCGAAGACTTCACGGCCACCGGTCTGCGCCTGCAACTGTGGAACGCATCGCGGATGATCGTCGAGCGGCATCCGCTGTGGGGCGTCGGCAAGGGCCATCTGGTCAACGAGCTCGGCGCGATGGCCAAGCGCGGCGAGGTGAAGGCCGAGATCGTCAACGAACGCGCGCATAGCGACTTCTTCTCGACATTGGCCGAGATGGGCGCGGTCGGCGTGATCTGCCTGCTGCTGTTCTACTACGGCATGACGGTGTATTTCTGGCGACACCGGCATGCGAGCGACCCGGCGATTCGCGCCGCGTCGTATTCCGGTCTCGCGGTCGCGTCGAGCACGGTGATCTTCGGGCTCACGATCGACGTGCTGGTGCCGGTCATGGTGACGGTACTGCTCGCGCTGCTGGTAGCGACACTGCTGGCGATGATCGATGCACGCAAGCGCGAGCTGCGCAGCGAAGCGCCGGCCGCGCCGACGCCAGCCGCGCTCGTGCGCGAGACGCAGCCGCGCGATTGATTCCGATTCGATGAGAAGCGGCTGCCCGAGCGCGGAGCGCCGCCCTCATCCTCGCGTGAACACCTCGTAAAGCGCCGCGACGTGCGCGTCGACGCTCGGGTCGTACACGAGGCTGTCGCGCGGTGCCGCGATGCGCGCGGCGCCGCTCTTCACGCGTTCGACCGCGTGCCCGATCGCGCGCTCGAAACTGCCCTCGGACTGCCGCGAAAACTCGATCTTCGCGGCGCCGGTCACGGTCTCCGCCGAGCCGACGTTGTCGGCGATCACGAGCGGCGTGCCGCACATCACCGACTCCACACCGACGAGCCCGAACGGCTCGTACGCCGACGCGACGACCGTGAAATCGGCGGCCGCGAACAGCTTTTCGATCTCTTTGCTGTAACCCGCGTAACGAATTGTGTCGCCAGTTTTGGGCACCGGGCGGCCCGCGACGACGAGACAGACCGGCAGCGTCGTGCCCGAGAAAAACGCTTCGAGCAACGGATAGCCCTTGCGCTCGTGACTCGTCGACGAGAACACGAACATCACGCGATCGTCGGGCACGCCGAGCTGGCGGCGTACGGCCGCGCGCGCGGCGGCGTCGAGCGGCTTGAAGCGGGCGGTGTCGACGGGCGGATAGAGCACGTCGATGCGCGCTGCCGGCACGTGATAGAAACGCTGCAACTCGCGGCTCATCAATTGCGAATGCGCGACGATCGCGCGCGCCCGCGTGTAGACGCGCCGCTCGAGCTCGATTTGCCATTCGTCGCTGCGGCGCGCGGTGCGGCCCGCGGCTTCGAGCGAACCCGGATGCGTTCCGCCGCACAATGCGACGTCGGCATGCGTCGAGTGATTGATCGAGAACACGCACGCCGGACGATGCCGCTTCAAACGCTGCTTCAGACGCCAGTCGAACGCGAGGTTGCGCAGCTTGCGCGGCGCCCAGCGCACGTTGAGCGGCTGGGCATCGATCCACGCGGCCTCGGGAAGCGCCTGATCGATCTCGCGCGCGAACAGCGTCGGGCGCAGACCGAGCCGATGCAGGCCGGCGATCACGTCGCGCGTGTAGCGCTCGGCGCCGCCGCTGTTCTTCAGCGCCTGGGCGGTCAGCGCGATGTCGGTGAGGGGCCGCTGGTTCGGGTCGAGGGTCGGCTCTGACAAGGATCGGTCTCGGTGAGGCGCACGCGCGGACGAGTCCTTGGGTGCGCAGTTTCGGGGCAGCGGCAATTGTAAAGGATGGATTTCGCCGGGTTCAGCTCGCGGGGGCTCGGGTTTGCCGTGCGCGTCGCGCGGCGCGGCCGTCAGCGGCTAGAATCTAGGCCAATCGCTTTCTCCCCGACTCCATGACCGATAGCCTGGCGCACCTCGCACCCCCTGCAACCGCCGACACGGCCCGCCCCCTCGTCTCGATGCTCGTGATCGCCTACAACCAGTCAGAGCAGATCGGCGACGCCGTGCGCAGCGCGCTCGCGCAAACCTACGAGCCGCTCGAAATCATCGTCTCCGACGACGCGTCCCGCGACGCGACCTACGCCGCGATCGAAGCGGCGCTCGCCGGCTACAGCGGGCCGCATCGCGTGATCGCGCGGCGCAATATGGTGAACCAGGGCATCAGCGCGCACCTGTCGCAACTCGCGCAGTTGGCGCAGGGCGAGTTGCTGTTCGTCGCTGCCGGCGACGACATGTCGGCGCCCGAGCGCTGCGAGCGCGTCGTCGACTGCTGGCTCGCGCATGGGCGCCGCCCCGACCTGATCGCGACCGATCTCGCCGACATGGACGAAACGGGTCACGTGCACGAGCGCGTGAGCCCGACCGAGCTCGACCGCTATCGCAGCTTCGACGACTGGCTCGTCGAGCGTCCGTGGCTGATCGGCGCCGCGCACACGTGGTCGCGACGCCTGATCGAGCGCTTCGGGCCGATGCTGCCGGGCGCCGCGGCGGAGGATCAGATCATGGTGCTGCGCGCGATCCTGTCGGGCGGCGCGATCAGTCTGCGCGAGCCGCTGGTGCGCTACCGGCGCGGCGGACTCTCGCGCAAGCGTCGCTACCAGTCGGTCGACGAGTTGATCGCGCGGATGCGGCAGAGCAATCGCTACGGACTCGCGGAACTTGCGCAGCTGCAGCGCGACGCCCAGATCGCCGGCGTCGGCGAACGCATGCGCGCGGCGATGGCGCCGAAGCTCGCGCGCGAGCAGTTCATCCATGCGATGTTCGAAGCGCGCAGCCTGGGCGAACGCATCGGCCTCGTGACGCGCAGCGCCGGCGTAAAGCTCGGGCTGCGGATTCGGATGTTTCTGTATGCGAGTTGCCCGGTGGTCTATGCTCCGGGCATCTGGCTCAAGCGCGTCGTGCGGAGCAGAAAGGCCTGAAGACGTGGGTGAGTTCTGACCGCGCTTGGCGACTCGACGCGACGCGGCTCACGAAACTCGGCGCGACGCGCCCCGCCGCTGCCGCAAGCGTCGCGCGAGACTCGGCCTTCGCAGTTCGACGCCGAAGCTCAGCACACTCGCGCGCAAGCGCCGCAGCATCTTCACCGAGCGCACGAAGGTCTCGCCGGTGTGACTGATCATCACGAACTCGAACGCGCCGCGCCAACTCGCGACACCACGCGAAAACGCGTACATGTCGTGACGCGCATGGACGGGCAGCTCGGCGCCGAAGCGGCGCGTGAACACCCGCACCTGATCCGCGATGGCTTCGATCTGCCGCCGCCGGCTCGCGCCGCGCCGCCGTGCCGCCTCGGCGCCGCATTCGTCACGCACCGCGCGCTCGTTGGTCGCGCTCGCGCCGACCGCGTTGCCGTCATGCTGCCGATACTTCAGATGCGGCGCCGCGACGTGGCGAATCTCGCCGAACGACGCAACCACCATCGCGAGCCACCAGTCGTGCATCACGATGCCGGGCGGGAACGGCAGTGCGCGATCGAGCGCCGCGCGGTTGACGAGCATCGCGCAGCCGGGCACATGGTTGCTCAGCAAAAAATCGCGCAAGCGCGTCGCGCAGCGCGATTTCGCGGTGATATCGAACAGCGAGCGCGACAGACGGCACAGCGTCGAGTCGACGAGCTCGATGTCGCAGAACGCGAGCGCCGGCGTGGCGGCGCCGTCGCCCGCGCTTTCCGCGCGCCGCACCTCCCGCATCAGATCGGCGACTTTCTCGGGCGCCCAGACGTCGTCCTGGTCGGCAAGCGCAATGTAGTCGCCGCGGCAGCCGGCGAGCGCACGCTCGAAATTGCCGACGATGCCCGCCCGCGTGCCATCGCCGACGAGCCGCACCGGCACGCGTCCCCTATACGACGCGAGCAGTTCGCGGGTGCCGTCGCAGGATGCGTCGTCGGATACCACGACTTCGAGATGCGGCCAGCTCTGCGCTTCGAGCGAAGCCAGCAGCTCGGGCAGATAAGTGCGGCCGTTGTACGTCGCGAGCGCGATGGAGACGAGCGGCTTGCTCGGATCGTCGTCAAACATAGGCAGTCGATTTCCGCCAGGCGGACCGTGATTGCCCGCCAGCATGCGATGAGCGCCGAAAAAGCGCAATAAATTGAGACTTAAACGCAACACCGGCCCAGATAATGGGCCGGATAGGCGAATGAGCGGTTGGGGCCGCAATGTGCCGGATCAAACCGGGCTTTGCTGGAACTGGATCCGATGCAGATGCGCGTACAGGCCGTCGTGCTCGAGCAGCTCGCGATGGCTGCCACGCTCGACGATCCGGCCCGCTTCCATCACGAGGATGCGGTCGGCGCGCTCGATGGTCGACAGCCGGTGCGCGATCACGAGCGTCGTGCGGCCCTTCATCAGCGTTTCGAGCGCCGCCTGCACGTGGCGCTCGGATTCGGAATCGAGCGCCGACGTCGCTTCGTCGAGAATCAGGATCGGCGCGTCCTTGTAGATCGCGCGCGCGATCGCGAGACGCTGGCGCTGGCCGCCCGACAGCATCATGCCGTTGTCGCCGACGAGCGTCTCGATGCCCTGCGGCATCGCCTGCACGGTGTCCCACAGGTTCGCCGCACGCAACGCCGCCTTGACCTTCTCCGCATCGACCTCCTGACCGTACGCGACGTTGTGCGCGATCGTGTCGTTGAACAGCACGACGTCCTGGCTCACCATCGCGATCTGGCTGCGCAGCGCGTGCAGGTCGTACTCGGGCAGCGCGACGCCGTCGACCAGAATCGCGCCGCCGGTCGGATCGAAGAAGCGCGGCAGCAGGTTCACGAGTGTGGTCTTGCCGCTGCCCGACGGACCCGCAAGCGCGACCATCTCGCCCGGGGCGACCTTGAACGACACCTGGTCGAGCGTGTGACGGTTGTGCGTGGAGCTGGTGCCGTAGTTGAACGACACGTCGCGGAACTCGACCTCGCCGCGCGCGCGGGCAAGGGGCCTGCCGCCGCCCTTCGGCTCGGCCGGCTCGTCGATCAGACCGAAGATCAGCTCGGCCGCGGTCATACCACGCTGCAACGGCTGGTTCACGTCCATCAGATGCTTGAGCGGCGAGATGATCAGCAGCATCGACGTGACGAACGCGACGAAGCCGCCGACCGTCGTCTGATCCGATGACGACTGCACCACCGCGATCGTGATCACGACCGCGAGCGCGATCGACGCGAGGAACTGCGTCAACGGCTGCGCGAGGCCGCCGGATACCGTCATGCGCATCGCGTAGCCGCGCAGGCGCCGGCTCATCGAGTTGAAGCGGTCCATCTCGTACTGCTCGCCGTTATGCACCTTGACGACCTTGTAGCCGCCCACCGTCTCCTCGACGATGTACGACAGCTCGTTGGTGAGCAGCTGATGCTCGCGGTTCAGGCGCCGCAGCCGGCGATTGATCTTGCCGACCAGCCAGCCGATGCCCGGCAGCAGCACCGCGACGATCAACGTCAGGCGCCAGTTCAGATAGAACAGATAGCCGAGCAGAAAGATCACCGTCAGCGAGTCGCGCACGAGCGTGACCATCACGCTCAGCAGCACGTTCAGAATCTGGTTGACCTCGAAGACGATCGCGTTGATCACCGTGCTCGCGGTTTCGCGCTGGAAGAACGCGACGCTCGTGTGGATCATCCGGTCGAACATCTTCAGACGCAGCTCGAGCAGGATCTTGTTCGACACGTACGCGAGCAGATAGCCGGACGCATACTGCGACACGCCGCGAATCAGCGCGAGGCCGATCACCGCGATCGGCACGAGCCACTTGGTCTTGTCGACCGCGTGCGAGCCGAAGCCCTTGTCGAGCAGTGGCTTGAGCAGCGCGGGAATGGCGGCGTCGGTGCCGGCGCTCACTGCCATCGCGACGATCGCGCCGAGCACGACCCACAGCAGCGGCTTGATGAATGGCCACAGGCGCCGCAGGACGACGGCCGGCGACGACGCATCGCCTGAACCCATGGGTTTGCTTAACGTTGGCTTCGCGCTCAAGGAATCCTCTGGAAATGCGGAACGGCGAGCACGCGGCGCAGGGTTGGGTGGCCGCGTGGAATATCAAAAAAGAGCATTGTAATCGGTTGCAGATGACGGCCGGCGCTCGACGCGCGACGGCATGCACGCAACACCTTGGCCGATACACGCTGTGGTGCAGGGCCGGATGGGATGTGTATACTCGCTGCTCGATTGCCGGGTCGCGGGGCCCCGCTCCGTCACTTCGTCCTCCACGCAACTCAGGTATGCAAGAAACCACTCTTGGCGTTGCCATCATCACCCGGAACGCGGCGGCGCGGCTCGCCGAATGCCTGCAGGCCGTGGCCTTCGCCGACCAGATCGTCGTGATCGACGGCGGCAGCACCGACGGCACCGCGGACATCGCCCGCGCGCACGGCGCGCGTGTCATCGAGCAAACGGACTGGCCGGGCTTCGGCCCGCAAAAGAACCGTGCGGTCGATGCACTGACCACCAACTGGGTCCTGTCGCTCGACGCCGACGAAATCGTCACGCCGGAACTTGCCGCATCGATTCGCGCGACGCTCGCCGCGCCCGCCGCCGACGTCTACGCGGTGGACCGTCTGTCGAGCTTCTGCGGCCAATGGGTCCATCACAGCGGCTGGTATCCGGACTGGATTCCGCGCCTTTTCAAACGCGGCACCGCGCGTTTCTCCGACGATCTCGTGCACGAGCGCCTCGTGTTCGATACGCCCGCGCAACGCCTGACCGGCAAGCTGATGCACTACTCGTACGAGGACTTCGAGGGCATGCTGCGCAAGCTCGACGCGTATTCAACGGCCGGAGCGCGGCAGCGTTACGAGGCCGGGCAGAAAGGCAGCATTCGCCTTGCGATCGGGCGCGGCCTGTGGGCGTTCGTACGGACTTATCTGCTGCGGCGCGGTTTTCTGGATGGCCGCGCCGGGCTGATGATCGCGCTGTTCAATGCGGAGACGGTGTACTACCGGTTTCTGAAGCTGGCGCGGCTGGAAAAAACGGGCGGGCGATAAGCTGAGCTCTGATTAGCCGGTACACGCGGCACCGGCCGATCCACACCGCCTACCTCGCTCAATACACGATCTCGATCGAGCTTCCCGCAAACTCGCCGCGCAGCGCGGCGAGCAGTTCGTCGGTCGGCTTCACGCGCCACGCGTCGCCCAGACGCATTTCGCCTTGCGCATGCTCGCTGCGATAAACCACCTGCACCGCGAGTCCATTCGGAATCTGCACCGCCTGACGCTGACGACCGCCATCGCCGCCGAAGCCGCCACGGCCGCCGCCATTGCCGCCGCCGTTGCCACCGCCGTTGCCACGAGTGGCGGCCGCCGACGCGGCTGCCCCGGCCGGCTCGTCCTTGCCGGCGGTGTGCGCTTCGAGCACCCGGCGCAATGCCTGCGCGTCAGCGTTGCCGTTCATCTGCACCTTCAGCGAGTCCGCGTAGCGGCAGCGCGCGCGGCCGAGATCCATCACCGTTTCGACGGTGAAGCGGATGCCGCCCGTGAACGCGTCGTTACGCGCCTGGCCCTGCACGATCAGCAGCTCGTCTTCCTTGAACAGCTGCTTGTGTTCTTCGAAGACCTCGTTGAAGACCGTCACTTCGCACTGGCCGGTGCCGTCGTCGAGCAGCGCGATCAGCATCTTGCCGCGCTGGGTCATCTGCGTGCGCAGCGACACGATCACGCCCGCAACCAGCTTGTCGCGCCCTTCCTTCAGCTCGCCGATCTTCTGGCGCACGAACCGGCGCACTTCGTCCTTGTATGCATCGAACAGATGGCCCGACAGGTAGAAACCGAGCGCGGCCTTTTCTTCCTGCAGCTTGCGCTTTTCCGGCCATTCGGGTTCGTCGACGAGTTCGTGGCCTTGCGACGGCGCGTCGCCCATGTCGAACAGACCCGCCTGCAGCGCATTGGCCGCCGCCTGCTCGGCCGCTTCCATCGCGAGCGACACCGATGCGATCAGCTGCGCGCGGTTCGCATGCAGCGTGTCGAACGCGCCGGCGCGAATCAGTGCTTCGATCGTGCGTCGATTGACGATGCGCCGATCGACGCGATTGCAGAAATCGAAGATGTCGATGAAGCGGCCGTCCTCGCGCGCGCGCAGGATTTCTTCGATCGCGTTCTGGCCGCTGCCCTTGATTGCGCCGAGACCATAACGGATCGTGCGCGAGCGCTTGCCGTCGGCCTCGGCGACCGGCTCGAAGCGATACGCCGACAGGTTCACGTCCGGCGGCAGCACGGCCATCTTGTTCGCGAGGCAGTCTTCGAACAGGATCTTGACCTTGTCCGTGTCGTCCATCGCGAGCGACATGTTGGCCGCCATGAATTCGGCCGGATGGTGCGCCTTCAGCCACGCGGTGTAGTAGGCGAGCAGCGCATACGCAGCCGCGTGCGACTTGTTGAAGCCGTAGCCCGCGAACTTCTCCATCAGGTCGAAGATTTCGTCGGACTTCTCGCGTGTGAGGCCGTTCCTGGCCGCGCCTTCCGCGAAAATCTCGCGGTGCTGGGCCATCTCCTCGGGCTTTTTCTTACCCATCGCGCGACGCAGCAGGTCGGCGCCGCCCAGCGAGTAACCGCCGATGATCTGCGCCATCTGCATCACCTGCTCCTGGTAGACCATGATGCCGTAGGTCTCTTTCAGAACAGGTTCGACGCGCGGGTCCGGATATTCCACCACCTCGCGGCCGTGCTTACGTGCGCAGAAGCTCGGGATTAGGTCCATCGGACCCGGGCGGTACAACGCGACGAGCGCGATGATGTCCTCGAAGCGATCGGGCTGCGCGTCCTTCAGCATGCCCTGCATGCCGCGGCTTTCCAGCTGGAACACGGCGACCGTGTTCGCTTTCTTCAGGATCGAGAACGACGCGGGGTCGTCGAGCGGCACCTGGCCGAGCGACCAGTCCTGCTTCGACGGATCGAGGCGGCGGATGTAGCGCTCGGCCCAATCCAGAATGGTCAGCGTGGTCAGGCCCAGAAAGTCGAACTTCACGAGGCCGACCGCCTCGACGTCGTCCTTGTCGTACTGGCTGACGACGCCGCTGTCGTCGCCCTGCGTATAGAGCGGGCAGAAATCGGTCAGCTTGCCGGGCGCGATCAGCACGCCGCCCGCGTGCATACCGACGTTACGCGTCAAGCCCTCTACGCGCTGCGCGAGTTCGAGCAGCTGGTGCACTTCGTCTTCGTTGTCGAAGCGCTCCTGCAATAGCGGCTCTTCCTTCATCGCGTCGGCGATGGTCACGTGCTTGCCCGGCTTGAACGGGATCAGCTTCGCGACGCCGTCCGTGAACATGTAGCCGAGATCGAGCACGCGGCCGATGTCGCGCACGGCCGCCTTTGCCGCCATCGTGCCGAACGTCGCGATCTGCGACACCGCGTTCGCGCCGTACTTTTCCTTCACGTACTGGATCACACGATCGCGGCCGTGCTGGCAGAAGTCGATATCGAAGTCGGGCATCGACACCCGCTCCGGATTCAGGAAACGTTCGAACAGCAGGTTGTAGCGCAGCGGATCGAGATCGGTCACACCGAGCGCATAGGCGACCAGCGAACCCGCGCCCGAACCGCGGCCAGGACCGACCGGCACGCCGTTGTTCTTTGCCCAGTTGATGAAGTCTGCAACGATCAGGAAGTAGCCCGGAAAGCCCATCTTGATGATCGTGCCGCACTCGAATTCGAGGCGCTGGTAGTAGGTCGGGCGTTGCGCTTCGCGCTCGGCCTCGTCCGGATACAGCTGTTCGAGCCGCTTTTCGAGGCCCTCCTTCGACAGCTGCACCAGGTAGTCGTCGAGCGACATGCCGTCGGGCGTCGGAAAGAGCGGCAGCTTCGGCTTGCCGAGTTCGAGCTTCAGATTGCAGCGCTTGGCGATCTGCACCGTGTTCGCGAGCGCCGAAGGAATGTCCGCGAACAGCGTGGCCATTTCCTGTTGCGTGCGGAAATACTGCTCGGACGTGAAGCGCTTCTGGCGACGCGGATTCGCGAGAATATCGCCTTCGGAAATACACACGCGCGCTTCGTGCGCGGTGAAGTCGTCCGGCGTCATGAACTGCATCGGGTGCGTCGCGACGACCGGCAGTTTCAGCGATGCCGCGAGCGCGACCGCCTGCTGCACGTACTGCTCGCCGCCAGGCTGACCGTAGCGCTGCAGCTCGATATAAAAGCCGCCCGGAAACACCTTCGCCCAATGCCGTGCATTGCGCTTTGCCGCCTCTTCATTGCCCGCCGCCAACGCAAGACCGATGTCGCCCTGCTGCGCGCCCGACAGCGCGAGCAGCCCTTCGCCCAAACCGGTTTCGAGCCAGCCGGCTTCGATTTCCGCGCGGCCGCGATACTGGTTCGTCAGCGAGGCCTTGCTGAGCAATTCGCAAAGGTTGAGGTAACCGCGGCGGTCCTTGACCAGCAGCAGCAGACGGGAAGGCTTGTCGCGGTCGTCCGGATTGGTGATCCAGACGTCGCAGCCGGCAATGGGTTTGACTCCTTTGCCACGCGCTTCCTTGTAGAAACGGACGAGGCCGAACGCGTTGCCGAGGTCGGTGAGCGCAAGCGCGCCCTGACCGTCTTTGGCCGCCGCCGCGACGATGTCGTCGAGACGCACGATGCCGTCGGCGATCGAGAATTCGGAGTGAACGCGGAGATGGACGAAGCGGGGATCTGACATGGGCGACATTGTAACCCCACCCTTCCGCAGATTTCAGTTCTAAACGGCGCGTTGGCCATCCGGCCAGGACGAGGTCGGCGAGAGGGTCGTTTGCGCTAGCGCAACCCGTTAGCCACTCGGCCAGGCCGGGGAGAATCCCCGGTTGAGGGATAATAGAGGTTTCGCCTGTTTCGGCCTGGCCATTGAACTGGCAAATGCGCGGCAAACGCGCGCGAAACCGCGCGCCAAACTCCGGGTCTTATCGGGGGCGCAACAGCGGCGGCACGGCCCGCCGCCCTTTGCCACGCCGGCCATCTTTACCGCAAACACACATGAGTATCGTCAATCTCGCCGCGTATCAATTCGCAACCATCGAAGACACCGCCGCCTGGCGCCCATTCGTCACCGAACGCTGCAATGCGCTCGGCCTGCGCGGCACTATCCTGCTCGCGCCGGAAGGCATCAACCTGTTCATCGCCGGCACGCGCGAGAACACCGACGCGTTCATCGACTACATCCGCCACGACGCGCTGTTCGAAGGCAAGTTCGCGAATCTGCAGTTCAAGGAAAGCCTGTCGGACAAGCAGCCGTTCACGCGCATGCTGGTCAAGCTCAAGCGCGAAATCATCACGATGAAAAAGCCGGCGATCCGCCCCGAGCTCGGCCGCGCACCGTTCGTCGACGCACCCACGCTGAAGACCTGGCTCGACCGCGGTCACGACGACGAAGGCCGTCCGGTCGTGATGCTCGACACGCGCAACGCGTTCGAAGTCGACGTCGGCACGTTCGACAATGCGCTCGACTATCGCATCACGAAGTTCAGCGAATTCCCCGAGGTGATCGAGAACAACCGCGCCGATCTCGAAGGCAAGACGGTGGTGTCGTTCTGCACGGGCGGCATCCGCTGCGAGAAGGCCGCGATCCATATGAAAGACGTCGGCATCGAGAACGTGTACCAGCTCGAAGGCGGCATCCTCAAATACTTCGAGGAAGTGGGCGGCGCGCATTATCACGGCGACTGCTTCGTGTTCGACTATCGCACCGCGCTGAATCCGCAACTCGAACCGACCGCGACCGCGCAATGCTTCGGCTGCCGCGCGGTGGTCACGCCCGAGCAACAGCAATCGCCGATGTACGTCGCGGGCAAGACCTGTCCGGCATGCCATCCGGACAGCAAGGCCGTGTGCGCCGCGTAATGGCAGCAGGGGTGCATCGCGGCGTGGGCGTCTCGCCTGACGTCCCCACACCATGACCTATCGCGGACGCTTCGCACCGTCGCCCACCGGCCCGCTGCATTTTGGTTCGCTGGTCAGCGCGCTCGCGAGCTGGCTCGACGCGCGCGCGCAGCGCGGCGCGTGGCTCGTGCGCGTCGAAGATATCGACGGACCGCGCACGGTGCCCGGTGCCGCCGAGGACATCCTCGCGACCCTCGAGCGCTTCGGCATGCGCGCCGACGAAACGCCGCTCTGGCAAAGCCAGCGCATCGCGCACTATCAGCAGGCGCTGGAGCGGTTGAAATCGATCGGTCTCGTCTATCCGTGCGGCTGCACGCGCAAGGAAATCGCCGATTCGCTATTGCACGCGCACGCGCGCAACACCACGCTCGCCTACCCCGGCACCTGCCGCACCGGTCTGCACGGCAAGCGGGCGCGCGCGTGGCGCCTGCGTGTGCCCGACGGCGACTCGGCCGTGATCACGTTCGACGACCGCTGGCAGGGTCCGCAGACGCAAAACCTCGCGACCGAGGTCGGCGATTTCGTGCTGCGCCGCGCGGACGATCAATGGGCGTATCAGCTGGCGGTCGTGGTGGACGATGCGGACGCGGGCATTACGCACATCGTGCGCGGCGCGGATCTGATGGATTCGACGGCGCGGCAGATTTATCTGCAACGTTGTCTAGGCGTGGCGACGCCCGAATATCTGCATGTGCCGGTCGTCACGAACGAGCACGGCGAGAAGCTGAGCAAACAGACCGGCGCGACCGCGCTCGATAGCGACAAGCCGCTCGAAGCATTAGGCGCGGCGGCACGGCATCTGGGACTCGAACTGGGAAGCGAGCCGCCCGCGACGCTCGAGCAGTTCTACAGCGCCGCGACCGCGGCCTGGGCAAAACGGATGAACATTCGCCCATCCAGATGATGCGCATGCGTGGAGTCTGCTGCGCTTTCCGAAACATCGGAACGTGCGGCTCCACCGCTTTACGCTCGGGGCGTTGCACCCCGAGCTCCGAACCCGACAGCCCGTCTTACGACGACGAAGGCGTCTTCCTCGGCATTCCGAAGCCACCGAGCAACGCGGCCAGTTGCCGCTTCGGCGCTGCCTTCTGCGGCGCGGCCGTCTCCTCGACCTTGTGCACCGATGCCGGCGACGGCTCGTACGGCTTCAGGAAGAAATCGTCGATCGGTTGCGCGCGATGATGATGCGGACGGTCATACGAACCCGATGCCCCGCCCGTGCGACGGCGGCTGCGCTCGTCGCGCGATTCACTGCGCTCACGGCGCAGCGAACGATCATCGTGATGATGGCGCACCGGCGCCTCGACGGTCAGGCGCTGCAAGTCGAGCGGACGCTTGATCAGCTTCTCGATGTCGGCCAGTTGCTTGCGCTCGTTCGGGCTGCACAGCGACAGCGCGTCGCCCGATGCGCCCGCGCGGCCCGTCCGGCCGATCCGGTGCACATAGTCTTCGGCGTTGAACGGCAGGTCGAAGTTGATCACCGCCGGCAGTTCGGCGATATCGAGACCGCGCGCGGCGACATCGGTCGCGACCAGCGCCTCGACCTCGCCGCGCTTGAACGCGTCGAGCGCCTGCATGCGCTCGCTTTGCGAGCGGTCGCCGTGAATCGCGGTCGCGACCACGCCGTCGCGTTCGAGGCTGCGCGCGAGCCGGCTTGCGCCGATCTTGCTGTTGCAGAACACGATCACCTGCTTCAGCCCGCGCTCGCGGATCAGTTGCACGACCGCGCCGGTCTTGTCGCCCTCGGCCACTTCGTACACAACCTGCGTGACATTGGTCGCGGTCGAGTTGCTGCGCGCGACTTCGATGGTCTGCGGGTTGCGCAGATAGGTCGCGGCGAGCTTCTTGATTTCGCCCGAGAACGTCGCGGAGAAGAGCAGCGTTTGGCGCTCTTTCGGCAGCAGGTTCAGGATGCGCTGCAGGTCGGGCAGGAAGCCCATGTCGAGCATGCGGTCGGCTTCGTCGAGCACGAGCATCTGCACCTGGCCCAGGTTGGCGGTTTTCTGCTGCACGTGATCGAGCAGACGGCCCGGCGTCGCGATCAGGATTTCGACGCCGCGGCGCAGTTGGTCGGACTGCGGATTCATATCGACGCCGCCGAACACGACCGCGCTGCGCAGCGCCGTGTGCTTCGCGTAGGCCTGCACGTTCGCGGCCACCTGGTCGGCGAGTTCGCGGGTCGGCGTGAGGATCAGCGCGCGCACCGGATGGCGAGCCGGCGACGCGCTCGTATTGGCTTGCGGCAGCAGACGCTGGATGATCGGCAGCGAGAAGCTCGCGGTCTTGCCGGTACCAGTCTGCGCGGCGCCCATCACGTCACGGCCCGCCAGCACGACCGGGATCGCCTTCGCCTGGATCGGCGTGGGCGACGTGTAGCCCGATTCCTTGATGGCCTTCAGGATGTCGGGCGCGAGGCCGAATTGATCAAAAGTCTCGGTGCTGGGCGTGACGGCTGTGTCGGACATGGTGGCTTTCGCTAAAAAGGCGCGTGGCGCGGATGCGCGCGGCAGCGGTCGGGGCCGCGGAGGGCATCAGGATGAAGGCGGAGCCACGTCGTTCCGCGCGAGACCCGTCTGAGTTCGGTTAATGCGGCCGGCTCCGGTTGGCGGAAACACCCGCCGAAAGCCCAGCATTGTAGCACTTCAGCAAAAACGCTCGCGACGGCCGGCTGGCCGGCCGCTCGCGGCCGTTGCTTCGGTCGCAGCGTAGTGCGCACAGACGACAGTGGCATGACAGCCCGGCGCCTGGGCTGGCGGCGCGCGGCGTTCGTCAGCCGTCCCGCGGGCGCCCTGCCCGCGTCAGAGCGACTGCTCACCACGTCTCGCGCATCACCATCAGCCGCAGCTCGGTCATATCCTCGATCGCGTAGCGCACGCCCTCGCGCCCCAGCCCCGAATCCTTGACGCCGCCATACGGCATGTTGTCGACGCGGAACGACGGCACGTCGTTGATCACGACGCCGCCCACTTCGAGCGCATCCCAGGCGCGATGCGCATGCGCGAGCGAATCGGTGAACACGCCGGCCTGCAGGCCGAAGTCGCTGTCGTTGACCTGCGCGAGCGCTGCCTCGAAATCGTTGAAGCGCTCGAGGATCGCGACCGGCCCGAACGCCTCCTTGCGATACAGATCGGTGTCGCGCTTCACGCCTTCGAGCAGCGTCGCCTCGAACATCGCGCCGTCGACCTTGCCCCCCGCGACGATCTGCGCGCCCGCCTGCACCGCCCCGTCCATCCAGCCGGCGAGCCGCTTCGCCTCCGATTCGGAGATCATCGGCCCGACGAAGGTCTTCTCGTTCTTCGGATCGCCCATCACCAGCGACTTCGTCTTCGCGATCAGCTTCTCGCGCAGCGCATCGTAGACGCTCGCGTGCGCAAGAATCCGCTGCACGCCGATGCAGCTCTGCCCCGACTGATAGAACGCGCCGAACGCGAGCCGCTCGACCACGTAATCGAGCTTGCCGCCCTGATCGCCGTCGACGATCGCCGCCGCGTTGCCGCCCAGTTCCAGAATCACCTTCTTCTTGCCGGCTTTGCGTTTCAGCTCCCAGCCGACCGCCGGCGACCCGGTGAACGACAGCAGCTTGAAGCGCTCGTCGGTCGTAAACAGGTCGGCGCCGTCGCGGTGCGCGGGCAAAATCGAAAACGCGCCCTTCGGCAGATCGGTTTCCGCAAGAATTTCGCCCATGATCAGCGCACCGACCGGCGTGCGGCTCGCCGGCTTCAGCACGAACGGCACGCCCGCCGCGATCGCCGGCGCGACCTTGTGCGCAGTGAGGTTCAACGGAAAATTGAACGGCGAGATGAACGAGCACGGCCCGATCGGCACGCGCTTCACGTACGCGTGGTAACCGTTCGCGCGCGGCGAAATCTGCAGATTGATGATCTCGCCGTCGATTCGCACGCTCTCCTCGGCGGCGACTTTGAACGTATCGATCAGGCGCGTGACCTCGCCCTTCGAATCGTTGATCGGCTTGCCCGCCTCGATGCACAGCGCGAGCGCGAGCTCGTCGTAGCGCTCGCGAAAGCGCTTCACGCAGTGTTCGAGTACCGCCTGGCGCTTGAACGGCGGGTAGGCGCGCAGCGCCGGCATCGCATCGACCGCGAGGCCGATCGCCTTGTCGATCGCGGCCGCGTCGGCCATCGCGACGCGGGTGGCGACTTCGCCACTGAATTTGTCGGTGACTTCGAGATCGGTGTTGGCGGCCACCGGCTCATTCGCGAGGTAGTACGGATAGGTTTTCTGCAACATGTCGCGTTCTCCTTGAATCGAATCAAAGCTCGATGCACAGAGGCTCAAAGCCGCGCGGACAGCCGCTTGATCTCGCGATTGAGCACGCGCTCGTTGTCCGAATAGTCGATCGGCACGTCGATCACGTGCACGCCGGGCGTCACGAAGCACTCGCGCAACAGCGGCGCGAACTGTTCGGCGGCCTCGACCCGATGCCCCTGAGCACCATAGCTCTGCGCGTAGGCGACGAAATCCGGGTTCGCAAGCGTCATGCCGTAGTCCGGGAAGTTCATGTTCTCCTGCTTCCAGCGGATCATGCCGAACGCGTCGTCGCGCAGGATCAGGATCACCAGGTCGAGCTTCAGCCGCACCGCCGTTTCGAGCTCCTGCGAGTTCATCATGAAGCCGCCATCGCCGCACACGGCGATCACTTTGCGCTCCGGATGCACGATCTTGCTCGCGATCGCCGACGGCAGCCCCGCACCCATCGACGCCAGCGCGTTGTCGAGCAACAGCGAATTCGGCTCGTGCGCGCGGTAGTAGCGCGCGAACCAGATCTTGTACATGCCGTTATCCAGACACACGATGCCGTCGACCGGCGTGGTCTCGTACACGTCGTTGACGATCCGCACCGGGTACATCGGGAAGCGGTCGTCGTGCTGGCCCTTCACCAGATGCGCCTCGAAGTGCTCCTTGATCTCCTTGAAGCGCGTGAAGTCCCAATGCTCCTGACGCGTCTTCAGGCTCTCCTTCAGCTGCCACACCGCATTCGCGATGTCGCCGACCACTTCGATCTGCGGGAAATACACCGGATCGACTTCGGCGCCGAGGAAGTTCACGTGGATCACGGTCTTCTCGCCCGCCTCGCCGCTGCGCATGAAAAACGGCGGCTTTTCGATCACGTCGTGACCGACGTTGATGATGCAATCCGCGTGCTCGATCGCGCGATGCACGAAGTCACCGTCGGAGAGCGTCGCGTTGCCGAGCCACATCGGATGCGATTCGTCGATCACGCCCTTGCCCATCTGCGTCGTGAAGAACGGAATGCCGATCTGATCGACGAACTCGCGCAGCATCTTCGTCGTGGTCTTGCGGTTGCCGCCCGCGCCGATCATCAGGAGCGGATGCTTCGCGGCGGTGATCGCCTCGACCGCGCGCGCGACCGCCTTCTCCTCGGCGACCGGACGGCGGCTGTAGCTCTTCGGAATCGGCTTGCCGTCGCCCTCCTCGTGCGCGACGTCCTCGGGCAATTCGAGGTGCGCGGCGCCCGGGCGCTCCTCCTCGGCGCGGCGCACCGCCTCGCGCACCGCCGCCGGAATATTGCCGATCGACACGATCTGCCGCGTGTACTTGGTGAGCGGCTCCATCATCCGCACCACGTCGACGATCTGGAAGTGCCCCTGCTTGCTCGACTTGATCGGCTTCTGGCCGGTGACCATCAGCATCGGCATGCCGCCCAGTTGCGCGTAGGCGGCCGCAGTCACGAAGTTGGTCGCGCCGGGGCCGAGCGTCGCCAGACATACTCCCGTGCGGCCGGTGAGCCGCCCGTAGGTGGCAGCCATGAAGCCGGCCGCCTGCTCGTGGCGCGTGAGGATCAGACGGATTTTCGAGCGGCGCAGCGACTCGAGCAGATCGAGATTTTCTTCACCGGGAATGCCGAACACATACTCGACACCTTCGGCTTCCAGCGATTTGACGAACAGGTCCGATGCTTTCATTGAGGGTCTCGCTTGATGACTCGAGGGACGGACAATCGAAGACGACAACGACGGCTGCGCGCGAAACACCGCATCGCGCGCGCGGCATGGCAAACGGCATGGCGAACACCATGCTGGACAGCTTACTACTCGAATGGAAACGATGCGCGCGAGCGGCAGGAAGCCGGGCGCGAGAGGAAGCAGGCGGCGGCAGAGGATGAAGCACGTCGCATGACGTGCAGGTGTGCGCCGATCAATGAATCAGCGAATCACCGTTACGCAGTCGGAGAGAATCGGCGGCGCGTTCTCGCCGCTCGTCAGGTCATAAAGATTGGCGCGCGGTCCCTTGGTCCACCACGTATAGCTGCCGGCCTGGTACTTCACGCCGGACGCCGAGACCGTGTTGACGAACAGCATCGAGGTGCCTTTCACCGGCAGCACGGCGAAGCTTTGGCCGTTCTGCGCGTTCCAGTAGGTAACCTGCAGGATCTTGCCGGTCGCGCACGTGTATTTGCGCGTCTGGTGGTTCTTGCCTTCGATGTGCTTGAACTGCAACGGCGCGGCCGAGGCGCCGCCGGAAGATGCCGCCAGCGAGGCCACCATCGATGCTGCCGTGAGAAATGCAACACGCCATGTCTTCATCGAACACCTCGATTGTTGCGGGGGGGGGGGGGTCAGGCAGGGAAGGCATACCGGCCGCCACGCCGGTCACAGACGGGTCACAGGCGGGTTACAGGAAGCTCGTGGGCAATTCACGGACAGTTCGACGACGTTTCAAGGATCGATCACCTCGGCACACGCATCGGTCGGCGCGGCGGCGACGTGCCCGACGACCGGCACGATCTTCAGTCCCGCCGAAGCGACCCGGCACGGCGCCGCCGCGAGCCCGCAGCCGCTGATGCCGGCACACAGCGCGAACGCCACGCCGAGTGCGCCGACCCGGCGAAGCGCGCCACGCCACGGATTGCTGCGCGATTCAAGCGCCATACGGTCCCCTACTCCGATCTCTTTGCTGCGATAAACCAGCAACGATTAGCCAGCAACGATCGCGGCCCACGCCGCGCGTCGCCGCCTGCCCCTGCTCGTTACTTCGCCGACACCGGCCGAACCGCCGCCGCGGCCTGCTTCGCACGCGAGCGCGCTTCGTCGATGTTCTCGCCGGTCGCGAGCGCGACGCCCATGCGGCGTTTGACGAAGCTCTCCGGCTTGCCGAACAGGCGCAGGTCCGAGTTGGGCACCGCGAGTGCCGCCGCGACGCCTTCGAACGCGATGCCGGCCTCGTCGCGTCCACCGTAGATCACCGCCGACGCACCCGGCGCACGCAGCGACGTGTCGACCGGCAAGCCGAGGATCGCGCGCGCATGCAGTTCGAACTCCGAGAAGCGCTGCGAGCACAACGTGACGAGCCCTGTGTCGTGCGGACGCGGACTGACTTCCGAAAACCATACGTCGTCGCCGCGCACGAAAAGTTCCACGCCAAAGAGGCCGCGGCCGCCGAGCGCCGCCGTGACCTTGTGCGCGATCTCTCGCGAACGCTCGAGCGCGAGTGGGCTCATCGGCTGCGGCTGCCACGATTCGACATAGTCGCCCGCGACCTGCACGTGGCCGATCGGGTCGCAGAAATACGTGCTGACCGCGCCGCTCGCCGGGTCGATCGCGCGCACGGTGAGCTGCGTGATTTCATATTCGAAGTCGATGAAACCCTCGACGATCACGCGCCCGAAATTCACGCGGCCGCCCGCCATCGCGTACTGCCACGCGGGTTCGACGTCGGCGTCGCGGCGCAATACGGACTGCCCCTTGCCCGACGACGACATCACCGGCTTCACGACGCACGGATAGCCAACCTTCGCGATGCCCGCGCGCAGTTCGTCGAGCGAATCGGCGAATGCGTACGGCGAGGTCGCGAGGCCGAGCTCCTCGGCGGCGAGGCGGCGGATGCCTTCGCGGTTCATCGTCAGCTGGGTGGCGCGGGCGGTCGGGATCACTTCGGCGAGCGCCTCGGTTTCGATCGCGGCGAGCTCGTCGGTGGCGATCGCCTCGATTTCGGGGACGATCAGATGCGGGCGCTCCTGCTCGACCAGCGCGCGCAGCGCGGCGCGGTCGGTCATGTCGATCACGTGCGCGCGATGCGCGACCTGATGGCCCGGCGCGTTCGGGTAACGGTCGACGGCGATCACTTCGACGCCCAGCCGTTGCAGCGCGATGATCACTTCCTTGCCGAGCTCGCCGGCGCCGAGCAGCATCACGCGCGTCGCGGATTCAGAAAGGGGGGTGCCGATCCGTTGGCCGATCTGCATGGGAACTCCAGATAAAAAGTCGGGATGAGGGTGGGATTGGATAGACCGCGATGTTAACATGCGGCCCCCTTGCCGCGCGGCGCTCAGGGTGCGCTCAGGGTGCGCTCTGAGTCCGCTCGCGAGGCCGTGGCGGCCGGGCGCAAGCGTGCCGCCGCGTCGACGTTCGCAGCCGCGACCGCGCCACCGCGCGCATCGCTCGCGCACGACAAGCTTAGTACGTTACCCTTACGCCTTCGCCAGTTTGAACAGGAACGACGCCATGCTCATCCGCTCCCGCCCGCGACGTCTTGCGCGCATCACTCCGTGCCTGCGCACGGCCGTCGCCGCGTTGAGCATCGCCGCGCTGCTCGGTGCCTGCGCGATCCCGAAGCATCCGGATTCGTCGGCGCCGCCGCCCGATCCATTCAATCCCGCCGCCGTGCAACTGCTCGACGACAGCAGCTGGGTGCTGAGCTCGTGGAAGAACGCCGACGGCACGGCGCGCGCGGTGCCGTCGAAGGATCAGGAGCCGCTTACGCTCACGTTGTCGACCGAAGGCGGCCAGCGGCACGCGAGCGGCTTTTCCGGCTGCAACCGCTTCATGGGTTCGTACATGCTGAAGGACGGCAAGCTCAGCTTCGGCACCCTCGCCGGCACGCGCAAGGCGTGCGTGTCGGCGGGCGGCGACATCGAAAAGCCGTTCCTCGAAGCGCTCGAACGCATCGCTCGCACCGGCGTGCAGATGCGCGCGCCACAGCAGATGCAGCTGATGCTCGACAGCGGCGACACGCTGATGTTCGATCGCAGCGACAAGTGATGCGAGTTTGCGCCGCGTTCGGGACTCGCGCCGGCCTTCGAAGCCGCGCGCTGCGCCGTTTAAACTCGACGGATTGCGCTTCTCGCGCGCTCCGTCATTCGTAGATGTCTGGTATGCACACGGTAGTTTTCGGCTGGTTCGGCGGGTCGGCCGTCTGGTTCATTCCTCTTTTGTGGCGCCTCGTGAAGTCGATGCTGCCGGGCGGCGCGGGTCTGCGCGGCCCCGGCACGATCCGGCTGTGGCTCGGCTTCGTCTGCGTGCTGATCGCGAGTTGCACGCTCGAGGGCTCGCTGATCGGCATTGCCGGCGTCAATGGTTTCGGTCATGCGCTGGCCGCCGGGCTTGGGCATCTGCTCGGCCATATCGGCACGCCGCTCGCGGCGCTCGCGCTGCTCCTGATCAGCCTGCCCTGGCTCATCGACTTCCGCTGGAGCGAGGTCGCCGCCTGGGCCGACGGCGCGTTCGGCCTCGGGTTGTCGCGCGGACTCGCGAAGCGAGACGAGGATGCGCGCCGCCACCGCACCGTCGACGACGGCGCGCCGTCGCACGTTTCGCCCGCTACCAACACGATGGCGCCGCGCAACAGCAAGGGTCGCTACGCGCGGCCGACGGTGTGGCGTCCGCCCGCGAGCGGGCGCGGCGTGGGCGCCGCCGCTGCGGGCGGTGCCGCGGCTGGCGTCGCGGGTAGCAAGGAGGCTGCCGCCCGTGGCGCCGGCGCAAACTGGCGCGCCGATGCGGCCGCTGGCGCGGCGCGTGGGCCGGCCAGGCAGATCGAGCCGGTGTTGCGCACGGGGTCGAGCGCGCCGCTGCGTCCGGCAGCGTCGATGGCAACGCAGGCGCCGCCGGTGGACAAAGCTCCGGACAGGTCCACGGCACCATTCGTGCCGACCGAGCCGGTCGCGCCGGCGGGTTGGCTGCGCACGACGGAGCCGCGCGCGGCGACGGCCGCGGCGGGATCGCCGGGTGCATCGGCTTCATCGGGCATGTCGGTTCATGATAGCGCTGCGCAGGCCGGTCGGCGCTCGGTCGGCGAACAGCGCGTGGCCGCGCCGTTCGGCTCCAGCGCCGCATTGGCGGCGACGGCCGCCAATGCGTCCGGCGTGTCGGCGCGAGCGGCACAGGCCATGGCGGGCCGGTCCGCCACGTCGGGCGCCGGGATCGGCATGACGGCGGGATCCATGAATGCCGCGGGCCGCGGCAGCCGTCCGTCGCCGCTGCCACGTCCAGCAGACGGCAGCGCGCCGCTCAATCGCGGCGCGACTCCGCGTCAGCCGTTCCCGGCGGCTCAGCGCGCCAACGGTGTCACATTGCCGTCGGCCGTGCGCCGCCCTACACCGGACTTCGCGCGAACGATGGCGAACGCGTCGACGGTCGCGCCGCCGGCGAGCGTCGAGGAAACGCTGCGCAGCATCGCGGAAAACACCGCGCGCTGGACCGACATGGCCGGCGTGAGCCTCGCGCGCAGTCGTGGCGGCGATGGCGCAAAGATTGGCGACGTGGAACGAATGTTGACAACGTTCGACGTGCCGCCGGCGCTGCCGGACGTGCTGCCTGTCGAAAACGGCGAGACGGTGTCGCCGGCGCAGTCGCAGCAAGAAGCGTCACCTGTGGAGTTGCCGGCTGAGCATGAGGTGCTCGGATCCGACACGCCGGTCGAGAGCGCCAACGAAGCGGTTGCGCAATGGCCGACCGAACCGCCGGTCATTCATCCGCCGCTCGCGGCCGCGCCGCTGACGACGGCTGCGATCGAGCCGGTGGCCGGCGTGGCGGCTGCGGCTGTCGAATCCGCGATTGCAGAGCCCGTGTCTGTCGCAGAGACGCCGGCCGATCCCGTGTGCGCGGAGGCTGTCACAGGCACGCCCGCAGTTGTCGAGCCGTCGGCATCCGCTGCGGCTGAACCTGCCGCCGCGGAACCTGCTGCAAGCGCGCCGCAACACGAGGCGGCGACGGCGACGCCGTTCCAGCGCTTTGCAGCCAGCTTGCAGAACGACGCTACGCACGAAGACGTACCGGCGATCGAAGACCGGACGACGACAAACACCAGCGTCCCGCCATCGCAGGGGGAAGAATCCGCGCGAACCGTCGAACCTGCGACCGCCGACACCGCGACACCGAAGCAAGAGCCGGCCCCTGTCGCCGAAATTGTCATCGACAAAACGCTCGTGCCTTGGGAGAGCAAGCTCGGCCCGGCCGCGAGCGAAGGCGCGCGGCCAGGTGAGCCAGCACCGCCGCCGACGCATGCGACGTCGCTCGCCCCTGCCCTGCCCGCTGCGACAGAGCCCGCGACCGGCCCCACGAACGCCTCGCTGTCGTCGACTTCAACGAGCGCGGCGAACCTGGCTACACCGGCAACCGCCCCAGCCGTCGTCTCGAACGTGGTCCGTTTCCCTGGCGTTGCCGCGCCGGCGACCAGCATCGAGCCTTCGCTCGACCCAAACGCGACGTCGGTCACGAACACACCGGCAGCCGAACCGTCACTCACTCCGTCGCCTCCTTCCGCGCCCGCACCGCAGCCGCTGACCCAACCCGCCACCGAGCCTGCCGCCGCTCGCGCGCCGCTGCGCGGCCACGCGCCGGTCAACGGCTTCGAGTTCCATGCGCCGGCCGCATCGATGGTCGAACTGCCGACGCTCGATCTGCTCGCCCCCGCCGACGCCGACGTCGAACCGATCTCGGACGAAAAGCTCCGCGAAACCGGCCAGCTGATCGAGCAGCGCCTGCAGGAATTCAAGGTGCCGGTGACGGTAGTCGGCGCATCGGCGGGTCCGGTCATCACGCGCTTCGAAGTCGAACCGGCGCTCGGCGTGCGCGGCAGCCAGATCGTCGGTCTGATGAAGGACCTGTCGCGCGGTCTCGGTCTCACGTCGATCCGCGTGGTCGAAACGATTCCGGGCAAGACCTGCATGGGCCTCGAACTGCCGAACGCGAAGCGGCAGACGATCCGGCTCTCCGAAATCCTCGAAGCGAGCGTCTACCAGAACTCGCACTCGCAATTGACGCTCGCGATGGGCAAGGACATCACCGGCCATCCGGTCGTCGCCGATCTCGCGAAGGCGCCGCACATGCTGGTGGCCGGCACAACCGGTTCGGGCAAGTCAGTCGCGATCAACGCGATGATCTGCTCGCTGCTGTTCAAGGCGACGCCCGAGGAAGTACGTCTGATCATGATCGACCCGAAGATGCTCGAGCTTTCGGTCTACGAAGGGATTCCGCATCTGCTCGCGCCGGTCGTCACCGACATGAAGCTCGCGGCCAATGCGCTGAACTGGTGCGTCGGCGAAATGGAGAAGCGCTACCGGCTGATGTCGGCGGTCGGCGTGCGCAATCTCGCGGGCTTCAACCAGAAGATCCGCGACACCGAGGCGAAGGGCAAGAAGCTCGGCAACCCGTTCTCGCTCACACCCGATGCACCCGAGCCGCTCGCGCCGCTGCCGCTGATCGTCGTCGTCATCGACGAGCTCGCCGACCTGATGATGGTCGCCGGCAAGAAGATCGAGGAACTGATCGCGCGGCTCGCGCAGAAGGCGCGCGCGGCCGGCATCCACCTGATCCTCGCGACGCAGCGGCCGTCCGTCGACGTGATTACCGGTCTCATCAAGGCGAACATTCCGACCCGCGTCGCGTTCCAGGTGTCGTCGAAGATCGACTCGCGCACGATTCTCGACCAGATGGGCGCCGAGTCGCTGCTCGGCCAGGGTGACATGCTGTTCCTGCCGCCGGGCACGGGCTACCCGCAGCGCGTGCACGGCGCGTTCGTCGCCGACGAGGAGGTGCATGCGATCGTCGAGTATCTGAAGCAGTTCGGCGAACCGCAGTACGAGGAAGGCATTCTCGACGGCCCGGCCACGGATGGCGGCGCGGCCCAGGACCTGTTCGGCGAAGCGCCGGATGCGGAAGCCGATCCGCTGTACGACGAAGCGGTCGCGTTCGTCGTGCGCACGCGGCGCGCGTCGATCTCGTCGGTGCAGCGGCAATTGCGCATCGGCTATAACCGCGCGGCGCGGCTCGTCGAACAGATGGAGACGGCCGGGCTCGTGTCGGCGATGAGCATCAACGGCAGCCGCGAAGTGCTGGCGCCGGGGCCGGTGGAATGAGCGGCCGGTGAATCGCCAGGCCGGGTCGGCAACGACACGGGCGAAAAAAGCGGACAGCCTCACGATGTGAGCTGTCCGTTTTTCTTTACCCGCGCGCGCCGTGCGTCATGACGGCGACACCAGCTTGAAATCGACCGGCGAGCCGAGCTCGAAATGCTGCTTCGGATTCGGATCGAGCAGCCCCGTCTGCTGATCGCGCTTGAACACGTAGACCGTGTCGCTCAATTGATTGCCGACGATCAGCCAGTTGCCGGTCGGATCGATGGTGAACTCGCGCGGCGATTTGCCGAGGCTCGATTGCCGGCCGATCTGCTTCAGATGCCCATTGGCGGGATCGACCGAGAAAATAACGATCTCGTTCGCGTCGCCGCGATTGGACGCATACACGAAGCGTCCGTCCGGCGACATGTGGATCGCCGCCGCGGCCACCTGCCCCTTGAAGCCGGGCTCGCTCAATGGCAACGTCTGCACGAGCTTCAGTCTGCCGTCCTGGTAGTCGAACATGCTGACGGTCGCCGCGAGTTCGCTCGTCAGATAGGCGTGCCTGCCGTTGGCGCTGAAGATCAGATGGCGTGGACCCGTGCCGGCTTTCTGCTGCGCGTAGCCCCAGTCCGTCACGACGAACGGGCCCGCGCCGGCGCTGCTCTGCGGCGCGTAACGGTACGAGTACAGCTTGTCGGCGCCGAGATCCTGCGCGAACAGATAGTGGCCGTCAGGCGAGAACACAGTCGAATGCACGTGCGAGTTTTCCTGCCGCCCTTTCACCGGCCCGCCGCCCTCGTGATGCACGGTCTGCACCGAGGCGCCCACCTGGCCGTTCGCCTGCAGCGGAAACACCGCGAAGCTGCCGCCGGGGTCGGGCGCGACCGAATAGTTCGCGGTCAGCAGATACTTGCCGTCCGGCGAGATGCTCAGATAGCACGGGTCATTGCCGTCGGACGACACCTTGTTCAGAAACGTCAGTTGGCCGCGCGCGGCATCGAAGCCGAACGCGCTGATGTTGCCGCGCTGCGTGGCCGGGCCATTGTCGCCGGGCAGTTCGTTGACCGAATAGACGAAGCGGCGGTCGCGGCTCACGACCAGAAACGACGGATTGACCGTCTGCGCGACCGACACCTGGGTCGCCGCGCCGGTCTTCGTGTCGAAGCGAAACACGTAGATGCCCTCGCTCTTGCCGCTGGTGTAAGTGCCGACCAGCATCGTATAGACGCCGTCCGCGGGGACCGGGCCAGCATCTTGCGCATACGCGTGCGAAGCAAGCATCGAAACCATGAGCACGAAACCTTTTATCATCGAACGGGCGACGCGGTCCGCGCCACGCGGACCGGAACCCTGTACGGCAACACTGGCAAGAACAGAAGTAAAAGCGGAAGCCGGAACTGGGCGCGCGGCAACGCACCCGGCGGCACGGCGACGGTGAAGCATGTGACCTCCTCGACATCGGTTGTCTGTACGGGCTCGCGTATGAGCCGGGGTACGAGCGGTTATAACGGTGTCTGGTCTGCCGCGCCGCGAATCGAGCGTCGTTCCGCGTTGTTGTTGTCGAAGTCAGTATAAGAGCGTTAGGTCGGATCATGCAGTGAATCCACCGCTGACGCGCGGGCTGCGCCAGCGGCTTTGCTCCCGCAAGCGGGGTGGTTTTTTAAGGGTTTTCTCAATCGCGCATCACGCGTGTCAACCACGGAGTCTCCATGAACGTCACTCTCAGCCTGGGCCCGCTCGTTTCGCTGATCGCCGGCATCCTGATCCTGATCATGCCGCGCCTGTTGAACTACATCGTCGCGCTTTACCTGATCATCATCGGCATCATCGGAATCTTCGGCGTGGGCTCGTCGCATCTGTAAGCGACAGGCGACGCGATACCCGGGCGCGGTATTTGCGCCCGGTATCGAGATCAATATGCGAGAAAAGAGGGTTCGCGCGGTGCCAGCGGCACTCGCACGCATGAAAGCGCGGCCGGCGTCACGCGGTGACATAGGCGGAAAGCGGGCATCGCGCCACGCGAACAATCGACGTGACGTGGCGCGAAGATGCGGATACGCGAGCAGCCCGCGCTACGAACGCTCGGTGCGGCCGCTCAACCGTTCGCCAGTTGTTCGAGGCGCAAGCGCCCCTGCAACGACAGCGCGCCGACCGCATAATGATCGGCATTCTGCTGATAGCGCCGGAAGCAGGCCCGCTCGACCAGGAAGGACGCGGCAGCCAGCATGCCGTTGCGGCTCAATCCGAGCCGGCCATGATCGAGTGGCAGCATGGAGTCGCCGGCAAGCTGGCTGGCGGCCGAGAGAATCGTGATGCAATCGGATTTCGAAGGGTTCAGCATGGCTTTCGTCCTCGGAAACGGCGTCTGCATGCGCCATGAGCAAGGCCGATTCGCAGTCCGGCAGGTCACCGGACATCGGCATGAAATCTGATTTTATGCATGGAATTGACAATTTTCCAACCCGCGTTTTGCCTCACTATGCGGTGAACCAAACACTGCCGATCGTGGTCCGGTAATTAACACCCACTCGAAGCGCGGCTGCTGTCGCCATCCGTAATAACGACTCGTTTTTCGACACGCTTTCCATGCCTGCACACCTCGAAGACTACGCACTCATCGGCGACGGCCATACCGCCGCGCTCATCTCCCGCGAGGGTTCCGTCGACTGGCTCTGCTGGCCGCGCTTCGACTCGGGCGCCTGCTTCGCCGCGCTGCTCGGCACGCCCGACAACGGTCGCTGGCAGATCGCCCCCGCCACCGAGGGCGAGCACGGCGCGCCGACCATCACGCGGCGCTATCGCGGTGAAACGCTGATCCTCGAAACCGACTTCGAAACGCCCGACGGCGCCGTCACGCTGATCGATTTCATGCCGCCAGGCAACGGCTGGTCGGAGCTGATCCGCATCGTCGTCGGCAAGCGCGGCACCGTGCGCATGAAGATGGAACTCGTGCTGCGCTTCGACTACGGCTTCTCGATCCCATGGGTCGACAAGCTCAAGCACGACAGCGGCATCAAGGCGATCGTCGGCCCCGACAACGCGGTGCTGCGCACGCCGGTCGAACTGCACGGCGAAGATATGAAGACCGTCGCGGAATTCACGGTGACCGCGGGCGAGCGCGTGCCGTTCTCGCTCGCGTATGCGGCGTCGCATCTGCGCATTCCGCCCGCTCGCGACCCGCACACGTCACTCGCGCGCACCGAGAACCACTGGCTCGAATGGGCGGCGCGCGGGACTGTGGAAGGACGCTGGGCCGCGCCGATCCGCCGTTCGCTGATCACACTGCGCGCGCTCGCCTACGAGCCGACCGGCGGCATCGTCGCGGCGCCTACCACGTCGCTGCCGGAGAAGCTAGGCGGCACGCGCAACTGGGACTATCGATACTGCTGGCTGCGCGACGCGACCATCACGCTGCTCGCGATGATGCGCGGCGGCTACTACGACGAAGCGCGCGCCTGGCGCAGCTGGCTCGGCCGCGTGATGGCGGGCGCGCCGGACCAGTTGCAGATCATGTACGGCATCGGCGGCGAGCGGCGCCTGCCCGAATTCGAAATCGACTGGCTGCCCGGCTACGAGGGCGCGAAACCGGTGCGCATCGGCAACAACGCGGTCGGGCAGCTTCAGCTCGACGTCTACGGCGAAGTGATGAATGCGCTGCATCTCGCGCGCGTGGGCGGCCTGCAGGCGGACGTCACTGCGTGGAGCGTGCAGCGCGCGATGCTCGCGCATCTGACCACGATCTGGCGCGAACCCGACGAAGGCATCTGGGAGACGCGCGGCGGCCGCCAGCATTTCACGTTCTCGAAGGTGATGGCGTGGGTCGCGTTCGACCGCGCGATCCGCTCGGCCGAAATGTTCAAGCTCGACGGCCCGCTCGACGAATGGCGCGCGACGCGCGACACGATCCACGCAGAGGTCTGCGAGAAGGCGTGGAATCCGAAGCTGAACGCGTTCTCGCAGTACTACGGCAGCGACCAGCTCGACGCGAGCGTGCTGCTGATGCCGCTGGTCGCCTTCCTGCCGCCGCAGGACCCGCGCATCAAGGGCACGGTCGAGGCGATCGAGCGGGACCTGATGCACGGCGGCTTCGTGATGCGCTACCGCACGACCGAATACGATGACGGCCTGCCGCCGGGAGAAGGCACCTTTCTTGCGTGTTCGTTCTGGATGGTGGATAACCTCGCGCTGCAGGGGCGCGTGCAGGAAGCGATCGAGATGTACGAGCGGCTGCTCGCGCTGTGCAACGACGTCGGCCTGCTGTCCGAGGAGTACGATCCGGTCGAAAAACGTCTGGTCGGCAATTTTCCACAGGCGTTCTCGCACGTGGCGCTCGTGCACACCGGACTGAACCTGATGAAGCATGAGCAGGAAATGGCGCAGGCGACCGGCCATCCGGCGCATAACGGCATGCGCTCCACAGAGCTTGAGGTTCAGGCAAGCCCTTATAGCGGCGGAGCAGCATCGCCACTAGCATGACGCCGTGACAGTTTGCGTACACTGAATGCGGAAATTGTTGCATTGCACAAGATTGCTTTGTTCGATATTATCGATCCGACTGTCGGCCAACAACAATGTGCCCACAACCACAATGGCCCGCCGCAACGCTTCACGCGTGTTTGCGAAGCCGAATGCGAACCGCTTAAAACGGAGCAAACATGCTCTATCAACTGCACGAATTCAGCCGGGCGATGTTGAGCCCCCTCACCGCCTGGGCCCAGGCCGCATCGAAATCATTTGCGAATCCGGCCAGTCCGTTAGCCTATGTGCCGGGCGCCACACGCCTGTCCGCCGGCTACGAACTGCTTTACCGGCTCGGCAAGGATTACGAAAAGCCCGAGTTCAACATTCATCAGATTGTTAAAGACGGACATAACATTCCGATCGTCGAGCAGACGATCATCGAAAAGCCGTTCTGCCGTCTGATGCGCTTCAAGCGCTTCGCGGACGACAGCGAAGCTGTCAGCCAACTGAAAGATGAGCCGGTCGTGCTGGTCTGCGCACCGTTGTCAGGACACCACGCCACGCTGCTGCGCGACACCGTGCGCACGTTGCTGCAAGACCACAAGGTCTACATCACCGACTGGATCGACGCGCGCATGGTGCCGCTCGAGGCCGGCTGGTTCGGTCTGAACGACTACATCGCGTATATCCAGGAATTCATTCGCCATATCGGCGCGAAAAATCTGCACGTGATCTCGGTGTGCCAGCCGACCGTGCCGGTGCTCGCCGCCATTTCGCTGATGGCGAGCCGCGGCGAGGACACACCGCGCACGATGACGATGATGGGCGGCCCGATCGACGCGCGAAAGAGCCCGACCTCGGTCAATTCGCTCGCCACGCAGCACTCATACGAGTGGTTCGAGAACAACGTGATCTTCACGGTACCGCCGAACTATCCGGGCACGGGCCGCAAGGTCTATCCGGGCTTCCTGCAGCACACGGGCTTCGTCGCGATGAATCCGGAGCGTCACGCGGCATCGCACTGGGATTTCTACCAGAGCCTGCTGCGCGGCGACGAGGACGACGCCGAAGCGCACCGCCGCTTCTACGACGAGTACAACGCGGTGCTCGACATGGATGCCGACTATTACCTCGACACGATCCGCGTCGTGTTCCAGGAATTCCGTCTTGCCGAGGGCACGTGGGTCGTCAACGGCGAACCGGTGCGCCCCCAGGACATCACGACGACCGCGCTATTTACGATCGAAGGCGAGCTCGACGATATTTCCGGCGACGGCCAGACCTACGCGGCGCACGACCTGTGCAGCGGCATTGCGGCGAAGAACAAGCGTCACTTCACTGCGGAAAAATGCGGCCATTACGGCATTTTCTCGGGCCGCCGCTGGCGCACGATCATTTACCCGCAATTGCGCGACTTCATTCTCGAGCACAACAAGACTGCAAAAACGGCGAAAGAAAAAGTCGAAGCCTGAGCATTAAACTTGCAATAGCATATAAAAAGCCAACGGTCTCCTTCGAGGCCGTTGGCTTTTTTATCGCGCTTCATTCGTGATACTGATGTTCTGCCGCGGCGGCGATCACCGCGAGACGGGCCGTTACTTTCTCAACAGATACGCGAGCAGCAGTTCGGTATTCATCTGAATCACCTCGCTGCGTTCGGCGGCGCTGCTGAAATCGCGCCCGAGCGTCGCTTCGAGCGTGAAGCGGTTCGACACGATGTAGTAGCCCATGCCCGAAAGCGTCACGTAAAAACGCAGTGGGTCGATGTTGGTGCGAAACAGTCCCGCGCGTTGCCCGCGTTCGAGGATGCCGCCAAGCGTGGCGACGATCGGCGAGATCATTTCGCGTATGCGCGTCGACTTCTGCATATAGCGTGCTTCATGCAGATTCTCGTTGTTGATGAGTCGCAATAACTCGGGATGATCGCGGTAGTAGTCCCACACGAAATGTGCGAGACGTGTAACCGCCTCGACGGGCGCGACTCCGTTGAGTTCGAGCGTGCGTTCCGCTTCGTTGAGTGCGCTGAACGCGTGCTCGAGTACCGCGGTGAATAGCTGCTCCTTGCTACCGAAGTAGTAATAGAGCATGCGTTCATTGGTTTCGGCGCGGCGAGCGATCTGATCGACTCGTGCGCCGAACAGTCCTCCATTTGCAAACTCTTCCGCCGCCGCAAGCAAGATGCGGCGCCTCGTGCCTTCAGGATCTCTTTTGATTTTCGGCTGATTCATGGTGGCATCGTCTTCGTGAGCCGCGTTATCCGGATCGCGCCGCCGGCCTCTCCTCGAGCCTTTTTGTTGGCGGCGTTTAGCGGGCGCGTCGTGGTTGGGAAACACACCCTTTTCTGCGGACTTTCGAATGAAGCGCTTCGATTATGGCACATGGATTGCGAATGGCAATCCGGGAAATCGGCGATAATGTGCTATTTAGTTCAGGTCGTGCGCTCGCACGGCAAACCCCCGCGCCGTAACCGTGACAGACGTCAAAACACTCGCGGATCGCATCGAAGATCTGCTGCCCCAAACGCAATGCACGAAGTGCGGTTATCCCGCATGCCGTCCGTATGCCGAAGCCGTCGCCAGCGGCGAGGCGAACTATAACCAGTGCCCGCCCGGCGGTGCCGAGGGCATCGCGCGCCTCGCTGCGCTGCTCGGCAAACCGGTGATTCCGCTCAATTCCGCCAATGGCGTCGAACGTCCGCGTCCCTTGGCGGTTATCGACGAACAGGTGTGCATCGGCTGCACGCTTTGCATGCAGGCGTGTCCGGTCGACGCGATAGTTGGCGCACCGAAACAGATGCACACCGTGATCGCCGAGCTCTGCACCGGCTGCGACCTGTGCGTGCCGCCCTGCCCGGTCGACTGCATCGCGATGCTGCCCGTCACCGGCGAGGCCACCGGCTGGGATGCATGGAGCCAGAGCGAGGCAGACGCGGCGCGGGCGCGTCATAACCGCCACGAGAGCCGTCTCGCGCGCGAGCGCGACGCCGCCGAAGCGCGTGCTGCGGCGCGGCGAGCCGCGAGTGCGAGCGCGCCGGCGGCGGCTGCGTCGGGCGCGGTTCCCGCGAGCGGCGCGACAACGCCGTCCGAGGCCCCGACCACCCCGAGTGCGGACGACGCCGAAGCGAAGAAACGCGCGATCATCCAGGCCGCGCTCGAACGCGCGCGCAAGAAGAAAGAGGAGTTGGCCGCGAAAGGCCAGGGACCGCTGAACACCGAGAACGTCAGCGCCGACGTGCAGGCACAGATCGATGCAGCCGAAGCGCGCCGCCGCCGTCTCGGTCTTGCCAGCGGCGAGGGTACACACGGCTCGGAGCCGTCGTCCAACGAGTCCGACGAGTCAAAGCCGCCGTCCAGCTCGCCGCCGACCGCGCGCTGACCTCGCCCGCGCAACCATCCTCACTCACACGGACCCGCTCCGCATGAACGCGAACAAACGCCGCGCGATCTACGAAACGCTTCAGAGCCTGAATCCGCACCCGACCACCGAACTCGAGTACACGACGCCGTTCGAACTGCTGATCGCGGTGCTGCTGTCGGCGCAAGCGACCGACGTGTCGGTCAACAAGGCGATGCGCAGGATGTTCCCCGTAGCGAACACACCGCAGAAGGTGTTGGACCTCGGCGAGGAAGGTGTCGCGAGCTATATCAAGACGATCGGCCTGTATCGAACGAAGGCGAAGAACGTGATCGCGACCTGTCGCATTCTGCTCGACCAGTACGGCGGCGAGGTGCCCGAGGATCGCGAGGCGCTCGAAGGGCTGCCGGGTGTCGGCCGCAAAACGGCCAACGTGATTCTGAACACCGCGTTCGGCCATCCGACCATCGCGGTCGACACGCACATTTTCCGCGTCGCCAACCGCACCGGCCTCGCGCCCGGCAAGGACGTGCGCGCGGTCGAAGCAGCGCTCGAAAAATTCACGCCCGCCGAATTCAGGAAGGACGCGCACCACTGGCTGATCCTGCATGGACGCTACGTGTGCAAGGCGCGCCGCCCCGAATGCTGGCATTGCGTGATCGAGCCGCTGTGCGAGTTCCGGCCGAAGACCCCGCCGCCCGATCTTTAAGGGCAGCCCAACTCGAAACCCAGACCGCGCGGCGCGCCTGCGGCCCGAACGGCCGCCGCGTAAAATGATGCTTTACACGCAGTGCGCCCTGCGTACACACGCCGTCGCGCCCCGCGCACGCCCCACTCCCACGCACCGGTTCCACGATGTTCAATCCCAGCCGCGACGAAGTTCGCCTGTTTTTCACCGACACCTGGCGCAAACAGCGCCAAGGCGAGATTCTGACGCCGCTCGAGGCGATCGCCGCCGACTGGATCGTCGAGCATCCGGAATATCACGCCGACCTCACCGACGCCCCCGCTGCGCAGGCGCAGGACTATTCGCCGGAGCGCGGCCAGACCAATCCGTTCCTGCACCTGTCGATGCATCTGGCGATCTCCGAACAGCTGTCGATCGATCAGCCGCCCGGCATTCGCGCCGCGCACGAGCGGCTCGCCGCACGCCTTGGCTCGACGCACGAGGCGCAGCACGCGATCATGGACTGCCTCGGCGAAACCATCTGGGAAGCGCAGCGCACCGGCACGCCGCCGGACACGGACGCGTATTTGCAGCGCATCGAACGGCGCGCGACGCGCGACTGAAGCGACCGCAAACCCGGGCTCGATGCCCTCAAAGCAAAACACCCCGCCAAGGCGGGGTGTTTTGCTTTTGAAGCCGCGGCGCGAAATCCGCGCCCTACGCTCACTTCTTCTGCACGAGGTCGCCTTCCAGCGATTCGACGTAAGCGGCGATGTCCTTCATGTCGCCTAGCGACAGGGTCTGCACCTGTGCCTGCATGATCGCGTTGTTGCGGCCGAGGTGCGGATTGCCGGTGCCCATCTGGTACTGACGCAGCGCCCAGTACACATAGTCGGAGTGCTGACCGGCCAGCTTCGGATACTCCGGGCTCACCGGCTTGTTCAGGCCGGGACCGTGGCAGGCCGCGCAGTTGTGACTGTCGGCGAGCACCTTGCCGTTGCCCGCGTCAGCCGCGTGAGCGACGTTCGCCACGGCCAGACCGATTACCGCCGCCGCGCCGACCGCCTTGAATACCGTGTGGAGTGCCTGTTGGGGCTTGATCATGAAATCTCCTATCCCGCGAATTGGATGTACTGGTGACCGACGCCGATCACTTGTCGGGATTGTTTTTCGAAGCGGCAGTTTGCGCTGCGTAGTAGGCGGCGATGTCGGCAATGTCCTGATCCGACAGCGACGTTGCGATTGCATGCATCGTGTCGAAATGGCGGTCGCCCTTCTTGTAGGCGCGCAGCGCGCTCTCGAGATATGCCTGATTTTGCCCGCCGAGCTTCGGCACGCGGAAAACCTCTGGATAAGCCGTACGATATTCAGGGATGCCGTGGCAGCCGATACACATCGCGACCTTGTCCTGGCCCGCCTTGGCGTTGCCTACGACATCCGCTGCCTGCGCACCGACCGCGTACCCCGCGAGCACCGACAGCGCTGCGATCACGACGTGTTTGCCGACGAATTTATTCATAGATGTAACCTGGCTTGAGGGGAAACGGGTGCCCACAAAGGCAGCGGTCCGGCCGTTCTTCTTATGAGGTGGCCACGCAGGCCAAAAAAATCGGGCCCATTGTACCGCGACGCCGCGCCGAACGTCCACAACACGCGGGAGCCGCGCAACGCCCGTCTGGACGGGCCGCGCGCCATGCTCGCGGCGGCTTCGCGATGACGCCACAGCGGCGCCGGCGCGTCTACCCCGACACGGCTGACAACATACGTGAGCCGGTTTCGGGCCAACAGGCCTTCTGACTTATACTGGGTTTTTTCCCGAACAAGAGCATCTCGCCATGCGTTTCGAAGGCTCATCGCAGTACGTCGCCACCGACGACCTCAAGCTCGCGGTCAACGCCGCGATGACGCTCAAGCGTCCGCTCCTGATCAAGGGCGAACCCGGCACCGGCAAGACCATGCTCGCCGAGGAAGTCGCCGCCGCGCTCGGCATGCCGCTCTTGCAATGGCACATCAAGTCGACCACCAAGGCCCAGCAGGGCTTGTACGAATACGACGCGGTGTCGCGACTGCGCGATTCGCAGCTCGGCGACGAACGCGTGAAGGACATCCGCAACTACATCGTCAAGGGCGTGCTGTGGCAGGCGTTCGAATCGGACGAGCAGAGCGTGCTGCTGATCGACGAGATCGACAAGGCCGACATCGAATTCCCGAACGACCTGCTGCGCGAACTCGACCGCATGGAGTTCTACGTGTACGAGACGCGCGAGCTGGTGCGCGCGAAGCATCGCCCGCTCGTGATCATCACGTCGAACAACGAGAAGGAATTGCCCGACGCGTTCCTGCGCCGCTGCTTCTTCCACTACATCAAGTTTCCGGACGCGACGACGATGCAGCAGATCGTCGACGTGCACTACCCCGGCATCAAGAAGGACCTGCTCGCCGCCGCGCTGCAAAGCTTCTTCGAGCTGCGCAACGTCGCGGGGCTGAAGAAGAAGCCGTCCACCTCCGAACTGCTCGACTGGCTCAAGCTGCTGCTCGCCGAAGACATTCCGCCCGAAGCGCTGCGCTCGGCCGACCACAAGCAGATCGTGCCGCCGCTGCACGGCGCGCTGCTGAAGAACGAACAGGACGTGGGCCTGTTCGAGCGGCTGCTGTTCATGAACCGCAACAACCGTTGAGCGGGCACCGCGCCGCAGGACATCCAGCATGCTGATCGACTTCTTCTACTCGCTGCGCGCCGCCAAACTGCCGGTCTCGGTGAAGGAATACCTGACGCTGCTCGAAGCGCTGAAGGCCAACGTGATCGCGCCGTCGCTCGACGAGTTCTACTACCTGTCGCGCATCACGCTCGTGAAGGACGAGCAGTACTTCGACAAGTTCGACCAGGCGTTCGGCGCCTTTTTCAACGGGGTCGCGGCAAGCTCGGAGCTCGCGTTCGAGATTCCGCTCGACTGGCTGAAGAAGAAGCTGCAACGCGATCTGTCGCCCGAGGAAAAGGCGCAGATCGAGGCGATGGGCGGCATCGACAAGCTGATGGAGCGCCTGAAGGAACTGTTCGAGGAGCAGAAGGAGCGCCACGAGGGCGGCAACAAATGGATTGGCACGGGCGGCACGTCGCCGTTCGGCAACGGCGGCTATAACCCCGAGGGTGTGCGCATCGGCGGCGACGCGGCCGGCAATCGCACCGCCGTCAAGGTCTGGGAAGCGCGCGCGTACCGCGACTACGACGACCAGGTCGAGATCGGCACGCGCAACATCAAGGTCGCGCTGCGGCGCTTGCGCCGCTTCGCCCGCGAGGGCGCCGCGGAAGAGCTCGACCTGCCCGACACCATCCGCAGCACCGCCGCGAACGCCGGCTGGCTCGATCTGAAGATGGTGCCCGAGCGGCACAACAACGTGAAGGTGCTGATGCTGCTCGATGTCGGCGGCTCGATGGACGATCACGTGAAGCGCACCGAGGAGCTGTTCTCGGCCGCGAAGGCCGAGTTCAAGCACCTCGAGTTCTATTACTTCCACAACTGCGTGTACGACTTCCTGTGGAAGAACAACCGCCGCCGCCACGCCGAGCGCACGCCGACGTGGGACGTGCTGCACAAGTTCACGCCGGACTACAAGCTGATCTTCGTCGGCGACGCGACGATGAGCCCGTACGAAGTGTTGCAGCCGGGCGGCTCGGTCGAGTACAACAACGCCGAGGCCGGCGCGGTGTGGCTGCGCCGGCTCGCCGATCATTTCCCGCACTTCGCGTGGCTGAACCCGGAACCGGAAGCGCTGTGGCCATATCGGCAGTCGGTCAGCGCGATCCGCGAAGTGCTGGGCCACCGCATGTATCCGCTGACGCTCGCGGGCCTGGAGACGGCCATGCGGGTGCTGAGCAAGTAACGCCCGTCGTTCCGGAACCCGCGTCCCGACGCTTCAACTGCCACAACAACAAAGCCTTCGCATGAGTTCGTCCCCGTCGCCCCAGTTGTCCCCCGCCGCCGCGCCGCAGAAGCGCTTCAATCCGCTCGCCGATACGTCGCTGTCGACGATCGTCGCGGGCTTCGTCGCGGCGATGACCGGCTACACGAGCTCGCTCGTGCTGATGTTCCAGGCGGGCCAGGCCGCGCATCTGAGCGACGCGCAGATTTCATCGTGGATCTGGGCGCTGTCGATCGGCATGGGCCTCTGCACGATCGGCCTGTCGCTGCGCTTTCGCGCGCCGATCGTGATCGCGTGGTCGACGCCGGGCGCGGCGCTGCTGGTGGCGTCGCTGCCGCATGTCGAGTATGCGCAGGCCATCGGCGCGTTCATCTTCTGCGCGGCGCTGCTGACGCTGGTCGGCGTCACCGGCTGGTTCGACGCGCTGATGAAGCGGATTCCGTCCGGCCTCGCGGCGGCGCTCCTCGCGGGCATCCTGTTCGAGATCGGCATCGAGATTTTCCGCGCCGCGCAGTACCAGACCGCGCTCGTGCTGACGATGTTCTTCACCTACCTGATCGTCAAACGGTTCGTGCCGCGTTACGCGATTCCGACCACGCTGGTGGTCGGCACGGCCGCGGCCGGCGGCCTCGGGCTGCTCGACTTCAGCCACTTTCACGTCGCGCTCGCGCATCCGGTGCTGACGATGCCGTCGTTTTCGGTGGCGGCGTGCGTGAGCATCGGCATTCCGCTGTTCGTGGTCGCGATGGCCTCGCAGAACGTGCCGGGCATCGCGGTGCTGCGCGCCGACGGCTATACGACCCCGTCCGCGCCGCTGATCGCGACGACCGGCGTCGCGTCGCTGCTGCTCGCGCCGTTCGGCTCGCACGGCATCAATCTTGCGGCGATCACGGCGGCGATCTGCACCGGCCCCGAAGCGCACGAAAACCCCGCGAGGCGCTACACGGCGGCCGTATGGGGCGGCATTTTTTATCTGCTCGCGGGGGTGTTCGGCGCGACGATCGCCGCGCTGTTCGCGGCGTTTCCGAAGGAACTGGTCGTCTCCGTCGCGGCGCTCGCACTATTCGGCTCGATCATGAGCGGCCTCGCCAATGCGATGCAGGATACGCGGCAGCGCGAGGCGGCGCTCGTTACGTTCATGGTGACCGCCTCGGGGCTCACGCTGCTGTCGATCGGCTCGGCATTCTGGGGGCTCGTCGCCGGCGTGATCACGCAAGTCGTGCTGAACGCGCGCCGAGTGTGAACGAATCGCCACGACCGGCTGTCCGTACCCGGTGTTCATGCCGTCGTCGGCGATCCGCCATAGAATAGATGTATCCGGCAGCGTTTCCCGGCGCCATCGCGGGACGCGCTGCGGCTTGACCCGCGGCCGCCGGCGCCGGCTGATTGCTCTGTTTCGTCCAGCCGGCGCGGCGGCGTCCTCATTTCTCCTGAACCACGGCGCACACGCGCCCTGAAGGCCCGAACATGACAACCGCACTCGACCAACTCAAGCAATACACCACCGTGGTGGCCGACACTGGCGACTTCCAGCAGCTCGCGCAGTACAAGCCGCGCGATGCGACCACCAATCCGTCGCTGATTCTGAAGGCCGTGCAGAAAGACGACTACCGGCCGCTGCTCGAAAAGACCGTGAAGGCGCATGCGTCGAAACCGGTCGGTGCGATCATCGACCAGTTGCTGATCGCGTTCGGCACCGAAATCCTGAAGATCATTCCCGGGCGGGTGTCGACCGAAGTCGACGCACGCCTGTCGTTCGACATCGAAGGCTCGATCAAGAAAGCCCATGAGCTGATCGCGCTGTACAAGGAGCACGGCGTCGAACGCGACCGCGTGCTGATCAAGCTCGCGTCGACGTGGGAAGGCGTGCGCGCGGCCGAGGTGCTGCAGAAGGAAGGCATCAGTTGCAACATGACGCTGCTGTTCTCGCTCCCGCAGGCGGCGGCCTGTGCAGAAGCTGGCGCGCAGCTGATCTCGCCGTTCGTCGGCCGCATCTACGACTGGTACAAGAAGAGCGCCGGCAGCGCGTGGGACGAAGCGAAAGACGGCGGCGCCAACGACCCGGGCGTCAAGTCGGTGCGCCGCATCTATGGGTACTACAAAAAGTTCGGCTACAAAACCGAGGTGATGGGCGCGAGCTTCCGCACAACCTCGCAGATCCTGGAACTGGCCGGCTGCGATCTGCTGACGATCAGCCCCGACCTGCTGCAAAAGCTGCACGACAGCACCGACAAGATCGAGCGCAAGCTGTCGCCGGAGGCGTCGCAGGACGCGGACATCGAGCGCGTGCCGGTCGACGAAAAGTCGTTCCGCTTCCTCGTCAACGACGACGCGATGGCGACCGAGAAGCTCGCCGAAGGCATCCGTACGTTCGCCGCGGACGCAATCAAGCTGGAAAAACTGATCGACACGCTGCGCTGAGGTGCCGCGGGCAGCGGCCGTGGGCTGGCTGTTGTGTGACGCTCACGTTCACGTTCACGCTCGCCGCGCCGCGCCCGCTCCGCTCGAAAGCGATCCATGACGAGCGGCGCCGAATCTCACGGTTCGGCGCCGCTCCCCGTTTACGCTGCGACTACAATCGACTGCACGCCCCTCCCCGCCTGAGCTGGCGAGGAACGAGGGCGCCCGCCCAACGCCTGACCAGGGAGACGATCATGTATGTTCAGCCCTACGTGTTCTTCAACGGCCGTTGCCAGGAAGCGCTCGACTACTACACCGACAAACTCGGCGCCCAGGTAACCTTCAGGATGCTGTTCAAGGACGCGCCACCCGACGCGCAAAACCCGCCACGCCCCGAACTCGCCGACAAGATCATGCACGCGAACGTGCAGCTGGGCTCGAGCACGTGGATGGCTTCCGACGGCAACTGCGATCCGGCGGCCGGCCCGTTCAATGGCTTCAGTCTGTCGCTGACCGTCGAAGACGGCGCGTCGGCGGAAAAATGCTTCAACGCGCTCGCCGATGGCGGCCAGGTCGTGATGCCGTTCCAGCCAACGTTCTGGAGCAAGGGCTTCGGGATGGTGGTGGACCGCTTCGGCATGATGTGGATGGTCACGCTGCCGCCGCAGGTTTGAGGCTTAGCGGCCGAGCCTTTGGGTTCGGCCATTCGACCACCTACCCGCCACGCGTCGCCCGCTCGTGCCGCTCGATGTTCCAGTTCGGCTCGGTCTCCAGCAATAGCTCGCGCAGCCGGTCCACCTGCTCCGCGAGCCGCTGACCGAGCCAGTACGGCCCTTGCCAGTCGGGCGGCAACGCGGTGGCCACGTCGCCATGCCCCTTCTCGAGCGGCGCCGCGGCCGGAATGCCGAAGCGCGACGGACGGCCGAAACGCAGCCCGCGCGCGGTGGACAACAGGATCGCGCGCACGGCGCGCACCTCGGCGCCGCATTGCGCTGCATAGGCGCTGCGCGCGGCGGCGGCGGCGTTCATCAGCGGCCCGGTGGCCAGCAGTTCGAGCGAGCTGAGCACCGAGCGATGCAGCCGCTGGATCTCCTCGAGCCGCGTCTGCGGCACGTCGATTTCCTTCGCGACCGACGGCATCAGCGAACGCAGTTGCACGAGCCGCTTGTTGATCCGCAGGAAGCGCTTGACCTGCTCCTCCTCGGTGATCGTCTCGCCGTCGAGCAGCCGCGCGTAGATGCCCGCGCATTCGCGCAGATTGGCGGCGAGCCCGTAGCGCCACGAATACGTCGCGTGCAGTGGAAACGCGAACGAAAACGCCAGCGCGATCACGATGCCGATCAGCACGTTCAACGTGCGCCACAGGCCGACGTCGATCAGGTTGTCGCCGTGGCCCGCGACGATGCACATCGTGATCGCGGTCAGAAGCCCGATATAGCCGGACGAGCCGATCGCGAACCACGCGCAGATCGACGCGATGATCGCCTCCAGCACATAGGTGAGCGGCAGCGAGCCGATGATGTTCTGCTGCACGATCAGCAACAGGCCGATCGACGCGCCGAGCAGCGTGCCGGCCGCGCGTTCGGCCGCTTTCTTGCGGATATTGCCGTGATGCTGCAAGCCGCCGATCACGACCAGCAGCGTCACCGACGACCAGATGCCGTGCGGGATATCGATGCCGGTCGTCGCCAGAATCGACACCAGCATCGCGAGGCCGACGCGCAGGCTATGCAGCACCTTCGCGTGGCGGTAGCGGTAATACGGCGACGTGACCGCGCGCACCATCCGGCTCAGCGCCGCGCGGCGGGGGATCAAGGTGGGAGTATCGGCAGCAGCCATGGCGGCGCGCGGCGAACGCGTGAAAGGACGGTTCCGCTATCCTGCCCTGGAGTGCCCCGCAAACACAAACGCCCGTCAACTTGCGTCGGCGGGCGTTGCGTGTTTCAGAGCGTGAAGTCGCAGCCGGAATCAGCCTTCGACGATGTCCAGGTAGTCTTCCGGACGGGTGCGGTCCTCGGCGCGCTGCATGCCCACCGCGCGCACGATCAGGCTCACCACCACCGACACCACGAGGTTCACGATCAGCGACCACACCGCCGCATAGCCCGGAATCGCCATGCCGAACAGATGGATCGTGAAGATCGAGCTGGCGAGGTTCAACGAAATCGCCATCCACGTGCCGGTCGCGATACCCGCCGCCCAGCCGAGCAGCAGACCCCGATAGTCGAGCACACGCGTGTAGAGACCGAGCACGATGGCCGGCAGCGTCTGGATGATCCAGATCCCGCCGAGCAGCTGCAGCTGGATCGCGTACGTGAGCGGCAGACCGAGAATGAACGCGACCGCGCCGACCTTGACGATCAGCGACACCAGCTTCGCGACGTTGGTCTCCTGCTCGTGCGTCATGTTGCGGTTGATGAACTCCCTGTGCACGTTGCGCGTGTACAGGTTCGCCGCCGCGATCGACATGATCGCCGCCGGCACCAGCGCGCCGATACCGATCGCCGCGAACGCGACGCCGACGAACCACGATGGGAAGAAGTGCAGGAACAGCGCCGGCACCGCGAAGTTCGGGCCGAAGGCCTTGAAGTACGGCGCGAACTCGGGCATGTCCTTCACGCCGGCCGCGAGCGCCATGAAGCCGAGCAGCGCGAGCAGGCCGAGCACCAGCGAATACGCCGGCAGCAAGGCCATGTTGCGGCGGATCGTGTTGCCCGACTTCGAAGACAGCACCGCGGTGATCGAGTGCGGATACAGGAACAGCGCGAGCGCCGAACCCACGGCGAGCGTCGCGTACGCGCTATAGCCGTTCAGGCTCGACACGTCCGGCGACTTCAGCAGCAGCTTGGCCGGCGGGACCGCGCCGAAGATATGGCCGAAGCCGCCCAGCTGCGGCGGAATCACGATGATCGCGGCGAAGATCGTCACGTAGATCAGGATGTCCTTGACCACCGCGATCATCGCCGGCGCGCGCAGGCCCGACGTGTACGTGTAGGCCGCGAGGATCGCGAACGCGATGATCAGCGGCAGATCGCCGACGAAGCCGGTGGTGTCGAAACCGAGCGCGCCGATCACCACTTCGATACCAACCAGCTGCAGCGCGATGTACGGCATCGTCGCGACGATGCCGGTCACGGCGACAGCGAGCGCGAGCATGCGGCTGCCGTAGCGGGCCGACACGAAGTCCGCCGAGGTCACGTAGCCGTGGCGCTTCGCGATGCTCCACAGCTTCGGGAACACGACGAAGGCGAACGGATAGATCAGGATTGTGTACGGCAGCGCGAAGAAGCCGGTTGCGCCCGCGCCGAACACGAGCGCCGGCACCGCGATGAAGGTGTAGGCGGTGTACAGGTCGCCGCCGAGCAGGAACCACGTGACGATCGTGCCGAAGCGCCGCCCGCCCAGACCCCACTCTTCGAGGTGCGCGAGATCGCCGCGCCGCCAGTGTGCCGCGACGAAGCCAAGAATCGTGACGCCGATGAAAAACAGAACGAAGACAAAGGTTGCAATGGGGTTCATCGTTGTGCGCCCCCGTTCGGGCGACCCGTATAGCGGGACTTGGTCTTCACATAGACGAACGCGGTGATGACCGCGCTGATCAGCACCCACAGCAGCTGATACCAGTAGAAGAACGGGAAATCGAACAGCTGCGGCTCGATCCGGTTGTAGGACGGCACCCAGATCATCGCGATCCACGGTAGCAGCAATAGCCAGAGCCAGTGCTTGCTGGCTTTGTTCACGTCGGCGTCGTGAGCCATGACGTCTCCTGTTTTTCCTATTTTGAATTTATCTGCCCGTGGTCGACGGGAGGAGGAACTCAGCGGGTGGTCGTCCCGCGGTCCGCCACGGGCTCCCCGAAAGCCTCGCAAGAGTATAGGAGTGGCGAACGCCCGGTCAAGCCGGGGCGACCCCGAGGCACGTTGGCGTCCAACGATGCGGACTGGATCACGCTGCAGCATCGACGTGAAAAAAATACCGGAAGCAAAACGGCCGTGCCGACTGATACGCAGGCACGGCCGCCTCATTCTTCGCGCGCCGGTCGGAATTCAGCGCTCAGATGGCAAACGATGCGCCCGTCTGACCCGTCGATTCGCGCAGGCCCTTGATCCACTTGCGCGCCGGCAAGCCGAGCTCGGCTTCGATCAGCTTCGCACGCGCGTCGAGTGCGGCGAACGGCACGTCGAGCGCGGGGCCCGCGAACGCGATCGCGATGCGGTTTCCGTCGTGCACTTCGGGCAGCGCGACGACGCGGCCGTCGAAGGCTTCGTTCAGGCGCTTCATGTTGCGCACGAAGCTCGGATGATCGCCGAACAGATTCACCGTGACGATGCCGGCGTCGGTCAGACATGCGCGCGCCGCGCGGTAAAAGCCGACGCTGTCGAGCACCGGGCCGCGCGCGGTCGCGTCGTAGACGTCGATCTGCAGCGCGCCGATGGTGCCGTGGTTCGCGCTCTCGTTGACGAAGTCCCATGCGTCGGTTTCGTGCACCGTCAGACGCGCATCGTCGGGCGGCAGTTCGAACATCGTGCGCGCGGCCACCACGACCGCCGGATTCAGTTCGACGGCCTCGACCTTTGCGCTCTTCAGGAAGCGGTGCGCGAACTTGGTCAGCGCCGCCGCGCCAAGCCCGAGCTGCACGATGCGCTTCGGCGTTTCGAGAAACAGCAGCCAGGCCATCATCTGCTGCGCGTATTCGAGTTCGATGTGATCGGGCTTGCGCAGACGCATCGCGCCTTGCACCCATTCCGTGCCGAAATGCAGGTAGCGCACGCCGCCCTCTTCGGAGAACGTCACCGGCGCGAAGCGCGGCTTGCGCGGCGTTTCGATTTGCGGCGCGTCATGAAGCTCGTGGTCGACCGCGCGGTTCGCGTTGCGTGCGGTTTTTGGCGCCTGTCTGTGCGCGATTTTCTGCTTACCGCCGATGGCTTCGGCGTCCCGGTTACGGAAAGCGCGCGCTTCGGCCGAAGCGCGCTTGATCAGATTCGTCATGTGTGGATGTCGCGCCGCGGGCGCATGATTTTTGGTCGACCGAGAGCATAGCATTCGCGGCGCGCACGATTACGCCGAGCCGCCCGCCGGCGGCCCGTGTGCACATCACCTCACTTCAGACCCAGCACGTCACTCGACGCGTACCGCCTTGAGCGCCTCGTTGAACGTGCGGCTCGGCCGCATCACCTCTTCGAGCTTGTTCAGGTCCGGCTTGTAATAACCGCCGATGTCCGCCGGCGCGCCCTGCACCGACGCGAGCTCCGCCACGATCACCTGCTCGTTGGCGGTCAGCTGCGTCGCGAGCGGCGCGAACTGCGCGGCCAGCGCGGCATCGTCCGTTTGCGCGGCCAGCTCCTGCGCCCAGTACATCGCCAGATAGAACTGGCTCCCGCGATTGTCGAGCTCGCCCGTCTTCGGGCTCGGGCTGCGGTTGTTGTCGAGCAGCTTGCCGGTTGCGGTGTCGAGCGTCTTCGCGAGGATCTTCGCCCGGTTGTTGCCGGTCTTGATGCCCAGCTCTTCGAGCGATACCGCGAGCGCGAGGAATTCGCCGAGCGAGTCCCAGCGCAGGTGGTTCTCTTCGACGAGCTGCTTCACGTGCTTCGGCGCCGAACCGCCCGCGCCGGTCTCGTACATGCCGCCGCCCGCCATCAACGGCACGATCGACAGCATCTTCGCGCTCGTGCCCAGCTCCATGATCGGGAACAGGTCGGTCAGATAATCGCGCAGGATGTTGCCGGTGACCGAGATCGTATCGAGCCCGCGCACGACGCGCTCCAGCGTGTAACGCATCGCGCGCACCTGCGACATGATCTGGATGTCGAGGCCGGTGGTGTCGTAATCCTTGAGGTAGGCCTCGACCTTCTTGATCAGTTCCGCCTCGTGCGGGCGATACGGGTCGAGCCAGAACACTGCGGGCGTGCGCGAATTGCGCACGCGCGTGACCGCGAGCTTGACCCAGTCGCGGATCGCCGCATCTTTCACCTCGCACATGCGCCAGATGTCGCCCTGCTCGACGTTCTGCGTGAGCAGCACCTCGCCGCTCGCGAGATCGACGATGCGCGCCTCGCCGTCTTCCGGCACTTCGAAGGTCTTGTCGTGCGAGCCGTATTCTTCCGCCTTCTGCGCCATCAGGCCGACGTTCGGCACGGTGCCCATCGTGACCGGATCGAACGCGCCGTTGGTCTTGCAGAAGTTGATGATCTCCTGGTAGATGCGCGCGAACGTGCTCTCCGGGATCACCGCCTTGGTGTCTTTGGGACGACCGTCGGCGCCCCACATCTTGCCGCCGGCGCGAATCATCGCCGGCATCGACGCATCGACGATCACGTCGTTCGGCGCGTGCAGGTTCGAGATGCCCTTAGCCGAATCGACCATCGCCAGTTCCGGACGATGCTCGTGGCACGCGTGCAGGTCGCGGATCACTTCCTCGCGCTGCGATTCCGGCAACGCCTCGATCTTCTCGTACAGATTGACGAGGCCGTTGTTGACGTTCACGCCGAGCTCGTCGAACAGCTTGCCGTGCTTCGCGAACGCGTCCTTGTAGAACACCTTCACCGCGTGGCCGAAGACGATCGGATGCGAGATCTTCATCATCGTCGCCTTCACGTGCAGCGACAGCATCATGCCGGTCTTGCGCGCGTCTTCCATCTGGTCTTCATAGAACGCGAGCAGCGCCTTTTTGCTCATGAACATGCTGTCGATGATCTCGCCGTCCTCTAGCGCGACCTTCGGTTTCAGCACGATCGTCTTGCCGTTTTTCGTGACGAGTTCCATCTTCACGTCGCGCGCGCGATCGAGCGTCATCGACTTTTCGCCGTGATAGAAGTCGCCGTGCCGCATGTGCGCGACGTGCGTGCGCGACGCCATGCTCCATTCGGTCATGCTGTGCGGATGCTTGCGCGCGTAGTTCTTCACCGCGGCCGGCGCGCGACGGTCCGAGTTGCCCTCGCGCAGCACCGGATTCACCGCGCTGCCGAGACACTTCGAGTAGCGCTGACGGATCGCCTTCTCCGCGTCGGTCTTCGGATCTTCCGGATAGTCGGGTACCTTGTAGCCCTTCGCCTGCAGCTCCTTGATCGCGCTCGTCAGTTGCGGCACCGATGCGCTGATGTTGGGCAGCTTGATGATGTTGGTGTCGGGCAACGAGGTCAGGCGACCGAGTTCAGCGAGGTTGTCTGGCACCCGCTGCGCTTCGGTCAGAAATTCGGGGAACTCACCGAGGATGCGGCCCGCGACCGAGATGTCGCTGGTCTCGACCTCGATGCCGGCCGGCCTCGTGAAGGTCCGGATGATCGGCAGGAACGCCGCGGTCGCGAGCAGCGGGGCCTCGTCGGTGAGGGTGTAGATGATGGTCGGTTGCTGGGTCGTCATTGCTAGGCTCTGGGCGGGCGGTTGAGAGGCATCTCGCGCGGGAAACCGGCAGGATGCGCAAGCGTCGATCAGGAAAACGACAACACGAGGACACAAACGCTGTGCGCGGCGGATGGCGATGCGGGGCCCTGGAACGCCAAAGCGGAACGATTAAGCGAACACGGCGGACTGCGTCGCGCAGCGGGTCGCACGTGTGGATTCTGCCTCATTTTTGGGCTGCGGGGAGAATCGGAACGTGAACGACACGGAAAGCCACTAGCCCTCACCTCAGTAGCATTTGCGACTGAACATCGACGCGCAACGGAGCACGCATGGATTAGGCGGTGCCATCTGTCCGGCTTTCCGAATCAGGCCGCACCCTATATGGCGCCCCGTCTCACTAGCCAACAAGAACCCCGCGGATAGGGGCACAAACGGGCTATTCACTCAACAGCCGCTTCAATTCCCCAAGAAATGATGCGGTCGTGTGTCCCCATGGGACAGGAGAGAACTCGTGCCCGTACGTCTGATCGAACGCGACATCGAGATCATGCTGGTGTTCTTTCTCGAATCTTTCTATCTCTGCGAGCATTAATTGATGGTCAGCCACCGGGCTATCCCTTTTGTAACAGGCAACAATATCGGGAATGGTCTCACCCCATATGTCGAAATCCTGGTTCAAGTAAACGCCGAACAATTGATTCAGTTCGGGGTATGAAGTTTCTCTCATTGCCAGAACTCAGTATAGGTAGGCCGTGAGAACATAGTATGGCATTCCGTTGTACGTTTCGTATTTAAGAACGTTTTGATCCGAAGTGCGTCAACCCGCATCACCTCCGAGATCGCCCATTCCGCAGACTCGATATTCGTGAACGACGAAACCGTTTGCCGCTTTGATTCGCGAGTTAATCGCTCACGCAACTGTGCTTCAGTGCGCCCCACATGTTTCTCGACTGTGTGGCCTCCGATCCGACTGCCCAGCTTCGCTTCGTGCTTCATCAGGTCAATCCGGCCCATCACGATCCGCGAAGCCCGCGCGGCCTTGACCGAACCAGCAAAGCCAAACGGCACGGCGATATCAAGCGACAAGCCAATACTGCTCGCCATGCCAGGACTAGCTTTCATCGCCTCGGCCAGCTTCGTCGTACCCTGCTGGGTCAGCGTAGCCGTATCCCGCCCCGTCCAGACCTGACGCAGACCGGCTGCCGCCGTATCAGAACCATGCGCGCCGAACACGACACACCCGGCTTTGCTCGCCATCGTCGGCTCCGGCAGAACGCATAGTGCGGCCGCTCCGACCATTTCCAGAACGCCACCGACAACCTGCAAGCCGCCCCATAGCCAATTGGAAAGCATTTCGGTCTGGTTAATCGATTGACGGGCCAAGACGGCCACGAGTTGCGGGGCGCTCAGTACAACGCGAAAATCGTCTGACTCGTTCGCCTGTGACATGCAAAAAATCCTCTCTGTTCGTTTCGGGACTTTGAGGCTATCAGGCGACTTCACAGGTCGGCTATGGGCGAAGGATGATTTGTACGTCCGCCGGACGGACGGCGCTGTGGACCGCCAGTACTCAGTAGTCCAAGACGCTATTGACATGCAACAGGATGCAGAACGATATCGTTACATCGTATTTCGGAGAAACCGCTCCAGAGATTGTCTCGTGCTACAAAAGAGATGACTCTCACAGACAGCAGGGTTTGATTCGTGAGATAGACTCGTTCAGGAAAGAGCATGATCTGGACACCGCATTTGAACAGTTCTGGCGGGGGGGTTCCGTCTCGAGGGGTGGGGCTAGACGACCGCCTCTTTCCTTGACGAGATACAGCGTCTTCTGAGCGAACAATCCCACAGCGTCGCACGAGGGTCGCTAGCGAGCGAGCAGGCAATTGCTCAGGACGGTTAATATGAAGGCCATCTGACATCGATTTTCCCGCAGCCCCGCCAAACAAGCCCGAGAGTATGATGGACGGCGACATCAGCCAACTCCAATCCGACTGGATTTCCCGTTCGGAGCCCACCGACGGAGTCGAACGCATCGAGGCCTTTTTCCACGGCAATGCATACTCCCTGCATCGGCACGACACCTACGCGATCGGCCTGACGCTCGCCGGCGTTCAATGCTTTCACTACCGGCGCGGCTTGCGCACCAGTCTGCCCGGCCAGACGATGGTGCTGCATCCCGACGAAGCGCACGACGGTCAGGCCGGTACGCAGGAGGGATTCCGTTATCAGATGATTTACGTGCACCCGGCCGCCATCCAGGAGGTCCTCGGAGGCCGGCCGCTGCCATTCGTCGAAGGCGGGGTCACGAACGATCCACGGCTGTTCGAAGCGACGAAGACAGCGTTGCGCCAGATGCGCGGCGACGCGGAGCCGCTCGAGCGCGACGACGCGCTCGCCGGCCTCGCGCTCGCGCTGGATCGTGTATCGGGTGCCCGAGCTGCGCGCAGGTCCGCGGATTTCGCGGCAGCGCAGCGGGCACGGGAATATCTGCACGCATCGAGCAGCCGCGTCGTCACGCTGGATGAACTTGCCGCCGTCAGCGGACAGGATCGCTGGAGCCTGTCGCGCGATTTCCGAACCTTTTACGGCACCAGCCCATATCACTACCTGGTCATGCGCCGGCTCGAAGCGGCGCGCGCGATGATGCTGCGCGGCGTTTCCCTCGTGGACACGGCGGCAGCGGCCGGCTTCGCCGACCAGAGCCACATGACCCGGCATTTTCGCCACGCATACGGGATCCCGCCCGCGCGTTGGCTCGCGATGACGAGCGATCGGCGCGCCGGCTAGCGCAGGCTTGCACGATCGTTCAAGACACCCGCCGGCGGCCGGCCTAAGCTCTGTTCCAGCTATCACCCCAACGGAGCCACCATGCACAGCGATTCCCAGCCAAGACCCGAGCAACGCGGCCAGTACAAGACGATCAATCTGCTCGACAAGATCCGTCAGATCGACGACCACTGGCAGCCGCGCGTCGTTGCCGAAATGAACGACTATCAGTTCAAGGTCGTAAAGATAGAGGGCGATTTCGTCTGGCACCGGCATGCCGACACCGACGAGACTTTCATCGTTCTCGAAGGGCGCTTGCGCATCGACTTCCGCGATCGCTCGATCGAACTGCTCGCCGGAGAAATGGCGGTGGTTCCAAAGGGAGTCGAGCACAAGCCGTATGCCGGCTCCGAAGTGAAGCTGCTGCTGATCGAACCGCGCGGCGTCGTCAACACCGGCGATACGACCAACGAAAGAACGGCCGAAAACGACGTATGGATCTGAGAACCGCCATGCAAACGCCGCTGCCGATCGTTCGCGAAGCCGTTTTCCCCGCCGATACGCGCAGGCTCGTCGCGGTGATCCGAGAGTATGTCCAGTGGCTGGATCTGGATCTGTCGTACCGTGGATTCGATGCCGAAATGGACGCGTTCGAAGCGGTTTACACGTTGCCATCCGGCATGTTCTTCGTCGCCGATGCCGGCGGCGAACTCGCCGGTTGCGCGGGGCTGCTGCGCCATAGTGCGGGGACCGCCGAAATCAAGCGCCTGTTCGTTCGCGATGCGTTCAGAGGGATGCGTCTCGGCGAAACGCTGGTGACGTCGGTGATCGGGAAAGCAAAATCGTTGGGCTTCTCGAAGCTGGTCCTCGACTCGGTGCCGAAAACCGCTTTCGCGCAGCGCATCTACGAACGATTAGGTTTCGTGGAAATCGCGCCTTACTACGCAAATCCGGTCGAGGGCACGAGGTTTCTTGCACTCGAGCTTTGACGGCGCGGCGCGGCGTCGCTCGTTTTCGAACTTTCTCCATAGCGCGCAAGTTGCATATACATCTATTGCTGCAGCGCGCGCTTTGACTCCTCCTTCGAATTTTCGTTTCACGCGAAAATCCCGCCTAACTGAAGGCGCGTCGCCCGTCGTCAGCGAAAACCCTAGTTCCGCCATCATCTTCAATTCTCTATCTTGTCTATACAACTGAGCTGAAGCTCGAAGCCAGGTACTTCAACTTCGACGTATACGTCAGCTGACCGGCAATGGCGCGGGAATCCCGCGCCCGTACGGCGGCCGGCAACATTCACACCATCATGCAAACACAAACCCATCCGTTGATTTCCCCGTCGCTCGGCACCGAGCGGTACCTGACGAGCTTCCACTACGGCCCGACGGGCGGACAGAAGATCTACATCCAGTCGTCGCTGCATGCCGACGAGCTGCCGGGGATGCTGGTCGCATGGGAACTGCGCCAACGCGTCGCCGCCCTCGAGACGGCGGGCAGGTTGCGCGGCGAAATCGTCATCGTGCCGGTACCCAATCCGATCGGCCTCAACCAGCGGGTGCTCGGGCACATGGTTGGCCGCTTCGAAAGCGGCACCGCGGCGAACTTCAATCGCAACTTCCACAATCTGGCCGAGCTCGTGATGCCGCGCATCGAGCCTCACCTGACCGGCGACGCGCAACGGAACCTGCGCGCCGTGCGCGCCGCCATGCGCGAGGCGCTCGCCGAGCAGACGCCGACCACCGAGCTCGAATCGCAGCGCCTCGCGCTGCAGCGCCTGTCATACGATGCCGACGTCGTGCTCGACCTGCACTGCGACTTCGAAGCGGCGATGCATCTGTTCACGAATCCCGACACGTGGCCCGACGTCGAGCCACTCGCGCGCTATCTCGACGCGAAGACTTCGCTGCTCGCGCTCAATTCGATCGGCAATCCGTTCGACGAGATTCACAGCTTCAGCTGGTCCGAGCTGCGTGCCCGCTACGGCGAGCGCTATCCGATTCCGAATGGCTCGATCTCGGTAACGATCGAGCTGCGCGGCCAGGCGGACGTGAGCTACGCGTTCGCCGAGCGCGACGCGAACGCGATCGTCGAATACCTGACGTTTCGCGGCGTCATCGACGGCACACCCGCGCCGTTGCCGGAGCTCGCGTTCCAGGCCACGCCTTTCTCCGGCAGCGAGCCGCTCGTCGCACCGATCTCCGGCGTGCTCGTGTTCCGCGCGCCGCTCGGTGTCTGGGTCGAGCCCGGCGAGGCGATCGCCGACATCGTCGATCCGCTGACCGGCCGCGTCGTCACGATCACGAACTCCGTCGCCGGCGTGCTATATGCGCGGCAACGCGCGCGTTTCGCCACCGCGGGGCTGGAGGTCGCGTGTGTCGCTGGAGCCGAGCCTATTCGCAGCGGCTCGCTGCTGCCGAACTAAGTACCCTTCCTCCGAATTTCGTCAGGAAAGAATCTGCCGCCAACACGAGAGCTTCTGTTCGAACGACAGCGTCGCATTCGCCGGGCTCGACGACGGCAACACGAGCGTTCGATAGCCTGCCGCACCGATGACCGGCGCGAACCGCCCCGCCGTCTTCCCGTTGAAGCAAACCTTGTTAAGCAACGGCGCATGCTCGCGCAACGACTCGAAGTCGTTCGGCTGCGCATGGCGGATCGCCGAGTCGAGACTGCCTTGACGATGGCATGCATCGAGCACATCCCAGATGCCGATCCGATGCGCGAGCACGCGTGCGAGGCGCTCTTCATACGGCAACCCGTGCAGCGCGGGTTCGCCGAGCACCGTGCCGAGCAGGCGCCAGAACTGGTTGCGCGGATGCGCGTAATACTGCGCCGCGGCCAGCGACGCTTCGCCGGGAAAACTGCCGAGTATCAGCGTGTGCGTGTCGGCCGCGACGACCGGCGGAAAGCCGCGCAACATCAGCGGCTCCGATCGTCCGACGTGCGCGGCGCGGCATGCGCGCGCGACGCGGTGTGATCGAGCGGACGGCCGTGGTCGCGTATCCGCTCGTGCGCGACATGCGCGCCTGGAACGCGCTCGGTCGCGGCGCCCGGGCGCCCCGCCTGCTCCAACCAGGCCAGATGCTCCCACAGTGCCGGCAGCATGCATTCGGTCACCATCAAAGGCGCGCCGTGGCGCTCGAACACCGAGCGCCGTGCGACCAGCGCATGCGGCTTATCCACGACGCCACCGCCGATCTCGCGCGCGGTCAGCCGATACAACGGATGCCGCTTCCCGACCCTGCGGCTCACCAGCGACGAACGAGCGACGCTGCTATCGCTGTACAGCAACTCGGCGAGCGGCCGCGTGCGCAGCCGCCGCGTCGCCTGCCAGATGCCGACGCTCGCGGCGCGTGGCGTCACGCTATGCGCGGCGACGAACGGCACACCATCGACAGACAGCACCACTTCGCGCACCCACACGGGCGCGCGCGGCGTGAGTCCGAGCGCGGCGGCTTCGTCGGGCCACGGCAGCGCGACCGCTTCGCGCGTCACCCGCACCGCGACCGCGCCGAGCGCGCGCAGATGCGCGGTCAGTGAACCGCCGCGGGTCAGCCAGTCTTTCTGGGCAGCGCTGAAAGTGGGCAAAGGCGCGACGCGCCAGTGGGTGTCGGCGGGATCGAAACGGATAGGCATGGTGTCGGATTATAGCGGCGCGCTCCGACGGCATTTTTTCGCGGCGACGCTTGCGCTGATCGCGCGCCGCTCCAGGCAAGAAGCTGGCGCGAACCGACGGGCAAAAAAATGCGCTGCCGAAGCAGCGCATTGCCGAACCACCACAGAGCGTCAATCCAATAACAACGTCATCGACGCTCCCAGTTCGCCTTCACTGATACTCAACCCGCGCGCGACAGCAGCAACGCATTGGTCCGCTTCACGAAGCTCGCCGGATCTTCCAGCGCGCCGCCTTCGGCGAGCAGTGCCTGATCGAACAGCAGATGGCACCAGTCGTCGAAGTTCGCGCTATCGGCATGCAGACCCTTGACGAGCGCGTGCTCCGGATTCACTTCGAGAATCGGATGGAACTCCGGCGCCTGCTGGCCCGCGGCCTTCAGCATGCGCTGCAGGTAGCCGCTCATTTCGCCGTCGTCGGCGACGAGGCACGACGGCGAGTCGGTCAGGCGGAACGTCAGACGCACGTCCTTCGCCTTGTCCTTCAGCGCTTCCTTCATCTTTTCGACGAGCGGCTTGAACTCTTCGCCGATCTTCTCCTGCGCCTGCTTTTCCTCGTCGTTCAGCGCGCCGAGATCGAGATCGCCGCGCGCGACGCTTTGCAGCGGCTTGCCGTCGAATTCGTTGAGGAACGACAGCATCCACTCATCGACGCGATCAGTGAGCAACAGCACTTCGACGCCCTTCTTGCGGAACACTTCGAGATGCGGGCTGTTCGACGCGGCTTGCCACGTGTCGGCGGTTACGTAGTAAATCTTCGTCTGCTCGGGCTTCATGCGAGCGACGTAGTCGGCCAGCGACACGGTCTGCTCGGCCGTGCCCGTATGCGTCGTCGCAAAGCGCAGGAGCTTCGCGATGCGCTCGCGATTGGCGAAGTCCTCGCCGATGCCTTCCTTCAGCACCTGGCCGAATTCCTTCCAGAAGCTGGCGTACTTTTCCTTGTCGGCGGCTTCATCCGAATTCGCCAGTTCTTCGAGCATCGACAGCGCGCGCTTCGTCACGCCTTCGCGGATCGCCTTCACGTCACGGCTTTCCTGCAGGATTTCGCGCGACACGTTGAGCGGCAGATCGGCCGAATCGACCACACCCTTCACGAAACGCAGGTACGTGGGCAGCAGTTGCTCGGCGTCGTCCATGATGAACACGCGCTTCACGTACAGCTTCAGTCCGCCGCGCTGCTCGCGGTTCCACAGATCGAACGGCGCGTGCGCCGGCACGTACAGCAGTTGCGTGTATTCGCTGCGGCCTTCGACGCGGTTATGCGTCCACGTCAGCGGGTCCTGATGATCGTGCGAGATGTGCTGGTAGAACTGCTTGTATTGATCTTCGGTGATGTCGTTCTTCGAACGGGTCCACAGCGCGCTCGCCTGGTTGACGGTCTCGTCCTCGTCCTTCTTGACCATCTCGCTCTTTTCCGCTTCCCACTCTTCCTTCTGCATCAGGATCGGCAGCGCGACATGGTCCGAGTACTTCTGAATGATGGACTTCAGTCGATACGACGACAGCAACTCGTCCTCATCGGCACGCAGATGCAGCGTGATGGTCGTGCCGCGCGCGGCGCGCTCGATGGTCTCCACCGCGAAATCGCCCTCGCCCGCGCTGACCCAGCGCACGCCTTCGGCGGCCGGCAAGCCGGCGCGGCGCGTCTCGACGGTGATCTTGTCGGCGACGATGAAGCCCGAGTAGAAGCCCACGCCGAACTGGCCGATCAGCGCCGCGTCCTTCTGCTGGTCGCCCGACAGCTTGCCGAAGAATTCCTTGGTGCCCGAACGCGCGATCGTGCCGAGGTGGGCGATCGTTTCGTCGCGGCTCATGCCGATGCCGTTGTCGTCGACCGTGACGGTGCGCGCGGCCTTGTCGTACGACACGCGAATCCGCAGGTTCGGATCGTTTTCGTACAGCGCGCTGTTTTCGATCGCCTCGAAGCGCAGCTTGTCGGCCGCGTCGGACGCGTTCGAGATCAGCTCGCGCAGAAAGATTTCCTTGTTGCTGTACAGCGAATGGATCATCAGTTGCAGAAGCTGCTTCACTTCTGCCTGAAAGCTCATGGTTTCTTGTGCCATGGTCGGACTTCCTCTCTGTTGCGAATGGGGGATGGGCGGCGGCGAAATCAGTCAGGGCCCGCCGGGCCGGATCGCCGGACCGCCGGATCGTCCGCGCAATTGGGGACGATCCGGCGCGGTTTCAAGAGGCGCGGCGCGCGACGCCGTCGAGATAACGGCTCAGAAACGCCGGCAGCTCAGGATCGCCGCAATTGGCGATATTGAAGCGCATCCACGTGCTCGGCGACTGCTGCGGCGAAAACAGGCCGCCCGGCGTGAGCAGGAAGCCAGCTTCGTGCCCGGCCGCGGCGAGCGCGCCCGCGTCGACGCCGGTGTCGGCCCACAGGAACATGCCGGCCGTCGGCGTCAGGAACAGCTTCATGCCGGCCTTCTCGATCATCCGCACGGCCTTCTCGCGCACGCCGTCGAGCCGCGCGCGAATCCGCTCGACGTGGCGCCGGTAGTGGCCCTCGGTCAGGATCTTGTAGATCACGCGCTCGTTGAGTTCGGGGCTCGTCATGCCGACCAGCATCTTCTGATTGCTGACCACCATAGCGACTTCCGGCGCGCACGCGATGAAACCGACGCGCAGATTCGGCGCGAGCGTCTTCGAAAAGCTGCCGAGGTAGATCACGCGCTTCAACTGATCGAGGCTCGCGAGCCGCGTGCCCGGGTAGCCGGGCGGGCACAGGTCGCCGTAGATATCGTCCTCGACGACGATGAAGTCGTACGCCTCGGCAAGCCGCAGGATGCGGAACGCCTGCGCGGCGGTCAGCGAGGTGCCGGTCGGGTTTTGCAGCACCGAGTTGATCACCAGCATTTTGGGGCGCCATTCCTGAACCAGCGCTTCGAGCGCGTCGAGATCGGGACCGTCCGGGGTGTACGGCATACCGACCAATCGGGCGCCCTGCGACGCGAAGCAGCCGAACATCTGGAACCACGCCGGATCGCCGACGATCACCGCGTCGCCCGGCTTCACGTAAATGCGCGATATCAGGTCGATCGCCTGCGTGATGCCGGACACCATCACGATCTGCTCGGGCGACGCGCCGATCTCCAGCTCCTCGAGCCGCGTCTGCAACTGCTGGCGCAGCGGCAGGAAACCTTGCGCGGTGCCGATGCCGAGCATCTGCATGCCGCTTTGCCGGCCGAGCGTGCGCAGCGCGTTGGTGATCAGGTCGCCGTCGAGCCAGCGCGCCGGCAGATAGCCGAGCCCCGGACTGCGCTCGGGCCGCGCGCCCGTATGCAGCATGTTGCGCAGCAGCCAGACGACGTCGATATTGGCCGGTGCGGGCAGCGTCTCGGCGCGCGGGTGCAGCTCTGAGACCGTGGCTGCGCCGCCCTGGCGCTCGCGCACATAGAAGCCAGAGCCGCGCCGCGACTCCAGGAACCCCTGCGCGACGAGCCGCTCGTACGCTTCGACCACCGTGAAGCGCGATACGCCCTTGTCGAGCGCGAGCTTGCGGATAGACGGCATGCGCATGCCGGGGCGGAACACGCGCTCCTCGATGCGGCGCCGCGCCCACTGGACGAGCTGTTCGACCAGCGTCAGCGACGCGGTATCGTGCGGGGCGGGAATCTGGGCAAGCGGGACGGACATGACGGGCTCCAACTGTACCGAACAGTATCGAGTCGATTGTACCGTTACTGTGCAGGTCGCGGCCGTTACATTTGAATCCAGCAAAGGGTGGTCACGGCATACGAAACCATCCGCATGGCCCGCCGATCCGGCAAACGGTTATGCTTACGGCCCCGGCAGCGCAACCTTCAGGCGTGGCGCGCAACGGGCCCTTGCGCAGAACAGCGTTTTCCGTCCATCCGCCATGACAGCCCTGACAGCCCAATCGCTCATCAGTCTCGATCACCTCGTCGTCTCCGCGCGCACGCTGGATGAAGGCGTCCAGTACGTCGCCGATACCCTCGGCGTCGCCCCGGCCGGCGGCGGCGCGCATCCGCTGATGCGGACCCACAATCGCCTGCTCGGCCTGTGGGGCGGCGTCTACCTGGAAGTGATCGCGATCGATCCGCGCGCCGCGGCCGATGCAACCGGTGGCACCGCGCCGCGCCCGCGCCTGTTCGCGCTCGACGACCCGGCGACGCAGGCGCGACTCGAAATTGGGCCGTATCTGTCGCATTGGGTTGCGCGCGTCGAGCGGCCGAAGCGTCTCGCGACGTGGCAGGCGCAGTATCCGCAGCGCATCGCGCCGGTCGTGCCGATGACGCGCGGCGATTTCACGTGGGGCCTGACGGTGCCCGACGACGGCTCGTTCCCCACCTGGCAAGGCGCTGGCGACGGCGTGCTGCCGTCGCTGATCCAGTGGGACTCGACGCGGCATCCGTCGCAGTCGCTGGCACCGACGAACCTCGCGCTGAAAGCGCTGAAAGCCGTGCATCCGCGGCCGGAGCCGATTGGCGAGCAACTGCGCTGGCTCGGCGCCGCGCACCTGCTCGACGTCCAGCCGACCGACGGCGCCGCGGCGCTCGTCGCCAAATTTGAAACACCCGAGGGTCCACGAACCCTCGGATAAGCAGCGCGCGATTGGCCAACCCCGGGGCGCCCCCGGCGGCAATGCTTGCCGAGTCGCGCGATAATTGAAGTTTTGACCGGTTCCAGAAATACCAGCAGAGGAGATCATGGACCAAAGCGACCTGAAAGCCCCGACGTGGCAATTGTCCGAACGCGCGCGCAAGCTCACCAGCTCCGCGATTCGCGAAATCCTGAAGGTCACGGAACGGCCCGAAGTCATCTCCTTCGCCGGCGGCCTGCCCTCGCCGGCTACCTTCCCGGCCGAGCGCATGCGCGAGGCATCCGACCGCATCCTGCGCGACTCGCCCGCCGCTGCGCTGCAGTACAGCGCGACCGAAGGCTATCTGCCGCTGCGCGAATGGGTCGCGCAACGCTACTCGATCAACGGCGCGCAGATCCGCCCGTCGCAGGTGCTGATCACGACCGGCTCGCAACAGGCACTCGACCTGCTCGGCAAGGTGCTGGTTTGCGTGGATAGCCCGGTGCTGGTCGAAACGCCGACCTACCTTGGCGCGCTGCAATCGTTCTCGATGTACGAGCCGCACTACGTGCAGGTTCCGACCGACGAACAGGGCCTGATCCCGGAAGGCCTGACGCCGGAACTGATCAAAGGCGCGCGTCTCTTGTACACACAGCCGAATTTCCAGAATCCGACCGGCCGTCGCCTGCCGGTCGAACGCCGCCGCGCGCTCGCCGAGTTCGCGAAAAGCTCGCCGTTCCCGGTGATCGAGGACGACCCCTACGGCGCGCTCGACTACGCGGGCGAACCGCTGCCGACCATGCTGTCGATGGCGCCCGATCACATCGTCTATCTGGGCTCGTTCTCGAAGGTGCTCGCGCCGGGTCTGCGCGTCGGCTTCATCATCGCGCCCGAGGAACTGATCTTCAAACTCGTGCAGGCCAAGCAGGCCACCGACCTGCACACGCCGAGCTTCACGCAGCGCATCGTGCACGAAGTGGTCAAGGACGGCTTCCTCGACACGCACGTGCCGACGATCCGTGAGTTGTATCGCAACCAGTGCGACGCGATGCTCACCGCGCTCGAACGCTATATGCCCGAAGGCGTCAGCTGGAACCGTCCGGAAGGCGGCATGTTCATCTGGGTCAAGCTGCCGGCGGGCATCGACACGATGAAGCTGCTCGAAGAAGCGGTCGCGCAAAACGTCGCATTCGTGCCGGGCGCTCCGTTTTTCGCGAGCGAGGCGCAGCACAATACGCTGCGTCTGTCGTTCGTCACCGTGCCGCCCGCTAAAATCGACGAAGGCGTGGCGCGTCTCGGCGCACTCGTGCGCGCGAAAATTTAAAACGGCGTTAGCCGCACTGCCACCGGGGCGAAGTTTGCACGCGCGTTGCGTGCGGACTTCGCCCCGCCTGCATTCATGCAATCTCACCGTAACGAGGACACGACATGGCTCAATCGAATGTGTACGACAAGCTCAAGGAACTCGGCATCGAACTGCCGGCAGAGGGTGCGCCGGCAGCGGCCTATGTGATGAGCGCGCAAAGCGGCAACACGGTGTACCTGTCGGGTCACATCGCGAAGAAGGACGGCAAGGTCTGGGGCGGCAAGCTCGGCGCGACGCTCGGCACCGACGAAGGTAAGGCCGCCGCGCGCTCGATCGCAATCGATCTGCTCGCCACCTTGCATGCGCACGTCGGCGACCTGAACCGCGTCACGCGCATCGTCAAGCTGATGAGCCTCGTGAACTCGACGCTCGAGTTCACCGAGCAGCATGTGGTCACCAACGGCGCGTCCGAGCTGATCGCCGAGGTGTTCGGCGAGCGCGGCAAGCACGCACGCTCGGCATTCGGCGTCGCGCAGATTCCGCTCGGCGCGTGCGTCGAGATCGAACTGATCGCCGAGGTCGAATAAGCATCGATGCGAAATGACGATGCAGGCGATGCCGCGTGAGATTCGCAAATAATTCACGCGGCATCGCGATCCGAACGCGCTGTCTGGTGTCACGCACAGGCGGCGCGTTTTTGTTTTATGGCGACGGTGGATCGCCGCCGCGCAGCCGGATAGAATCCGCGAATTCCCTCAACGTCCATTGCGCCGGGGCCTGTCGATGTCCGCTCACACCGTTCGTTTCAAACAGGTCGACGTGTTTACGCCGACACCGTTCAAGGGCAATCCGCTTGCCGTCGTGTTCGATGCCGACGCGCTCGATACCGCGCAGATGCAGGCCATCGCCTGCTGGACCAATCTGTCCGAAACCACCTTTCTGCTGAAGCCGACCGATGCCGCCGCCGACTATCGCGTGCGCATCTTCACGCCCGGCGGCGAGTTGCCGTTCGCTGGTCATCCGACGCTTGGCACCGCGCATGCTTTGCGCGAAAGCGGCTACCAGCCGAAGCAGGCTGGCAAGCTGATCCAGCAATGCGGCGTGGGTCTCGTCGAACTCGAAGCGCTCGATGGCGCCGACGCTATGCACGGCGCATGGGCGTTCGCCGCGCCACCCGCGCGCGTGACGCCGCTCGCCGAGCATCGTTACGAGGCGCTGTCTACGGCTTTACGTAGTCAGGCGATCGACTTTACCGCGCCGCCATGCGCGGTGGATAACGGCGCGCCGTGGCTCGTCGTGCGGGTCGATTCGGCCCGCGACTGCCTCGCGCTCGAACCCGATGCGGCGGCGCTAGCCGAGCTCGTGCATTCGGTCGACGCGCATGGCGTCGCCGTATACGGTCCGCACGACGCCGACGGCCCGGCAACATTCGAAGTCCGTTGCCTGATGGCGGGCGGCGGCTTCGGCGTCGGTGAAGACCCGGTGACGGGCAGCGCCAACGCCGCGCTCGCGGGCTTGCTGAGCCTGCAGCAACGTCGTCCCGGCACGCGCTACACGGCGCGCCAGGGCACCGTGCTCGGGCGCGCGGGCGACGTATCGGTCCACTATGACGATGCACGCGGCAAGATCTGGATCGGCGGCCCTGCGGTAACGATCATCGACGGCACGTGCCGGCTCGCGTAAGCGGACCGCGGCCTCGCGCGCGAGGCACCGCGACACGCCGCATGTCGCCGCTTCACACCACAAAAAGCCGCATCACTATGACGTCGCCATACCTGGTTGTCCGAATTCATCGCGACTGGATGGCAAAACCCTTGCCAGAAACCGGCCATGCAGGGCTCATGAGCGGCCGGACCGAGGTGCTCGCCGCGCCCGCGTATACCCCATGCGCGGACGCTTCCTTAATCGAGTCGCATTCAGTAATATCGAACGGTATATAGCGGTCGAATCCGATGACCTGTGGACGGTCAGGCGCGGCGCCACGCCCTCTCCTCCTGCGCAGCAGCTTTGGCACCTTGGTCACCATGCAGCCATCCATTTATTTCGCGCAGTCGATGCCCGTGCGTTTGCAAGCGACCCACCCCCAGCCAAGGGCCGCGCGATGACTCAGTCCCGCTTCTCCGACCCGCGCGAAGCCAGGCCGCGACGCGATCCGATGATCACGCGCCGGCGCGCGTTGCTCGTTATTCCAGCACTCGGCGTACTCGTATTGATCCTGCTGTGGACCGTGATCTTCGCGCGGCTATCGGTCGAGAAAGACGCGACGTACCGCGAAGCGATGGCGTCTTCCGCCATTCTTTCCTCGGCGCTCGAGCAGCACACCATCAAGGCGATTCACCAGGTCGATCAGATCACTCGCTTCGTCAAGTACGAGTTCGAAAAGACGCCGAATCATTTCGATCTCGCGAGCACGGTCGAAAAAGGCGTCGTGCAAAGCGAAACGCTCGTGCAGGTGTCGCTGATCGACGAGCACGGCAGACTGATCGCCAACACGACCGAACTGAATCCCGCTCACATCGACCTGTCCGACCGCGAGCACTTCAAGGTCCACGAGCACGAGAACGACGACCAGCTATACATCAGCAAACCGGTGCTCGGCCGCATCTCGGGTCACTGGACGCTGCAGATGACGCGGCGCCTGAATCATCCTGACGGCTCGTTCGCGGGCGTCGTCGTGGTCTCCGAAGACCCGAGCTACTTCACGTCGGACTTCTACAACAACGCGGCGATCGGCCGCGAAGGCGTGATCGCGGTGATCTCCGACAACGGCACCGTGCTCGCGCGCCGCACCGGCAACGCCAACAAAGCCAGCAGCACGTTCACCGCGAGCGGCACGTATCCGACTTCGGAGCACGTGTCGGGCACCTACGTCGATTCGATCGACAACGTCACGCGTATCGTGTCGTACCGGCACATCGACGGCTATCCGCTCGGCGTGCTCGTCGGTCTTTCGCAGGGCGAAGAATTCGCCGACTACAACCACACGCGCAACGTCTATCTGTTGATGGCAGGCTTCATCTCGCTCGCGATGCTCAGCTTCTTCGGCGTCGCGACCGGCCTGATCGGCAAGCTGCTCGGCCGCGAGCGCGAGATGACGCATCTCGTCGAATACGATCTGTTGACGGGCCTGCGCAATCGCTACGCGACGCTGCAGGCGCTGCGCCACGACGTCGCGCAGCCGTTCAATCTCGGCCGCCTCGCGATTCTTTTCATCGACCTCGACAACTTCAAGACCGTCAACGACACGCTCGGTCACAACGCCGGCGACATCGTGCTGCAGATGACGGCCTCGCGCCTCGCGACCGCGGTCGGCGACGAAGGCACGCTCTCCCGCATCGGCGGCGACGAGTTCGTCGTCGTGATCAAGGGCGACGATGTCGAGAAGCGCGCGGTCGCGCTCGCCGAAGCCGCCGGGGAAGCGTTCTCGAAGCCGTTCGAGGTGCGCGGCAGTTCGTTCGTGCTGCATGCGAGCATCGGCATCGCGCTGTACTCGGTCGCCAACGAAAGCGAGATCGACCTGCTGAAGAAAGCCGACCTCGCGATGTACAGCGCGAAGGACGCCGGCAAGAACTGCTACCAGTTCTATTCGCCGCATCTGTCGCATCGCGCGGATCATTTGATGAAGTGGGAACAGCAGCTGCGCGTCGCGCTTGCCGAAGGGCAACTGTTCCTCGCCTATCAGCCGAAGATCGATCTGGCGCGTCGCTGCATCACCGGCTTCGAAGCGCTCGTACGCTGGAACCATCCGCAGCACGGGCTGATCCCGGCCAACGAGTTCATTCCCGTGGCCGAGTCCACTGGGCTGATCGTGCCGATCGGCGACTTCGTGATCGAGACCGCATGCCGTCAGCTCGCGCAGTGGCAGCAGCAGGGCTACGACACGCTGTCGCTCGCTGTGAACATTTCGGCGGTGCAGTTCTGGCGTGGCGACCTGTTCGAAACGATTTCGCGCGCGATCGAGGAAACCGGCATCTCCGCGCGCCGCCTCGAACTCGAAATCACCGAAACGACGATGATGGAATTTCCGGAAGTCGTTTCCGAAAAAATCTTCGCGCTGAAGCGTCTCGGCGTACGCATCGCGCTCGACGATTTCGGCACCGGCTATTCATCGCTGTCCTATCTGAACCGCTTCGCCGTCGATACGCTGAAGGTGGACCGCTCGTTCGTCCAGGCGATTCCGGGCGACCGCAGCGTCTGCGTGATGGTCACCGCGATCGTCAACCTCGCGCGCTCGCTCGGACTCACGGTGGTGGTCGAAGGCACGGAGACCGAAGAGCAAATCGCGTGGCTGGCAGCGCTCGGCCATATCGAGGCGCAGGGCTTCCTGTTCTCGCGTCCGGTGCCGGCAGAGGCGATTCCGGCGCTGCTCGAGCGCTTCGGGGTATGCGGCATGAACAACACCAGCGGCCGCCGCGTCGCGCACCTAGCCGACAGCGCAAGCAGCGTATCCAGCACCAGCAATTAAAGGACGGGCGCCCGCACCGCGGGCCCCCGCAGTGCCGATGCCGACCATCACGAGTGAGGAGGCTGCCCGCCGCGGGCGACGGGAACCGCTATGGACGCTGTTCCGGGTCGTGTGCGGCTTGTCGGCGCTGTCGTGGGGCGGCCTCGCGTTGATGGCGCAGCTCGAGCATCACTACGTGGAACGCGAGGGGCGACTCTCGCGCGTGGCGTTCTCGGATCTGATCGCGCTCGCGTGGATGGTGCCGGGACCCGTCGGCTGCAACGTCGCCGTGCAGCTCGGACACGCGCTGCGCGGACGCGCGGGCGCATGGGTCGCCGGTGTGGCGAGCGTGCTGCCCTTCTTCACACTGATGACGCTATTCGCGATCTTCTATCGCACTCCCGTCGTTCATACGATCGCGTCGCAGACGCTGCTACATCACTTCAGCGTCGTGCTTGCGACACTGATCGCGCTCACCTGGTACAAGCAGACGCGCGCGCTAGTGCGCGGCAAGCTCGAATGGACGGCGGCGCTGCTCGGCAGCATCGCGCTGCTCTATGCGCATAGCGCCGCGGCGTATGTGGTGATGTTGGGAGCAGCATTCGGCATCGGCTGGTTCGCGAGCCCGGAGCACGACTCGCGGCTGGCCGTGTCGCTTCGGCGCGGCGACTATCGGCTGCTGGCCGCGCTCGGCGTCCTGCTCGTGCTGTTTGCGCTGCCGCTGCCGCATCGCTATGACCTCGCGCTGCTGTGGCCGCGTCTCGCCGGCGCCGGCATGACGCTGTTCGGAGGCGGCTTCTCGGCGTTGCCGGTGCTGAAGACGCTGTTCGTCACGCCGGCGGTCGGCGTATCCGATAACGACTTCACGCTCGCGTTTACGCTGTCGCCGTTGTCTCCGGGACCCTTGCTGAACGTGGTGCCGTTCTTCGGCTATCTCGTCGATGGCTGGCTCGGCGCGCTGATCGCGACGCTCGCGCTATTCGTGCCGTCTGGCTGCCTCGTCGTGCTCGCGCAGCGGCATCTGCATCTGTTGAAGGTGAACCCGCGCTTCGAGCACGGCATGAGGATTCTGCGCGCGGTCACGACCGCGTTTCTCGCGGTCGCGGTACTGCGCATTGCCGCGCATGTACCGCTGGAACCGATCTATCTGTTGACCGCGACGTTCTCCGCAATGTGCTTCGCGAAGCTGAAGGTGCCGGTGTACGCCGTGTATGGAATGGTGGCGGTGGCGTGCGGTTTGTGGCTCGCGTACGGCGTCACGACGTGACGCGTCGCGGTCCGCACGAAGCCTGTTGCGCCGTTGGCGATCGGCGGATCAGAATCCGCGCGACAGCACCGCGACGCCGATCGTCACGACGCCCAGCACGAGATTGATCAGCACGAGACGGCGGACCGTACCGACCGCCCGCGCGCCATCGGGCCACTTCTGCGCCTGCACCGCGCGGCGAATGCGCGGATACACGGCGAAGCGGATATGCCCGAAGATCAGCATCATCACGATGCCGAGGCCGGCCATCGCATGCAATGGCCAGGTGGCATGACCGCCACCGAACTGCATCAGCAGGAAGCCACCGCTGATCAGGATCACGAGCACCGACACCCCGACCCAGTTGAAGAAGCGGCCGAACACCGACTCCCACAGCGGCAGGCGCAGTTGCGGCGACAGATCGCCGAGCGCCGGGCGCAGGCAGAAATGCGCGAACACCATACCGCCGACCCACACCGCCACCCCGAGCAGATGCAGAAAAAGCGCGACTTCGATAGCCTTGTTCATGTAGTTTTCCTCTCCCGACGACGCCACACCGTTTTGGACACTTAGTCCCGCTCAGCAGCAACTGAGCGCGTTCGACCATACGTGATACAGGCAGTTCCGGGTATCGACGTCGATTGCATCGTATTTTGTCGTTGTAATCGCGGCACGTTCATCTGGCCGCGACGCCGCCGCACCCCGTTTGCTTCCACACCCTTTGCGCGACGGACTTGTTGTGACCGACCGCGAGCGCCCCGCATGCTAGCAGGCGCCCGTGGCTTTCCAGCGTCAAACCTGGTCAAATCAACTCTACTAAGCCGGCAGCACCGGACGCATGCCGTCGAGCTTCAGCTTGCTGTCAGGCGCGCGACCCTTGCGTGCCCGTTTGCCGACATGCGCCGCAAGCTCGGCGCCCGCCAGCTTCTCCTCGTCGACGCGGCCGCCGCGGCGTGTGCCGATCAGCATCACACCCGCCTTGTCGATTGCGAGCGCCTGCACGAGCGTCTCGTTGTCGTCGAGCGCCATCAGCGTGACGCCACGGCCGCCGCCCGACAGCGTCTTCATCTCGTCGAGGCCGAACACGAGCAGACGCCCGCCAGACGACAGACACGCGACCTGCACCGCATCCGGCAGCATCGGCATGGGCGCGAGCGGCGCGGCGCCGGCGTCGATCGTCATGAACGACTTGCCTGCCTTCACGCGGCTCACCATGTCGCCGACCTTCGCGATAAAGCCGAAGCCGTTGCTCGACGCGAGCAGCAGCGCCTGGTCCGCCGACGCCGCGTAGTAGTGCATCAGATGGCTGCCCGATTCGAGTTCGATCAGCGACGTGACCGGCACGCCGTCACCACGCCCGCCCGGCAGTTGCGCCACCGCGACCGAATAGACGCGCCCGTTGCTGCCCCACGCGATCAGCATGTCGGGCGTGCGGCACTGGAACGCCGCGTAGAGGCCGTCGCCAGCCTTGAAGCTGAAGCCCGCGACGTCGAGCCCGTGGCCCTTCAACGCGCGCACCCAGCCCTTCTGCGACACCACCACCGTGACCGGTTCGTCAACCACGCGCGCTTCGAACGTCGCGCGCTTTTCCTGCTGGATCAGCGTACGGCGCTCGTCGCCGTACTGCTTCGCGTCGGCTTCGATTTCCTTGATCAGCTGGCGCTTCATGGCCGGTTCGCTGCCGAGCAGTTCCTCGAGCTTGGCCTTCTCGTCGCGCAGCTCGGCCAGCTCCTTCTCGATCTTGATCTTCTCGAGACGGGCCAACTGACGCAGCCGGATTTCGAGGATGTCTTCGGCCTGGCGGTCCGTGAGGCCGAACGCGGCCATCAGCGCGACCTTCGGCTCATCCGATTCGCGAATGATGCGGATCACTTCGTCGATATTCAGGAAGACGATCATCCGGCCTTCGAGAATATGGATGCGGTCGTCGACCTTCGACAGACGATGCCGCGTGCGGCGCGTGACCGTCGCGAAACGGAACGCGATCCACTCGTGCAGGATTTCGCTCAAGCCCTTCTGACGCGGCCGGCCGTCGCCACCCACCATCACCATGTTTAGCGGCGCGTTCGATTCGAGGCTCGTATGCGCGAGCAGCGTGTTGACGAACTCGGTTTGATCGATGCGGCTCGACTTCGGCTCGAACACGAGACGCACCGGCGCGTCCTTGCCCGATTCGTCGCGCACCGCGTCGACGAGCGCGAGCAGCGTCTGTTTGGTCTGCAACTGCTCGGGCGTCAGCGCCTTTTTGCCGAGCTTGATCTTCGGGTTGGTCTGCTCTTCGATTTCCTCGAGCACCTTCTGCGCGGCCGTGTTCGGCGGCAGTTCGGTGATCACGAGCTGCCACTGGCCGCGCGCGAGGTCTTCGATCTTCCAGCGCGCGCGCACCTTCAGGCTGCCGCGGCCGGTTTCGTACGCGGCGGCGATCTCCGCCTCGCTCGAAATGATCTGGCCGCCGCCCGGGAAGTCCGGACCCGGTACATGCTGCATCAGCTCCGCGTGCGAAAGCTTCGGATGGCGGATCAGCGCGACCGCGGCGCTTGCGAGTTCGCGCAGGTTGTGCGACGGAATTTCCGTCGCGAGACCGACCGCGATGCCCGATGCGCCGTTGAGCAGCACGAACGGCAGACGCGCCGGCAGCACCTTCGGCTCGTCGAACGAGCCGTCGTAGTTCGGCATGAAGTCGACCGTGCCCTGGTCGATCTCACTGAGCAGCAGCTTCGCGATCGGCGTCAGACGCGCTTCCGTGTATCGCATCGCCGCCGCGCCGTCGCCATCGCGCGAGCCGAAGTTGCCCTGGCCGTCGATCAGCGGATAGCGCATCGAGAAGTCCTGCGCGAGACGCACGAGTGCGTCGTACGCGGACTGGTCGCCGTGCGGGTGATACTTACCGAGCACGTCGCCGACCACGCGCGCCGATTTGACCGGCTTCGCGTTGTCGCCGAGGCCCATCTCGTTCATCGCGAACAGGATGCGGCGCTGCACTGGCTTCTGGCCGTCGCAAACGTCCGGCAGCGCGCGGCCCTTGACCACGCTGACCGCATACTCGAGATACGCGCGCTCCGCGTAGTTGCCGAGCGTCAGCACGTCGCCGTCCGACGGCGGCTCGTTGAAAAGGTCGAGAGTGTTATCGTCGTCCATCTAGATTCCGTGTCCGTGTTTGGCTTGAAGTGTCGTATGCCGCATCGAGGCGCGATGCGCTCAGATGTCCGCTTCCACTTCGTTGCCCTTCTCTTCGAGCCAGCTGCGGCGCGACGCCGCTTCGCCCTTGCCCATCAGCATCGTCATGCGCGCGACGGTCGCGTCGTAGTCGAGTTCACCGAGCGCAACCGGTTGCAGGCGGCGCGTGTCGGGATTCATCGTCGTGTCCCACAGCTGCTCGGCACTCATTTCGCCGAGCCCCTTGAAGCGGCTGATCGACCACTGGTTGTCACGCACACCGTCCTTGCGCAGCTTGTCGAGAATCGCCTCGAGTTCGCCTTCGTCGAGCGCATAGAGCTTCTGCGCGGGCTTCTTGCCGCGCGCGGGTGCATCGACGCGAAACAGCGGCGGCCGCGCGACGCACACATGGCCGCGCTCGATCAGCTGCGGGAAATGCTTGAAGAACAGCGTGAGCAGCAGCACCTGGATGTGCGAGCCGTCGACGTCGGCATCCGACAGAATGCAGATCTTGCCGTAGCGCAGATTCGACAGATCGACCTTGTCGTCCGGATTATGTGGATCGACGCCGATCGCCACTGAAATGTCGTGCACCTCGTTGTTCGCGAACAGGCGATCGCGCTCGGTTTCCCACGTATTCAGCACCTTGCCGCGCAGCGGCAGAATGGCCTGATACTCCTTGTCGCGGCCCATCTTCGCGGAGCCGCCCGCCGAGTCACCCTCGACGAGGAACAGCTCGTTGCGTCCGATTTCCGTCGATTCGCAATCGGTCAGCTTGCCGGGCAGCACCGCGACACCCGAGCTCTTGCGCTTCTCGACCTTCTGGCCCGCGCGCGTGCGCGCCTGGGCCTGCTTGATCACGAGGTCCGCGAGTTTCTTGCCGTGCTCGACGTGCTGGTTCAACCACAGTTCGAGCGCCGGCCGCGCGAACGACGACACCAGCTTGACCGCGTCGCGGCTATTCAGGCGCTCCTTGATCTGTCCTTGAAACTGCGGATCGAGCACCTTCGCCGACAGCACGAACGACACCCGCGCGAACACGTCTTCGGCGAGCAGCTTCACGCCCTTCGGTTGCAGGTTGTGCAGCTCGACGAAGCTCTTGACCGCCTGATAGAGACCGTCGCGCAAACCCGACTCATGAGTGCCGCCCGCGGGTGTCGGGATCAGGTTCACGTACGACTCGCGCGTGAGCGGCCCTTCCTCGCTCCACGCGACGACCCACGCCGCGCCCTCGCCCTCGGCGAACGTCTCTTCGCTCGAACGCGAGCTTTCCGCGTAGCGCTCGCCCTCGAACAGCGGGATCAGCAGATCGCTGCCGTTCATGCCTTCGAGCAGATACCCGCGCAGGCCGTCTTCGTATTTCCAGCTTTGCTGCTCGCCGGTCTTTTCGTTGACGAGCATGACTTCGACGCCCGGCAGCAGCACCGCTTTCGAGCGCAACAGACGCTGCAACTCGCCGAGCGGCAGGTTCGGCGAATCGAAGTACTTCGGATCGGCCCACGCGGTCACGCGCGTGCCGGATTTCTTGTCGGCCTTGGTGGCGGCGCGCACCTGGAGCGGCTTCGCGACGTCGCCGTGCGCGAAGCTCAGTTCGGCCACCTTGCCGTCGCGCCACACGGTGACGTCGAGCCGCGTGGACAGCGCGTTCGTGACCGACACGCCGACGCCGTGCAAACCGCCCGAGAACGTGTAAGCGCCGCCGGCGGCCTTGTCGAATTTGCCGCCCGCATGCAGGCGCGTGAAAACGATTTCGACGACCGGTACGCCCTCTTCGGGGTGCAGGCCGAACGGAATGCCGCGGCCGTCATCGTCGACCGAGACCGAATGGTCCGCGTGCAGCGTGACCGTGATTTGCCGGCCGTAGCCGCCGAGGGCTTCGTCCGATGCGTTGTCGATGACTTCCTGGATGATGTGCAGCGGATTCTCGGTGCGGGTGTACATGCCGGGTCGTTGCTTGACCGGCTCAAGACCCTTCAACACCTTGATCGACGCTTCGCTATACGCGGCGTTTGGCTTTTTCGTAGACATGATTGACTCGGTGCGTCGGTTCATCGTTGTCCACAGGTCCTGTGGACAGGGCCGTGGACAATGCGTTGAGTTTTCAAAAAAAGCGAAACGAAACAACAGGGTTAGGCGGGGTGCCCGCAGTGCGGGCAAGCTGTTTTGTTGCGCGGCTTCCGCTGGCGCGCTCGAAGGCCGGGCAACGACGCTCAGCCCGCCGGGGAAGCCTGTTCGCGGGGTATTGTACTGATTTCGATCACGGCGGCAATTGACGTCGCGCTGAATTGGCCGACTGGATAAGGCGCGGCGGGCGCCGGGGGACACGCGCCGGAGGATGGACGTCTCGCGGGACGACGGCGCAATGGCTAGCGGCGGGTATCGGCGGACCTGCACGGGCGTGCGCCCGCATAACCTTCAATGCATGCGCGGCGGCGTTCGTTGTTGTTTTCGTGCCGCCCGCGCATGCTGCATCAGCTCATGCGTGAGGAAGCGCGCCATGCGGCGCGCGAACCACGTTGCATCACTTGACGCGGTTTTCCAGCTCGTCCCAACGCTCGAGCGCGAGCATCAGCTCCTCGTCGATCTCGGCATAGCGCTCGGTCAGACGCGCGCCTTCGCGTGCATCCTTCGCGAACACCGAGCCGTCTTCGAGCTGCGCGCCGATCGCCTTCTGTTCGGCTTCGAGGTCGGCAATCATTTTCGGCAGCGCCTCCAGTTCGCGCTGCTCCTTGAACGACAACTTCGCGCTGCGCTGCGCATTGCGGCCCGTGGCGCTTTCCTTCGGCGCCGCTTCTTTCGGGGCTTCCTTGCCCGATTCTTTCTGTGCTTCGAGCGCAAGTTGCTCCGAGCGATCGCGCTGCGTCTGCCAGTCCGTGAAGCCGCCGACGTATTCGCGCCACTTGCCGCCGCCTTCCGATGCGATCACCGACGTCACCACGTTATCGAGAAACGCGCGGTCGTGGCTGACGAGCAGCACCGTGCCGTCGTAATCGATCAGCAGTTCTTCGAGCAGTTCGAGCGTCGGAATGTCGAGGTCGTTGGTCGGTTCATCGAGCACCAGCACGTTGGCCGGACGCGCGAACAGACGCGCAAGCAACAGCCGGTTGCGCTCGCCGCCCGACAGCGACTTGACCGGCGAACGCGCGCGCTCCGGCGCGAACAGGAAGTCGCCGAGGTAGCTCATTACGTGCTTCTTCTGGCCGTTGATTTCGACCCACTCGCTGCCGGGGCTGATCGTGTCCGCGAGACTCTTTTCCAGATCGAGCGCCGCGCGCATCTGATCGAAATAGGCGACCTGCAGATTGGTGCCGACGCGCACATTGCCTTCATCCGGCGCGAGTTCGCCGAGGATCAGCTTCAGCAGCGTGGTCTTGCCCGCGCCGTTCGGACCGACGAAGCCGATCTTGTCGCCGCGCATTACCGTGGCCGTGAAGCGGTCCACCACCGTGCGCTCGCCGTAGCGCTTCGTCACGTCCGTCAGTTCCGCGACGATCTTGCCGGACTTCTCGCCCTGACCGACGTCGAGCTTCACGTTGCCCTGCACGTTGCGGCGTTCGGCGCGCTCGTTGCGCATCTGCACGAGACGCGCGATGCGGCCGACGCTGCGCGTGCGGCGTGCCTCGACGCCCTTGCGAATCCACACTTCTTCCTGCGCGAGCAGCTTGTCAAACTTCTCGTTTTCGATACGCTCGACTTCGAGCTGCTGCGCCTTGCGCGTCTGGTACGCGGAGAAATTGCCCGGATACGACAGCAGCCGCCCGCGATCGAGCTCGACGATGCGTGTCGCGACGCGGTCGAGAAACGCGCGATCGTGCGTGATGAACAGCAGCCCCGCCCGCAGCGACACCAGCAGATCTTCGAGCCAGCGAATGCCGTCGAAGTCGAGATGGTTGGTCGGCTCGTCGAGCAGCAGCACGTCGGGCTGCACGACGAGCGCGCGCGCGAGCGCCGCGCGCTTCTGCATGCCGCCCGACAACGAGCCGACGCGCGCCTCGCCGTTCAGGCCGATCTGCTGCAGCGTGGTCGCGACGCGGGTGCTCCAGTTCCAGGCGTCCGCGGCGTCCAGCGACGATTGCAGCGTGTTCATGCGCGCGAGCAGCGCGTCGTGTTCGGCGCCTTCGGGCGTGTCGGCCAGCTGGTGCGCGACCGCGTCGTATTCGTCGAGCAGCGCACGCGCCTCGGTGAGACCGGCGGCGACCGCGTCGAACACGGTGTCGTCGGCGTCGAACTCGGGCTCCTGCGGCACGTAGACCGTGCTCAGATGCTGTTGACGCGAGACGAGCCCGTCGTCGGGTTTGGCCAGATCGGCGACGATCTTCAACAGCGACGACTTGCCCGCGCCGTTGCGCCCGATCAGCCCGACGCGCTCGCCCGCTTCGAGCGAGAAATCCGCATGGTCGAGCAGCGCGACGTGACCGAACGCGAGCTGGGCTCCGGTAATGGTGTAAAGCGACATGGGAATGGGAGAAGACAGCGATGAGTCGGAACTGCTCATTGTACCGGGCGCGGGGCCGGTCGCAGGGATGACGGGTGGGAGATGCGTGCAAGGCGGCGTGCAACGCAATCGGTGCGGGCCGGCGACACGCGCGCGCCGGTCCGGCCTTCGAACAACGGCTTACTTGACGTGCACCGTGATCGTCTTGCTCATCTGCGGCCCATACGAGCGATGCGCGCCGTCGCCGAATTGCAGCGTCAGCGTATGGTCGCCCGGCGGCAGCGTCAGATCTGTTTCGGTCTGGCCTTTGCCGTAGTGCAGCGACTTGTCGGTCGCGGCGATGACCTCGCCCTTCGGCAGCGGCTTGCCGTCGACCAGCAGATGATGATGCCCGGTGCCCTCCGTCATCGTGCCCGCGGGGGCGATCTTCATGCCGTCGAGGCCGAACACGACGTGGACCGGATTGGTGACGGTCGCGCCGTCCGCCGGTTGCACGAAGGTCACGCCCTCCGCCTGCGCCACGCCCGACACGGCGAGCAGTCCTGCCGCCACGATGCCGACCAACCGTCTGTTTTTAAACATCGTTTTCTCCTTTAGAAGCGAAACTCGTCCACGCGATACCGCCAGCGGCCTGGTCTGAGACCGATGGTCGCAATCCATGCCAGGCGGGCGCCACGTCTGTCGAATCAGATAGCTTGCAGAGCCAAGCGTACACGCTTTGTGTGACAGGGCCGATCGCCGCTAGCCCGGGCACGTCGTGGATGCGTTGCGACGGCGCCGCACCGGTCGTCTGCGGCTGGATTGACCAATTCCGGTAATATTGCGGGTCGCCGCGCCGCCCCATAAAGGGGCAGAGCAAGCCGGCCATTGCATTGAACGAGAGAGTGTGTCGTGAGCGAAGTAATCGAAGTGACTGAATACAAGAGCTGGGTTTGCCTGATTTGCGGCTGGATCTACAACGAGGAAGACGGCCTGCCCGAAGAAGGCATCCTGCCGGGCACGCGCTTCGCCGACATCCCTGAAGACTGGCGCTGCCCGCTGTGCGACGTGGGCAAGGCGGAGTTCGCGGTAGTCGAGTTTTAAAGTTGGAATGACGTCGGGCGATGGGCGCGGTTGCGTGCGCTTCGCCAGATGGTCAGGTCGTTTGCACGGCCCCGCAGGCGATGTCTGCGTGGCCGTTTGTTTTTCCGGGGTTTTTGGGGCGCGCGGGCGGTTGCTGGCTTGGCTCTCCTTTTGCCCGCGCCGGTTTGATATACTCTGCGCTCGCCAGTCAGTCTGGACTCACCGAGTCCTCGCCGATCTGTCCGGCCCGGTCCTCTCCCTGTAGTTCAATGGATAGAACAAGTGCCTCCTAAGCGCTAGATACAGGTTCGATTCCTGTCAGGGGGACCAAACAGAGCCTAACCGGCTTCCAGATTCGCTCATAAGAGCCCCGTATGCGTTGCGCTGCGGGGCTTTTTGCCGTTCATCTGCCTTCAACGCGGGATCCGAGCGATTCCGACCCGTCACGCGATCCACCCCTTCGACAACATCGCCAAACCAGCACTGCCCGAAAACCCCAGATCGCTATAATCTGCGAGCCGACTTCGAAACGTTTCCGAGGACCGACATGGACCAAACGCTTGAATGCGTTACCGCGTTGAACTTTTGCGAGCAGGCCTATCTCGCCGCAAATCCGGACGTCGCTGAGGCTGTCAGGCTCGGCGCATTACGATCGGGAAGATCGCATTTCGAAGTATTCGGAGTCTCCGAAAGTCATCGCAGGCAAGATGCACGGGTGGCCGCTCAATCCAGGCAGGCACGCAGAAAAAGAATCGAGTCGGTCCTTCGCACCGATATGCCCTACAGCGACGACGGGAAGTTTTTCGATTTCTTGTCGCCCGAGCTGCGCTCCCAGTTCGACATCTATGACTCGGAACTGGCTGGAAGCAATCTGTACGATCAGGATGCGCTGAATATGATCGAGCGCCATCCGTCGGGGATCATTCTGGATTGTGGGGCAGGCAGCCGCCCCGCGATCTACGAAAACGTGATCAATTTTGACATCACCAACTATCCCTCCACCGATGTGCGAGGTGTCGGCGAAGTTCTGCCATTCAAAGATGCATCGTTCGATGGCCTTCTGTCGTTGAATGTGCTCGAACATGTGAAGGACCCATTCACCGCCGCCAAAGAAATTCTTCGCGTGCTGAAGCCGGGAGGCGATCTGGTCGTAGTGGTTCCGCTCACCCAACCCACTCACGGCTACCCGCATCACTACTACAACATGACTGCCGAGGGGATTCTCAATCTCTTCGGCTCCGGGATCAAAGCCGAACGCGTATACGTGCCGGAATCGACAACGGCCATCTGGTCGATTTACTGGATCATGAGCGAGTGGGCCGAAGGTCTCGACGAAGATGCCCTGAAAGAATTCAAGGCGCTCACGGTCGAAGAAATTCTGCAGGGCCCGCCGACGCTGCTGGATCGATCGTTCGTCAAACAGCTAAGCGCAAAAAAGAATCTCGACATTGCGAGTTCGACGACGGTGATCGCGAAACGCGTCTGAGGCGACGCCAGTCCAACGGCTCCATTATTTTTGCATCGGCCGACGGAGACTTTGCTCGTATATCGAAGGATCGACGACGTTCATTTGATCCTGTGGGCGCTCACCGAATACTCGCTCGAAGTCCTCGGCGCCCAGAATGTCGGCAGCGTCGTGGAGAAAAGAGGAATAGGCCTGATTGAGCTCCGAGGCCGACGGAGCATCGCTGCCCTGCGGGGCGTATTGCAAACGCTCGACTTGCACCAAAAATGCGCGGCGATGATTCATCAACGACTTGATCTTCGCTTGCGCGTCGGGACCCTTCAAGGTCGCCTGAAGATGCTCCTGAAAATCGTCGACATCGGATTCCTGATGTCCTGGCTTCATGGCGTTACTCCCGCTTGGTGTCGAGCACTGAATCTTTTTGCTCGCCCATGCAGCATGCTGCTTGCCGTACGTTCCGAAGACCGCGTTGCTCAACCAGTAGCCCCTGGACGTGCGAACCGTAGCTGGAGGCGCTCCAGCGCCGCCGGTCGCCCAAAGAATCTGGTTCGACAGCTGATGGCATACACCATCGCGACCATAGCTGAAGATCGTCCCACGAGCGGCCGGATCGATGTTCGGGTCCACATCGGGCTTACATAAGCAACCAGCATAAAGCAGATTTGCCGCGCCGGAAGCCAGAAAACCATCCGCACTGACCGGCGTCCCACCTCGGGCGTGGAAGCCGCCCCAGCTGTACCAATAGTGCTCGCCAGCGAGCAGGACGTCCGCCAGCGCCGGGTATATCTTCACGCGGCTGTCGTAAGTCGTGACCCAGGTGTGATCGACCACGGAACCCTGGAAATACGCCGGAACGGACCATGCGAACAATGTAACGGCGCTCATTGCTTCACCTTTTGTCCGATCGCATCACGGCGCGGCCGCGCGAAAGTCGCCCGAAAAGCCGGTAAGAACTTTACTCACCTGAAAAGGTTATACGCGGTCAGCGGCAATATTTTCAAGGACACGAAAAACCGTCGAGGCAACTCAGGCGATCAGGCCGGCCGCTGCGGAATATTCAGGCCGCGCGCCACCGCCGGACGCTCGACGAACGCAGCCAGCACGCGCCGCACGTTCGGGAAGTCCTGAATGCCGACCAGCTCTCCGGCCTCATAAAAGCCGACCAGATTGCGCACCCACGGGAAGATCGCGATATCGGCGATCGAGTACTGATCGCCCATCACCCAGGCACGTCCTTCGAGGCGCTGCTCCAGCACGCCGAGCAGCCGCTTCGATTCGGCGATGTAGCGATCGCGCGGACGCTTGTCCTCGTACTCCTTGCCGGCGAATTTGTGGAAGAAGCCGACCTGGCCGAACATCGGACCGATGCCGCCCATCTGGAACATCACCCACTGGATCGTCTCGTAGCGCCCGGCGGCGTCCTTTGGGATCAGCTGGCCGCTTTTATCGGCCAGATAGATCAGGATCGCGCCCGATTCGAACAGCGGCAGCGGTTTGCCGTCGGGGCCGTGCGGATCGAGGATCGCGGGAATCTTGTTGTTCGGGTTCAGCGACAGAAACGCCGGCGTCATCTGATCGTTGGTATCGAAGCGCACCAGATGCGGCTCGTACGGCAAGCCGGTTTCCTCAAGCATGATCGAGATTTTTACGCCATTGGGCGTCGGCAGCGAATAGAGCTGAATCCGGTCCGGATGCTCGGCCGGCCATTTTTTCGTGATCGCGAAAGCGGATAAATCGGTCATGGGTTCGGGTCGCCATAGGGACAGAAATTGCAGGACCGCCCAATATAAACCGACTCGCCAGAACGCGTGCGAGGCCGCTCGAATACCTTACAAACGCCGTGGCAATAGCGCCGTTCGCAATCGACGGATCACCACAAGTCCTTCGTCGCCGTGCCCGCGCGCAGGTTGAAGCCCTCTCGCCACAGCGTCGCTCCGACCGTCAGCAGCAGCGTCTTCTCGGTGCCGTCGAGCAGTTCCCACGCGCCCGCAAGCCACGTCGCGAAGCTCGCACAGGTCGCTTCGAGATCGGGCGGCGCCTTGCCTTCCAGGTACTGCCGTTCGAACATCGAAAGTATCTTTTCGGGTGTCATTGGCGCGACCTCCACGTGGGATTTGCGCCAAGTCTAAAGGGCTGGCGGCGCGTGCGGAATGCCGATCATCGCGATCACGGGTTACTCCCAGGCCGGCCGGCGCGCTAGCGTCAGCCGCGACCCAAACAGTGAAACCGACTGGCGCGCCCCGCTCTGCGCCGCACAAAAAGCAAAGGCGCCGCGACAGTCGCGGCGCCTCGCCGTTACGGCAACCTACACCGAACGGGTTTAGTGATGACCGCGCTTTGCATCGTCCTTGGCGTCTTCCTTCGCATCGCCATAGGCCTTCTGCACCTTGCCGGCGCCCTGCTGCATATCGCCCTTGAGTTCCTTCGCGGGGTCCTTCGTGGCCTTGCCGACGGCCTCGTTGACCTTGCCCTTGACCTGCTCGCCAACGCCCTTCACTTGATCCTTGTTCATGTTCGGCTCCCATATGCGTAGTCGACAGAGATGCCGGCGCGGTATTCCGCCGGTATGTGGGATTCAGCAAGGGCTGTTCCCGGGGCCGTTCCGCGCGCGGCGCCATCGACGAACGCCGATGCGCGATCGGCAAACTTTTTATCAAATATGGCCTAAAGTCTCGCCGCGCACCGCCGTAAATGCGTTCAGGGAGGAGTCATGGACCATACGGACACTACGGTTTCGGGATCATCGCAAGCCACGTTGATCGACCACGACATCGCGCACATCGCGCGCGTGATGCACGTATCGCTGCGTGGCGATTTCGGCGGTCCGATCCTGCCAGCCACCTATTGGCGCAAACGGCTGACCGCGCTGGTCGACAGCGGCCAGCTTTCTCCCGCCCAATTGGACAAAGTCGACAGCCTGCTGCTGCAACTCGATCGGCTCGCCTCGACGCCGCTGCCCGAATGGGAACGCTTCGCGCCCGCGCCGACCTCGCGATTCGAACCGGCTGAGCGGGCGAAGAAAGCGAAGTCGGCCTGATCTCGCCAAGCGGCACACCGCCTCACCGCTTCTGCATCCGCCGCAGACAAACGCAGCGGCGCGACGTATCGCGAAAAAATCCTGATCGATCGGCGCTAAAAATAGGGAAAGGGGACGACCTTAGGTCATAATGTCCGCAAAAATTCCCAGCCAGGACGCCACGTGACCCTCGTCGCCCCGTTCGACCTGCTCAAGCAGGCGCGCGCCCGTTTCACCCAACGCGAAATCGCAGCCCATGTCGGCAAGGACATCAAGACGGTGCGTCGCTGGGAAAAAGGTGAAACGCCTTGTCCCGCGATGCTCGAACCCGCGTTGCGCGATCTGCTTCGGCAAGGCGCGCGTGAGGCGCAACAGGCGGGCGACGCGGCGCGTTTTCGCTTCATCGATCTGTTCGCGGGCATCGGCGGCATTCGCATGGGCTTCGAGGCGCACGGCGGCGAATGCGTGTTCACCAGCGAGTGGAACGAATTCTCGACGCGGACTTATCGCGAGAACTACGGTCAAAACTACGGCGACAACGCCGCGAGCGGCGGCGCGCACGCGCTGATCGGCGACATCGTCACGTTTCCCGCCGAGGACGTGCCGAGCCACGACGTGCTGCTCGGCGGCTTTCCGTGCCAGCCGTTTTCTATCGCCGGCGTCAGCAAGAAAAACGCGCTGGGGCGGCCGCACGGTTTCGAATGCACGACCCAGGGCACGCTGTTTTTCGATGTCGCGCGGATCATCGCCGCGAAGCGCCCCGCCGCGTTCCTGCTCGAGAACGTGAAAAACCTGCTGTCGCACGACAAGGGCCGCACCTTCGACGTGATCCTGCAAACGCTGCGCGACGAACTCGGCTACGAGGTCCACTACCGCGTGATCGATGGCCAGCATTTCACGCCGCAGCATCGCGAGCGCATCATCATCGTCGGCTTTCGCGGCAAGACCGCGTTCACGTGGGACGACCTGCGGCTGCCCGCCGACGGGCCGCGGCTCGGCGCGATCCTGCATCGCACGGACGGTACGGAACCCGTGCTGCCGTGGGACCACGACCGTTTCTTCGATCACGCCGCTCGGCGCGTGCAGCCGAAGTACACGCTCACCCCGAAGCTGTGGGCGTATCTGCAGAACTACGCGGCCAAGCATCGCGCGGCGGGCAACGGCTTCGGTTTCGGCATGGCCTATCCGGACAGCGTGACGCGCACGCTGTCCGCGCGCTATCACAAGGACGGCTCCGAAATACTCGTCTATCAAGGCGAGGCGCTGCGCCCGCGTCGTCTGACGCCACGCGAATGCGCGCGGCTGATGGGCTTTCCCGACACCTTCAGGATTCCGGTCAGCGATACGCAGGCCTACCGGCAGTTCGGCAACAGCGTCGTGATGCCGGTGATGCGCGAAGTGGCGCGTATCATGCTGCCGCATGTGCAAACCCTGCTCGCCCACCCGACCCGCGATGCGTCGAAACACTCCCTGCCGCTCTACGCGTGAGCGGCCGCGCGACCCGTTGGCCCACTGACGATGGTCGATATCGTCGATAGCGCGACGCGCAGCCGGATGATGTCCGGCATTCGCGGCCGCAACACCAGGCCGGAGGTCCTGATCCGCAGCCTGCTGCATCGGCAGGGCCTGCGCTTCAGGCTCGACGCGCGCGATCTGCCCGGCCGCCCCGACATCGTGCTGCCGCGCTATCGCGCGGTGGTGCTCGTGCATGGCTGCTTCTGGCATGGCCACGACTGTCATCTGTTCAAATGGCCGCAGACGCGGCCCGACTTCTGGCGCGACAAGATCGGCCGCAATCGCAGCAACGACGACAAGGTGCGCGCCGCGCTGCTCGCGAGCGGCTGGCGCGTCGCGGTCGTGTGGGAATGCGCTTTGCGGGGTGCGAATCGCGATATCGCGGGCGTGATCGAGCGGCTCGTCGCGTGGATCAGAAGCGACGCGCCGGAGTTCGAGGAACGCGGCTGAAACCACGCGCGGATTGCCCTGCTCGCGCGAGTCTCGCGGCCGCTGGTGCTACACTCGAAAGGCTCACCCGGCGTGCTTTCGAGATGCCTTCGAGGCACGCTTCGGCGGCGTTTTCCGGGTGCTTTCCCGGCGCTTTCACGGCACTTCCTCACGCGCTCCGGCATGCCGCGAGATGCGCCTCGCCGCCGGGACATCGCGCACTCCGACGATCCCAGAAGCAATCAACAAGGGAGGCACATCATGGCTGACTTCCGTCTCTGGTCCGACGACTTTCCCAACAACGGCTTCATGCCGAAAGACCACGAGTACAACGACAAGGCGTTCGGCGGCGACGGCGAAAACATCTCGCCGTCACTGCAATGGGAAGCGCCGCCCGCGGACACGCAAAGCTTCGCGCTCACCGTTCACGATCCCGACGCGCCGACCGGCAGCGGCTTCTGGCATTGGGTCGTCGTCAACATCCCGGCCGACGCGCGCTCGCTGCCGCGCAACGCCGGCAAGGCCGACGGCACGCTGCTGCCGCAGGGCGCGATCCAGCTGCGCAACGACTACGGGACGGTCGGCTTCGGCGGCGCCGCGCCGCCGCGCGGCGATCGCACGCATCGCTATATTTTCCGGCTGCATGCGCTGAAGGTGCCGCATCTGCCGGTCAGCGCGGAAACCACCAATGCGGTCGCGCGCTTCATGACGCATCTGAACGAAATCGACTCGACGACCCACACGGGCCTCTACGAACTCAAATGACGCGAGCGCGGCGCCCGCGTCCTGGCAACGGTGGCGCCGCGCCGACCGATGCGCCCGCAGCGGCCAGCGCGTGAGCCGCGCACAGGCGCGGCAACATCTCAGACAAATCGAACAATCGATGCACGCACCCTCCCCGCGCACGGATGGCCCGACGCCCTCCACTCCCCGCTTCGAAGGCAAGGAACTGGGCCTGCCGGTTCCACAACGCTATTGGGCGATGCTCGTCATCGCGCTGTCGCTGACGCTCGCGGTGCTCGACAGCGCGATCGCCAACGTCGCGCTGCCGACGATCGCGCGCAACCTCAATGCGAGCGCCGCCGCGTCGATCTGGGTCGTCAACGCGTATCAGCTCGCGATCACGATCTCGCTGCTGCCAATGGCGTCGCTCGGCGATCGCATTGGCTATAGGCGCATTTATCTGTGGGGTCTGATCCTGTTCACGGTCGCGTCGCTCGGCTGCTCGCTGTCGAACTCGCTTGCGACGCTCGCGCTCGCGCGCGTGGTCCAGGGCTTCGGCGCGGCCGGCATCATGAGCGTGAACACCGCGATCGTGCGCATGATCTATCCCCCGGCGCAGCTCGGGCGCGGCGTCTCGATCAATGCGATGGTGGTGGCGGTGTCGTCGGCGGTCGGGCCGACGGTCGCGTCGGGCGTGCTCGCGATCGCGACGTGGCCGTGGCTGTTCGCGATCAACGTGCCGATCGGGATCGCGGCGATCGTCGGCGGCTTCAAGGCGCTGCCGATGAACCCCGGCCACGAATCGCCGTATGACTATCTGAGCGCGGTGATGAACGCGATTGTATTCGGCCTGCTGATTTTCGCTGTCGATGGCCTCGGCCACGGCCAGCGCTTCGGCTACGTGACGCTCGAAGCACTCGGCGCTCTGGTGGTCGGCTACTTCTTCGTGCGCCGGCAACTGACGCGGCCCGCCCCGCTGCTGCCGATCGACCTGCTGCGTATTCCGGTGTTCGCGCTGTCGGTCGGCACCTCGGTCTGCTCGTTCTGCGCGCAGATGCTCGCGTTCGTGTCGCTACCGTTCCTGCTGCAGGAAACGCTCGGTATGTCGCAGGTCGAAACCGGTCTTCTGATGACGCCGTGGCCCGCGATTATCATCATCGCGGCGCCGATCGCAGGGGTCCTGTCGGACAGGATATCGTCCGGCTGGCTCGGCGGCGTCGGGCTCGCCGCGATGACGGTCGGCCTGCTGCTGCTCGCGACGCTCGGGCCTCACCCGGACGCACTGCAGATTTCGTGGCGCATGGCGCTGTGCGGCGCGGGCTTCGGTATCTTCCAGTCGCCGAACAATCGCACGATGCTGTCGTCCGCGCCGCGCGAACGCAGCGGCGGCGCGAGCGGCATGCTGGGCACCGCGCGCCTGACCGGGCAAACGCTCGGCGCGGCGCTGGTCGCGCTGATCTTCGGCGTCGCCCCGCAAAGCGGGACGGTCATCGCGCTGTATGTGGCCGCGGGGTTTTCGGCGGTCGCGGCGGTCGTCAGCACGATGCGGGTCGTGCAGAAGGCGACGCAGCCGGCTTGAGGGTTGTGGACGCGTTGTTGCCGTTACACGTGCAACGCATCCACGAAAAAGGGCGTGCATCGCACGACGCGATGCACGCCCTTTTTGCTTCGATCTTCGTTGTCACTTCATTCACGACGTGACCGGCCCACGCGTCGCCCGCCCGCGCGGGCCGCGACTGTCCGCTCAAGACGATGCCGTCACGTCAGCGAGCTTTACCGCTTTGGCCGTCACCGAAGAGGCGGTCGCGACGTGGCGCAGATCGTCGAGGAAGGTGTCGCGCCAAACCGACAGATTGTTCTCGCGCATCGGCTCCATCATGTCCGCATGACGCGCCTGACGCTCGGCGAGCGGCATCGACAGCGCGCGTTCGAGCGCTTCGGCCATCTGCGACAGATCGAACGGATTGACGACGAGCGCGCCCGGCAGCTGCTCGGCCGCGCCCGCGAATTGCGATAGCACGAGCACGCCCGGATCGGCCGGGTCCTGCGACGCGACGTACTCCTTGGCCACCAGGTTCATCCCGTCGCGCAGCGGTGTCACATAGCCGACCTGCGACTGGCGGAATAGCGCCATCAGCAGATTGCGCTCGTACTTGCGGTTCAGATACTGGATCGGCGTCCAGTCGAGCTGCGCGAACCGGCCGTTGATGCGGCCCGCTTCGCCTTCGAGCGTCTGCCGGATGCGCTGATAGGTCTGCACGTCGGCGCGGGTCGGCGGCGCGATCTGCACGAGCGACACACGGCCGTGCCAGCCGGGCGCGTTCTGCAACAGCCGCTCGAATGCCTGGAAGCGCTCGACCAGCCCCTTCGAATAATCGAGCCGGTCGACGCTCATGATCAGCTTGCGCCCGCGCATGCCGTCGCGCAGGCTGCGCACCGCCTTGCGGTCGGTGAACTGCTCGGCGGCTTTGGCGATCGCATCGGGATAGATGCCGATCGGGTACGCGCCGACCTTCAGGAAGCGGTTGTACGCGTGCACCATGCCGTCTTCGCTCGACGTGCCGTGGTGACCGCGCTCGATATAGTCGACGAACGACTGCCGATCCGCTTCGGTTTGAAAACCGATCACGTCGTAGCTGCACATCGCCTTGACGATCTCCTCGTGCGGCGGAATCGTGCGCAGTACCTCGGGCACCGGAAACGGAATGTGCAGGAAGAAGCCGATCGGGTTCTTCACGCCGAGATCGCGCAGGCAACGCGCGAACGGCAGCAGATGGTAGTCATGCACCCAGATGATGTCGCTGGGCTTGAGCAGTTCCTTCAACTGCTTCGCGAGCGTCGCGTTGACCCGCTGGTAGCCCGCGTAGTCCTCGCGGTCGTAGCGGGACAGGTCGTTGCGATAGTGGAAGGTCGGCCACAACGTGGTGTTCGAAAACCCGCGGTAGTACTCGTCGTAATCGCGCTTGGTGAGGCCCACCGTCGCGTAGGTGACGTTGCCCTGCTTCTCGATCACGGGCGCGGATGGCTCACTGACCGTTTCGCCGCTCCAGCCGAACCAGACGCCGCCAGTTTCCTTCAGTGCGTCCAGCACGCCGATCGCGAGCCCGCCCGCTGCCGGACGCGCTTCCTGAATCGGTGCGACACGATTCGATACCACGATCAATCTGCTCATTAGTGCTCCATTGTTTCGTTGTATGCGGAATTGCGCCAAAACGGTGCATGCAAGCAATGTGCCGATATTTGAGATATCGAAAATAAAGTTGTATGAAAATGTGACAAACGAGCTGATCCCCGCAATCATCACTAATTGCGAAGAAAATTTTTCTGTTAAATCTGACCAAAGCGGAGGTCTTTCTTACCGGCCTCGCGGTCGCCGGTATACCTCGCCCGGTTACTGCGCTGCGTCAGGCGTCCTGTTCCGAGCCCAGATCGCGCTGGTATTCGAGGCCTTCCTGACGCACCCCGCCCTGGTTGTGCTCGCCGTCCGGCGGCGTATGCGGGGCGATCCGGTTCTGCGCGGCCGGGTCCGGCGACTCCGCCGGCTCGGTCTTGACATCGGCCGGCCGTGGCCCGCGCTTGGAGTGCCGCGCGGAACGTCGCAATGCGGGGTGTCTCATGATCGTGCCTCCGGGGGAAGCCCGCCGCTTATTGCGGCATCCCTAGAGTCTAGGGGGCGAAACCGTAAATTGCCGGTAAAACATGCGCCGGCTTTGTAACAAGTACAGCAATGCACTGCACCGGACCGGGGCCACGGTCCGCTGCAGTGCGGAGATGTTTGCATCGGGTGCGCAGCTGCATGACGGCATCGAGGGTCGCATCAGCATTGCAGCGTTCGCCACTGACGATCGGCGGCCTGAGGCGTCTGCGTTGGCTGCGGCGGCGGATCGCCGATCGGCGGCGAGACCGGTTCCACGGGTTCGATTGGATCGGGGGTCGGGCCGGGGATCGTATCGGGTTCGGCCGGGTTCGGCGGCGTGGCGGGAGGCTCGACCGGTTCGGGCCGGTGAGCGTGCAACGGCCCGGACGGCGGGGAAACGGCAGCGTAACGCGGCAGGTGCGGCGGCAGGTGCGGCATGTCGGTGACCTCCTTTTGCGTTCCACTGGAGCGCAGCAAGGCCTGTGCCGTTCGGATGCCCACCCGGAAGTCCGGGCGGGCGATCGCTGATGATGCGGACGACGCGCGAACGAGCGCGGATCAGGCGTCCGCGCCGCCGAGCGCGCGTGATTCGTCGGTGGGATCGCCGTCGTCGCGCGTATCGTTGCCGTACTCGACGAGCCGGTTGTACAGCGTCTTCAGGCTGATGCCGAGAATTTCCGCGGCGCGCGTCTTCACGCCGCCGCATTGCTCGAGCGTCGCCAGGATCAGCTGACGGTCGGCTTCCGCGAGCGAAGTGCCGAACGGGATCGTGATCGCGGTGCCGGTCGCGGGCTTCGATAGCGTGATCTGCAACGGCACGGTCGCCGTGGCATCCGAATCCGCGCTCGACATGATGTGCGCGCGCTGCACGTAGTTCTTCAGTTCGCGCACATTGCCTGGCCACGGATATGACAGCAGCATTTCCTTCACCGCGACCGGGAAATGCTTCTTCGTGCCGTGACGCTCGTTGAGCTCATCGAGGAACGATTGCGCGAGCAGCTCCACGTCCTTCCCGCGATCGCGCAGCGGCGGCAGGCTGATCGGAAACACGTTCAGCCGGTGGTAAAGGTCCAGCCGCAGCTTGCCTTCGAGCACCGCCTGCTCGGGATCGCGATTGGTGGCCGCGATCAGACGCACATCGGTTTCGATTTCCTTGGTCGTGCCGACACGCATGAACATGCCGGTCTCGAGCACGCGCAGCAGCTTCACCTGCAGCTCGATCGGCATCTCGGTGATTTCGTCGAGGAACAGCGTGCCGCCGTTCGCGCGCTCGAAATAGCCCTTGTGCTGCCGATCCGCGCCGGTGAACGAACCGCGCTCGTGGCCGAACATTTCCGACTCGATCAGATTCGGTGAAATCGCGCCGCAATTGACCGCGAGGAACGCGTGCTTGCGGCGCAGGCTCAGCTCGTGCAGCGTCTGCGCGGCGACTTCCTTGCCGGTGCCCGATTCGCCGACCAGCATCACCGAGGCCGCTGTCGGCGCGACGCGGCTGATCTGGTCGTAGACCTCCTGCATCGCCGGCGAATTGCCGAGCATCAAACCGAAGCGGCCCATGCGGCGCAACTCGCCGCGCAGCGTGCCGATCTCGGCCTTCAGGTCGCCGGGGCGCGGCAGGCGCGACAAGATCGCCTTCACGCGCTGCATGTTGATCGGTTTCACGAGATAGTCGGCCGCACCCATTTTCAGCGCGCTGACCGCCGACTCGACCGTTGCGTGACCCGTGATCACGATCACTTCGACGCCGGAGCGCGGATCGAGATCTTCGAACAGATCGACCCCGCTGCCGTCGGGCAGCTTCAGGTCGGTGAATACGACGTCCGGCATCTGCCGGATCAGTTGAATACGCGCTTCGCGCAGATCGCCCGCGGTGGCGGTGGTCAGCCCGTCTTCCCCAATGATGGCGGAAAGCGCCTCGCGGGTACTTGCGTCGTCATCGACAATCAGTACATGTGGCATCGCGTTTCGAAAGCCTGCAAGCGTGGGTCAGAAAATATGCGGATCATCCCCATGGGCATGCCGCTGGATCGGGTCGGCTGCATGACGCGGATTCGACGTGTATCCCGCGCCGCCGACCATTTAATGAAAAACTGCAACAATGGCGGCAAAATGCCCGCCGATTACCGCATCATTGTTGTCTATTTGCCTATTATACGGGTTTATAGAATCCATTTAACAATCGCTTCCAGGCGCCGACCGCCGATCTGGCTGCACCCCGGCCACCTTGGGATTCGAGCGCCGTGCTTCAGCCACGCGGAAATGGCCATGCGCGGTGTTCGCCGTCAGCCTGCCCTGAACCGTTGGTGCTCCGGGACGCGGGCGCGAACTCGGTCGACGAGGTTGCCGGCGCCGCGACCGCACCACCCTCGTTTTCCCAGCGGCTCAGCTCGCGGGTCGGGGAAATCTGGCCGGTGCGTTTGTGTTGCACGTAGCGAACCGCCAGAAAGCCGCCGAGTGCCATCAATGCGCCAAAAAAACCAATCGTGGGTCGTGTCATCATGAACTCCTTGGGTCGTGATGCGGATGAGTGCCGGCCGTGCCAGACGAGCCCCGCGCCTTCCAGCGAGCAGAGGCGAACGTCGCGCGCCGCGCCGCCTCTATCGTGCGACCAGCACGCCGAGCAGAAATCCGGCGCCCGCCGCGAGCGCGAGCGAGCGCCACGGGTTATGGCGCACATAGTGCTCGGTGCTGACCGCCGCCTCGCGATAGCGGCGATGCACGTTGCGTTGCGCATCGCCGAGCGTCGATTGCAGCGTTTCAACATGCGTGCCGAGCCGGTCGCGCAACGCATCGACGCTTTCGCCCGGCACGTTGGCGGCGAGCCGCAGCATTTCCTCCGAGTCCCTCAGCAGCACCCGAAGATCCTCGACGATTTTCTGTCCGCCGAGTGCAAGTTGTTGCGTGGTGTCGGTCATCGTTCACTCCTCGTCTGATTCGGCGTTCGTGGCCGCGCGATGCGGGTTGCCGGGTTGCCGCCCTACGCTCACCAGCGCCGCCGCGGCGTAGCCGTCAAAAGCTCGCACGACTCGGTCAAACGGTCAATGATGCAATGCGTGTGCCCGGTATATTTGCCGCTTCAGCGCGCTGAAACAGGCCAATTTCGAGCACTTTCGACCGATTGCGCGCACGACTGCCGCAGGGGCTGCCGGTTCGATTGCCGGAATCCGTGTCGAAGTGGTTAAATCGTCTTTTATGAGATAGTGGCTGTACGGTCTCCCGCATTCAAGGCCTGCGCGCCGCATCACGAACTTCATTTGCACAGGACTCCCCCTTTTATGGCGTCAATCGATCTGGACTCGCCCACCGTGTCCGCTGGCGGCAATGCTTCGCCACAAGCGAAGCAGCGCGTCGGGGACGCCGTCGCGGGACTGAAATCGTACGGGCTGCTGTACGGCTCGTCGCCGGTGATGCTCGATCTGTACGAGCAGATCGAACGCGTCGCCGATACCGACGCGACCGCGCTGATCATCGGCGAGTCGGGCACCGGCAAGGAGCTGATCGCCCGCACCATCCACGAGCGCAGCGGCCGTAAGGACGGCGCTTTCGTCGCCGTGAACTGCGGCGCGATTCCCGATGAGCTGATCGAAGCCGAGCTGTTCGGCCACGAAAAAGGCAGCTTCACCGGCGCGGTCCAGGGCCGCATCGGCTACTTCGAACATGCGAACGGCGGCACGCTGTTTCTCGACGAAATCACCGAGATGGCGCCGGTGCGCCAGGTCAAGCTGCTGCGCGCGCTCGAAACCGGCACGTTCTATCGCGTCGGCGGCAACGAGCTGATCAGCGGCAACGTGCGAGTGATCGCCGCGACCAATCGCGACCCGGCGGTGGCCGTCAAGGAAAACGGCTTGCGCGAGGATCTGATGTACCGGCTCGCGGTGTTTCCGCTGCGCGCGCCGCCGCTGCGCGAGCGCGAAAACGATCGCGAGCTGCTTGCGCAGTACTTCCTCGCGCAGTTGAACCAGCAGGAAACCACCAACAAGAGCTTCAGCAAACGCTCGATCGAAACTCTGCGTTCATGGTCGTGGCCGGGCAACGTGCGCGAGTTGAAGAACGCTGTGTATCGCGCGTTCATTCTCGCGGAGAAGACCGTCGAATTGCCGCATCCGCATCTTGCGTCGCGAGTCAAGAAAGCGGTCACGCAAGGCGACGCGATGAGCGTGTGGATCGGCACGCCGCTCGCCGACGCGCAGAAGCAGATCATTCTCGGCACCCTCAAGTACTGCGGCGGCGACAAGCGGCGCGCGGCCAAAGCGCTCGGCGTGAGCCTCAAAACGCTGTACAACCGGCTGAGCGCATACGGCGACGAAAGCGGCGAAGACGAAGCCGACTCGTAGGCACGCTGCAACGTAGGCCGTTCGCCGCTGGCGGCGGCCTCCCAAATACCTGGGAGAGCCAGGCAAGCCATTCCGCCCATGCAGCAGAAAACATCGCGGCGCACGATGTTTTGCAATTTCTTGCATTTTTTCGCTGCCAATTACAAAACGCATCCTGCACAATGCGGCAGCGTAATAAACGACGTGTCCTTCGTTTACACGCGCGACGCGTGAACGCAGGCACCTGTACGGGCAGGGACGGGAGAAATGCAAAAGAACATGGTGTGGGCTGACAACGCGAAGTCCGTTGTCGCAGCCAAACGCCCCCACGTAGCAGCGCTGCTCGCACTGGCGCTGGCGGTGTCGTCCGCATTGAGCGGCTGTAGCTCGTTGTACTCGGAAGGCGCGGTTGCGGGCGCCGGTATCGCGGGTGCCGCGGTCGCGGGCAAGGTCACCAGCAATGCGGCGGTCGCGACCGGTATCGGTCTCGGTGCGGTCGCCGCCGCGCGCGCCGGCGTGCAGTACTCGGAGCGCGTGGTCCACACGAATACGCAGAACAGCATCGCGCAGGCGGCCGGTCCGCTCGATGTCGGCGCGGTCGCTCCCTGGAGCATCACCCACTCTTTCCCGATCGAAGACGACGAGCACGGCCGCGTGACCGTCAGCCGCCTGATCAGCACCGGCGCGCTCGACTGCAAGGAAATCGTCTTTTCCGTCGATCAGAACGCAACGCGCGACAAGCCCGCGAGCAGCGCGTTTTACATCGCATCGGTTTGCCGTGACGGTAAGGACTGGCGTTGGGCATCGGCCGAACCCGCCACCGAGCGCTGGGGTGCGCTGCAATGATATTGCGTTCGCCTGGCGTTCCGATGGGTGATCGGCTGCGGCTCATCGCGGCCGGCGCGCTATGCGTTGGCGCGAGCCTGCTGGCGAGCGGCTGCGCATCGATCGGCGCCGCGAGCGGCGCGGCGGCGGGTGTCGCTTCGGGCATCGTGACCAGCAATCCGGCCGTCGCGCTCGGCGTCGGCGTGGCGGTGCAGGCCGCTACCGACGAAGCGGTCGCGCGCTACATGCGCAGCATGCACAAGGATCAGCAGGATCTGATGGCGGCGCTGGTCGGGACGATGGCGGTCGGCGAAACGAAACCGTGGTCGGTCAAGCACACGTTGCCGATCGAAAACGGTCACGGCCAGGTGCGCGTGACGCGCGCGGTCAACTCGGCGCTCGCGCTGTGCAAAGACTTCGTGTTCTCGGTGCAGGACGGCGACGGCCCGAACGCGCCCGAGAGGTGGTTCACGGCGAGCGCGTGCCAGCAGGACAAGGGCTGGAAGTGGGCGACGGCCGAGCCGGCGGTCGCACGCTGGGGCAACCTGCAATAAAAAAGCGGCGAAGTTTTTCCTCGCCGCCTTTTTGTCTGAACCGCGGTCGCTTCCGCGGCAACCCGGGCTCAAGACTCCACGTCTTCCAGACTGAAGATTTCCGTCTGATCGTTATACGAAAAGATCTCGCCGTAACGGCCCCAGTTGATAACCGCGTCGAGCGTCTCTTCCGCCGCGCTGTCCGACAGGAAGTCTTCCAGCTCCTGCTCGAAGCGCACGCGCGGCGCGCGATGCCCTGGCCGCTCGTTCAACACCTTCTTGATCCGCGCCGCGAGCGGCACGTGCCGCAGCAGATGCTCGGCGAACATCATCTTCCGTTCCTGGGTACCGAACTCGGAGAACACGCGCGCCGGCGGCGTCAGGAAAATGTCGCCCTCGCGCACGTCGGCGAAACCGAGGTGCTGCAGCACTTCGGCGATCGGAAACAGATCGTCGACCTCCAGATGCAGCGAGCGCGCGATTTCCGGCATGTCCGCGCGACCGTGATACGGCGCGGCGGCGAGCGTCTCGATCAGACCGGCCATCAGGTTGGTCGACACGTGCGGCAGCCAGCTACCGAGCTCGAGCCCCTTCTTGGTCTTTTCGTCGGTCTGGCGCGCGGTCATCTTCGCGTAGATCTCGTCGACGAGACGACGGAACGCCGGGTCCAGACGATTGCGCGGATGCTTGAACGGCACCTTGATCTCGGCGATCACGCGGCCCGGGTTCGACGACAGCACCAGAATGCGGTCGCACATGAACACCGCTTCCTCGATGTTGTGCGTGACGATCAGCACCGCCTTGATCGGCATGCGGCCCTGCGTCCACAGATCGAGAAGGTCGGTACGCAGCGTTTCGGCGGTCAGCACGTCGAGTGCGGAAAACGGCTCGTCCATCAGCAGCAGTGTCGGATCGACGACGAGCGCACGCGCGAAGCCGACGCGCTGACGCATGCCGCCCGACAGCTCGCGCGGATACGCGTTTTCGAAGCCGTCGAGACCGATCAGGTCGATCGCCGCGAGCGCGCGAGTGCGCCGCTCCGACGCGCCGACGCCTTGTGCCTCGAGACCCGCTTCCACGTTCTGCAGCACGGTCAGCCACGGAAACAGCGCGAAGGTCTGGAACACCATCGCTACGCCCTTCGCCGGGCCTTCGAGCGGCTTGCCCATGTACGTGACTTCGCCGTCGGTCGGCTCGATCAGGCCGGCGATGATACGCAACAGCGTCGACTTGCCCGAGCCCGAACGGCCGAGCAGACCGACGATCTCGCCCTCGCGCAGCGACAGATTCGCGTCGTCGAGGACGAGCAGTTCACCCTGAGTCTTGTTGAAGCCGCGGCACACGTCCTTGACGCGCAGGATTTCCTCGCCGAGGCGCGGGGGCTTCGGCGGCGTCTGGATCGGCGCGGCGGTCATAGCAGCTTTAGGATTTTGCATCGCGTTAAGCCTTCATTTCTCAATCTAGACGGAGCTTGCCTTCGGCGTAGGCGTACATCGGACGCCACAGCAGACGGTTGAACAGGGTCACGAACAGGGACATCACGGCGATGCCCACGATGATCTTCGGATAGTCGCCCGCCGCGGTGGTCTGCGCGATATAGGCGCCGAGGCCATGCGCGGCGACCTTGGTATCGCCCCACTGCACGAACTCGGCGACGATGCTCGCGTTCCACGCACCGCCCGACGCGGTGATCGCGCCCGTCACGTAGTACGGAAAAATGCCCGGCAGCATCGCCTGACGCCACCACTGCCAGCCGCGAATGTGAAAATTCTTGGCCGCCTCGCGGTAGTCGTTCGGATACGAGCTTGCACCGGCAATCACGTTGAACAGGATATACCACTGCGTGCCGAGCACGATCAGCGGTGACAGCCAGATGTCCGGATTCAGGTGAAAGCGCACGATGACGATCACGAACACGGGGAACAGCAGGTTCGCCGGGAACGCCGCGAGGAACTGCGCGAGCGGCTGCACCTTTTCCGCGAGCGCCGGGCGCAGGCCGATCAGCACGCCGACCGGCACCCAGATCACGGAGGCGATCGCGATCAGCACCACCACGCGCAGCAGCGTGATCAGGCCGAGCACGAACACGTGGCCGATCTCGTCGAGCGTGACGCCGGTGCGCACATACAGAAACACGCGGTACACCACGTAGACCGTGGCCAGCAGCACGATCGCCGCCCAGATGATGTCGCCGAGCTTCGAGTTCTTCTCGCGCTGCGGGATGTGAAAGCGCGGCGCGCTGAACGCGGGCAACTGGAAGCGCACGCGAGCCGCGCGCGCGAACATCCAGCCGAGCGGCACCAGCAGCCGGTGAATCAGACGAGTGCGGCGGATCAGGTCGAGCAGCCACGATTCCGGCGCATCGCCCGAACTGGTGAACTCCATGCGGAACTTGTCGGCCCACGCGACGAGCGGACGGAACAGCAACTGGTCATAGGCGAGGATCACGACCGTCATCGCGAGGATGACCCAGCCGATCGCGTGCAGGTTCTTGTCGCTGATCGCCTGCGCGAGGTAGGCGCCGATGCCCGGCAGCGTAATCGTGTTGTTGCCGACCGTGATCGCTTCGGAAGCCACGACGAAGAACCAGCCGCCCGACATCGACATCATCATGTTCCAGATCAGGCCCGGCATCGAGAACGGCACTTCGAGCTTCCAGAAGCGCTGCCACGAAGTCAGGTGAAAGCCGCGCGACACCTCATCGAGGTCGCGCGGCACCGTGCGCAGCGACTGGTAGAAGCTGAACGTCATGTTCCACGCCTGGCTCGTGAAGATCGCGAAGATCGCGGCGAGCTCGGCGCCGAGCACGCGGCCCGGGAACATCGCGAGGAAGAAGGTGACCGTAAACGAGATGTAGCCGAGCACCGGCACCGACTGCAGGATGTCGAGAATCGGCACCAGCACGAGGCCGGCGCGGCGGCTCTTGGCGGCCAGCGTGCCATAGACCAGCGTGAAGATCAGCGAGGCGACCATCGCCGCGAGCATGCGCAGCGTGGTGCGCATCGCGTACTCGGGCAGGTTGGCCGGATCGAGCGAGATCGCCTGGGTCTTTAGCGTCGACATCGGCGCGAGCGTCTCGTGAAAGCCGATCGATGCCATCGCGATCAGGCAGATGATCAGCGGGAACGCGACGAAGTCCCAGCGGTTGGGCAACACCCGCCATGCCGACGCATTGGCGGTGCGCTTCAAGTTGAAGCTGAAATCCATCAGATGCCCTCCCTCTTGAAACAGGCATTCGAACGCTCGAAGGAGGCCGCGGCTCCGCGGCGGTCTATGGGTCGGTCCGGAAAGCGGAAATCAGGCATGGCAAAACGCGCGTGCGTGGTAAATCGTTAGCGTTGGAGACACATGGGCCGGCAATGGGCAGTTACGTGGACGCGTCGCCCACGACCACAACCATCACGCCGAACTCCTGTCGCCGCTTGCGCCGCCCGAGGGCTGGCGGGCTTTCCTCGTTTTGGACGGCACGACACTACACCATCCTATGTTTCAGGCACAACCTTTCGCCGCAAATCGCGAGACGGCGTCGCACGCGCGGCGTAAGGCTTCAGCAAGCCCCGGCCCGCGTCGCCGCGCCGCACTGTACTCTGCTCGCGCGTACTTCGGCGTGACACGTCGCGAGGCTGTCTCGCGGCGTGGCGCGCAAGCCACATCGGCGCGTCGCCGCGGCCGCCGCGGCTCATTCGCTCAATCTGCCCGCACAACTATCAAGAATGCCGCGCGGCTGCCGTTAAGAATCTGATCGGCGCGGCATATGCAGACAGCATCCCAGCAATAACGGTGGCAACGTGCTTCGCGACGGTTAAAATCGGGAAACGACGTACCTGTTTATCAGCGATTCATTCCGGGCATGGCGACGGCGCAGCGCGCGTCGCTCGTGACGGAGCGAAACCGCAGCTGACGCAGATAACGACACAGCGTTGAGAGCGCGCTGCCCACCAACAAGCAAGTTGCATGTCACAGCTAGACGGATCAGAGGGTCGATGAACAGGACAACCTTGCGCCAGGTAGCCGGGCCGGTCAGCTTCGTGCTGATCGTCCTCGTCTGCTGGTTCGTGGCTGGCATGGTCGCGGACCGGATGGTACAGCAAGAGCTGGACGCGGCGTTGCACACGCAGCGGCAAATGTCCACGTCGATCGTCGACAACATGGCTGAAGTGATTGCCAGCGACCTCGCGATGTCCCGCGCCATCCCCGCAACCATGGCCGAAATGGACGTGGTCCAGCATGCCCTCGTGCAATCGCAGAATTATGCCGTGAACGGCGAGGCGGCGGAACCCGCCTTGCGGGCCGCGTTGCTGAAGGACCCGCAGATGGCCGCGGTCAGCAGGTTCCTGCATGAAGCGCAAGGCTTCTCCGGGCTCGACCAGGTCTGGATCGTCAACGCGAACGGCATCTGCGTCGCCTCCAGCAGCACGATGTCGAACCCCGAGGGTGCGCAGCAATCGTTCGTCGGCATGGATATGCGCGCGCGCGGCTATCTGACGAGCGCACTGCTCGGCGCGTTCGCTGAAGCCTACGGCGTCGGTCGCGCGAGCGGCGAGCCAGGCATCTTCATCGCCGCGCCGGTGTACTCGAAGGGGCTGCTGGTCGGCGCGGTGGTCGCCAAGGTCGGCATCGCGCGATTGCGCCACTGGGTCGCGCACGCGGGCACCTTCGTCTCCGACGACAACGGCGTCATCATCATGGCGCACAACAGCGCGCTCGAAGGCCACGCATTGCCGAACTCGCGCGTCACGCAGATGAGCCCCGCCGAGCGGCGCATCATCTACCGCCGCGAGACGTTCCCCGACATGCTGATCCGCGAAGACACGCAAGTGCGTGAGCAGGCGCCGTGGGTGCCGGCCTCGGTCGCCGCGCAGCTGTTCGGCATGATCGAGCAGCCGGCCCCGGCGCTCTATCAGAACCGCGGTGGCCTGAACTCCGGACTCTCCGCGCATCTGGTCGATCCGCTCGCCGCGTGGCCGGAACTGCTGCGCAACCACAAGCGCGACCATCTGCTGGTGTTCCTGACGCTGTCCGGCACCGTCGCGCTCGCATGGGTGATCACCGTGTCCTACGTGCGCGAGCGGCGCCACCATCGGGCGACCCGCGATCTCGCCGAGCAGTTGCAGTCGGCCAATACGCTGCTGTCGGCCGAGGCGCGGCACGATGCGTTGACCGGCGCGCTGTCGCGGCGCTATTTCCTCGACCTGCTGCGCCACGAGATCGATCGCGCGCACGCGGGGCGCGAGCCGCTGTGCATGGCGATCGCCGATCTCGACCACTTCAAGCAGATCAACGACCGCTTCGGTCACGCCGCCGGCGACCGCGCGCTCGAACATTTCGTCGATACGTGTCGCGCCGAGTTGCGCAGCTCCGACGCGATCGGCCGGCTCGGCGGCGAAGAGTTCGGCCTGCTGCTGCCGGCCACCGATCTGGCAGGCGGGCGCGAGGTGGTCGAGCGTCTGCGGCTGCGGCTGAAAGCGATACCCTCGCCGAAGCTGCCGGCCGCGGCGGGGCTGAGCGTGAGCATCGGCATCACCGAGCTGTCGCCCGACGATCTGCCCGAGCGCCTGATGAGCCGGGCCGATACCGCGCTGTACGCGGCGAAAACCGGCGGGCGCGACCGCACCGAAGCGCTGCCGCCCGACGATACCGCACCGCCTGCGCGCACGGCGGTGAACGCATGGTGAATGCCCGACGCTAGCCGAAGTACTCAGCGCGACGGTATCGCCCTCTCCGCTTAGCCAACCCACGCAAACACCCTGCCCGCGCTAAAACGACGCCGAGCTTCCCGCAACGAAGCAGGTATCATCAATCCTGATATCGGAGTGTCACTACCGCACTAACGGGAGATTCGCATGAAGGGAAATCTGGTGATCGTCTGTCGCGATCAGGACGCTGAGGCATTCGACCATCTGCTCGCCGAATACGGCGCGTTCCAGACGCGTCTGTCGTCGACCGCGTGGTATCTGAAACTGGAGGTCGCGCCGGAATTGATTCAGGAGGAAATACTCGCGCGGCTCGGCAAATATACGACGCACTATATTTTCGAGGCGGAATCGGTGACGTGGAATACCGTCGATAGCGAAACGGCGAATGCGTTGAATACGCTGTTTTCGGACTGACCTCTCGCCGCTCGCGATGCCGACGCCCTGGGCGCGCATCGCGACTCCAATACCCCGTTCCTACCACGCATTTTCCGAGGCCGTCGCGACCCGCGGCAGCACTTCGAACGGAAAGCTCATCAACACCCGCAAACCACGGCCGTCGTGGTTGCCGATTTCCCACTCACCGCCCGCGCGCCGCACCAGCCGCTCGACGATCGCAAGGCCCAGCCCGCTGTGGCCGTTGCCGCCGCGCGCCGGATCGAGCCGCACGAACGGCCGGCTCGCGCTGATCAGATCCTGGGCGGCGATGCCCTTGCCGTTGTCGCTAACGGATAGCGTAAAGCCCTGCGGTGTGCGCGCAGTCGCGACGACCACCGGCGGCGCGCCATACGCATGCGCGTTGTCGATCAGGTTCGACAGGATCCGGTCGAGCGTGGCGGCAGGCAGCTGAAACGACGGCCCGGCGTTCAGCTCCGTGTGTACGATCGGCGCGCCGCTGGCCACCGCCCGATAACTGCGCACGACACGCTCGCACTGTGCATCGACTTCCACGGGTTCGCTGCGGTCCGCTCCGTCGTGCGCGAACAGCAGGAACTGCTCGACGATATGCGTCATCGAATCGACGTCGCGCACGACGCCGTCGCGTGTCTTCGCGTCGTCCATCATTTCGGCGCGCAGCCGCAGACGCGCGAGCGGCGTCTTCAGGTCATGCGCGACACCGGCCAGCATCACCGCGCGATCGTTCTCGGTGCGCGCGACTTCCTGCACCATCTGATTGAAGCCATGCGTGAGTTGCCGCAACTCGCGCGGCCCGCGCTCCGGCACCGGCGGCACCGGCAGCCCGCGGCCGAAGCGCGCGACCGCCTGCGCGAGCAAGCGCAGTGGCCGCTGGAGAGCCCAGGCGGCGAACAGCGCCGCCATCACCGCGAACGAGAAAATAATGACGAGCCACGACACCGTGCGGTCGAGCGAGCGCGGCATGCGCAGCGGTTGAACCGGCACGACGATCCAGTTTCGATCAGTCGCGGCGCGCACCCATAGCGTGGGCGGTCCGCCGGGCGGACTGATGCGCACCTGGGTGTCGGCCGGCATGCGGTCGCGCACGTCCTCGACGAAACGCTCGAGCGGCGGCGGCATGTTCGCGCTGGCTGCCGGTACATCCGGGCTGGCCGGGTCGACCAGCTTCACGCGCGACGGCAACGGTTGATCCGGTGTGCGGGCGACGTGCTGACGCACCGCGTCGACGAGGAAGGTCGCTTCCTCGACCGCGTAGCGCGTTTGCAGTTGCGAACGTTCGAGCCGCATCAGCGCGTACCACGCGAAATGCGACAACATCAGCACCGCGACGACGAGCAGTGCGAGCCGCCCGAACAGCGAATCAATGGGCCGACGCATGCTGCTCGCCGTCCGGCACGAACACGTAACCGCGGCCGCGCACGGTCTGGATGAAGCGCGGTGTGGATGGATCGGTTTCGAGAATGCGACGCAGGCGCCACACCTGCACGTCGATGCCGCGGTCGGTACCGTCGTACTCGGGACCGTGCAGCAGTTCCAGCAGGCGCTCGCGCGTGAGCGTGCGCATGGGGTGATTGACGAAGATCTTCAGCAGAGCGAACTCGCTGCCCGACAGCGTGAGCGGCTTGTCTTCGAGATGCAGCGTGCGTGACTGGAAATCCAGCGTGAAGCGGCCGAAGCTGAACGGCTCGCGCTGTTCGGGCGCGGCCGCCGACGGCAGCGTGCGGCGCCGCCGCAGCACCGCCTGCACGCGCGCGAGCAGTTCGCGCGGATTGAACGGCTTGCCGAGGTAGTCGTCCGCGCCGAGTTCGAGGCCGACGATACGGTCGACGTCGTCGGCGCGCGCGGTCAGCATGATGACAGGGATATCGTCGCCCGATGCGCGCAGCTTGCGCAGCGCGGTGAGGCCGTCCACGCCGGGCATCATCAGGTCCAGCACGATGAGGTCGGGGCGCTCGCGCTCGAGGCGCCGTTCGAGTGAGCCCGCGTCGTGCAGCACCGAAACTTCGATGCCCTGACGGGCCAGATAGTCGCGCAGCAGATCGCGCAGTTCGACGTCGTCGTCGACGACCAGGATTTGAGTAGCCATGAAATGAAGTTTAACGCGCGACAGAAAGGGATTTCGTTTTCCAAACGGTCTGAAGGGTTACCGGGTGTTACGGTGAAAGCCGCGCGTAATTGCTGGTAATAGCGGCGTCCTGGCGCGTAACACAGCGGCGCACGCGGTTCTCTACGCTGTGCCTTACCGAGTGCAGGCAGTCCAAAGACCGGTTGCATCGTCGGCTATTCCATTACAAGGAGCCTCATATGTCCACCAAAAAGATGTCGCGCGTTCTCGCCGTTGCTGCCACCGCTCTCGCCATCGGCGCGGGCGCCGCTTATGCCGCTCAACCCGCCGCTCAACCCGCCGAGCAGGCGCACGGCGGCCCTGGCGGCTGGCACGGCCACTTCATGAAGGAACTGACCCAACTCCACGATCAGCTGAAGCTGAACGTGGATCAGGAAAAGCTGTGGCAAAGCGCGCTCGATACGATGAAGCAGAATCATGAAGCGATGCGCGCGAACCACAACCAGGCGCACGACCAGTTCAAGGCCGCGCAGCAGCAGCCGATCCTCGATCTGAACGCGATGGCCGCGACGCATCAGCAGATCGAGCAGAAGGACGCGCAACTGCGTCAGCAAAGCACCGACGCGTGGCTCAAGTTCTATAACGGCCTGAACGACCAGCAGAAGACCACTGTCAGCACGGCGATCAAGCAGCGCTTCGCGCGGATGGAACAGCGTCACGAGAAGATGCGCGAGCGTTGGGAGCATCACCAAGGCGCGGCGTCGGCGCCGGCCGCCAATCAGTAAGCGGCACGTTGCATCCGCGAGGCGTGCCAGGGAGGGCGCCTCGCAAATAGAAAAAACGCCACGGAAGAGGTTTTCCGTGGCGTTGTCGTTTGGCGCTGCTCGCGGCTCGATCCGCTGGCCGCGGGCCGCGCGAATCGACCGCTCGGATCAGCCGTTCAACTGGCCGAGATCGAACAGCAGCACTTCCGCGTCGGCGCCCTTTTCGAGCGTCACCGTGTCGACATCACTGAACTTCGCGGCATCGCCCGCTTCGAGCACCGTGCCGTTCACGCTCAGCGTGCCGCGCGCGACGTGCAGATAGGCGAGACGCCCCGCCGGCAGCGAGAACGTCGCGTGTTCGGCGCCGTCGAACAGTCCCGCGTAGATCGACGCGTCCGCATGGATCGTCACCGAGCCGTCGCGGCCGTCGGGCGACGCGATCACGCGCAGGCGGCCGCGCTTGCTGTCGGCGTCGAAGCGCTTTTCCTCGTAGCCGGGTTGATCGCCCGCGCGGCGCGGAATGATCCAGATCTGCAGCAGATGCGCGAGTTCGTCGCGCGACGCGTTGAACTCGCTGTGCTGCACGCCGGTGCCCGCACTCATGCGCTGCACGTCGCCCGGACGGATCGTAGAGCCGTTGCCCATGCTGTCGCGATGCGCGAGCGCGCCCTCGAGCACATACGTGACGATCTCCATGTCACGATGCCCATGCGCGCCGAAACCCTGGCCGCCGGCGATGCGGTCTTCGTTGATCACGCGCAGCGGTCCGAAGTGCACATGCTCGGGGTCGCGGTAATCGGCAAACGAGAAGCTGTGATACGAGTCGAGCCAGCCGTGGTTGGCGTGACCGCGTTCTGCGGAGCGGCGAATCTCGATCATGGAAAGTCTCCCGGTAAGTACTCAATCAGAGCGATGCGAGGAATGTAGGGGCTGCGTGCCCACTAAACAATCGTGCGCGACCGCACCGCAGCGTTCCATCGCTGCATGCAATCGCACGCACGGCGCGGCCGGCGAGCTGACCGCGCGCAAAGGCGGGCGTCCGGCTGTCCGGCGTCCGGCTGTCCGGCGTCCGGATGCCCGGCGTCCGGATGCCCGGCGCCCGGATGCCCGGCGCCCGCAAAACCGCGCCGGCGTCGCGCACGCACAACGCGCTGCGCGGCGTCTTGCCGCTCGCTGCCGCCCCGCACTGGCAGCTTGCCGCTCTTCGGGTAAAATACCGCGCTTTTCAAGCCGCGTGGACGTCCAGCGGGACGTGCAGGCCGCGCCGGCAAGCCTCGCCGGGCCGGCCGCAACCGGTGCGCGACGGGCTCCGACTCGGCGCCACACCCGCGCGAGGCACGTCCGGTAAGCACCGGAACAGCGCACCACGTCGGACGAACCGCCCGCGCAAGAACGACGAGCGCGCGGCGACAATCCCTGCGGCACGGCAATTTTGACCGCCTAGAATAGCGACCGTCGGCCCTCGGCCGGCGCTCGTCGAGTCGAAGGTGACAACCGAAGGTGGCAATACCAGGCAGTAGATTCAAAACAATCCGAGACGAAAGTCCCAAAAGCGCGCTGCAGGAGCCACCACGTTTCTGCGGCATGATTTGCACAGCGGCACGCTGTGCGCCGCGGATCACGGCGAGCCAGGCGCTCGACCCCGACGCGGCGCATCGCGGGCCGCGTCTTTCGCGGTGCGCGAGAAACGCATCGTCGAGGACTTCCTATGTTCCTTCAAGGCTACGGCCCGCTACTCCTCAGCGGCACCTGGCAAACCGTCAAGCTGGCGGTGTTCTCGCTCGCGCTCGCGTTCGTGCTCGGCCTGCTCGGCGCGGCCGCGAAATTGTCGAAGAACCGCCTGTCGAACGGCATCGGCACCGTCTACACGACGCTGGTGCGCGGCGTGCCCGATCTCGTGCTGATGCTGCTGCTGTTCTATAGCATCCAGATCTGGCTGAACAACCTGACCGACGCGATGGGCTGGGACCAGATCGACATCGACCCGTTCGTGGCCGGCGTCGCGGTGCTCGGCTTCATCTACGGCGCGTACTTCACCGAGACGTTCCGCGGCGCGTTTCTCGCGGTGCCGCGCGGCCAGCTCGAAGCGGGCGCGGCCTACGGCATGACGAGCTGGCAGGTGTTCTCGCGCGTGATGTTCCCGCAGATGATGCGCTTCGCGCTGCCGGGCATCGGCAACAACTGGCAGGTGATGGTCAAGGCGACCGCGCTGGTGTCGATCATCGGTCTCGCCGACGTCGTCAAGGCCTCGCAGGACGCCGGCAAGGGCACCCTGCGGTTCTTCTTCTTCACCCTGCTCGCGGGGGCGATCTATCTCGTCATCACCACAGTGTCGAACTTCGTGCTGATGTACCTCGAAAAGCGTTACTCGACCGGCGTGCGAAAGGCGGATCTATGATCGAGATCATTCAGCAATACTGGCGCAACTACCTTTTCACCGACGGCTATCGCTTCACCGGTGTCGCCATCACGTTGTGGCTTCTGGTCGTGTCGATCGGCCTCGGCTTCTGCCTGTCGGTACCGCTCGCGGTCGCGCGCGTGTCGAAGAAGAAATGGCTCGCGGGCCTCGTGTGGCTCTATACCTATATCTTCCGCGGCACGCCGCTCTATGTGCAACTGCTGCTGTGCTATACGGGTCTCTACAGCCTCGAGATCATCCGCAACAACGAGCTGACCAACGCGTTCTTCCGCGACGGCATGCATTGCACGCTGCTCGCGTTCACGCTGAACACCTGCGCGTACACGACCGAAATCTTCGCGGGCGCGATCAAGGCGACGCCGTACGGCGAGATCGAAGCGGCGCGCGCGTACGGCATGTCGTCGTTCACGCTGTACCGGCGCGTGGTTCTGCCGTCGGCGCTGCGCCGCGCACTGCCCTACTACAGCAACGAAGTGATCCTGATGTTGCACGCGACCACGGTCGCATTCACGGCCACAGTGCCGGACATCCTGAAGATCGCGCGCGACGTGAACTCCGCGACGTATCAGTCGTTCAACGCGTTCGGCATCGCCGCGCTGCTGTATCTGTGTATTTCTTTCGCGCTCGTGTGGCTGTTCCGCCGCGCCGAGCGTCGCTGGCTCGCTTACCTGCGGCCGCAAGGCAAGTAACTGCGCGTCCCTGGACAAGCAAGCTCGTTAAGGATCCTGATGAATTCCAAGAAGCAGAAGCTCTTCGTCGACGAGCTTCACAAAAAGTACGGCGACAACGAAGTCCTCAAGGGCGTGTCGCTGAAAGCCAATGCCGGCGACGTGATCAGCGTGATCGGTTCGTCCGGCTCCGGCAAGAGCACGATGCTTCGCTGCATCAACTTTCTCGAACAGCCGAACGCGGGACGCATTTTCGTCGACGGCGAGGAAGTGCGCACGCAGACAGCCAAAGACGGCGCGCTGCGCGTGTCGGACCCGAAACAGTTGCAGCGCGTGCGCACCAAGCTTTCGATGGTGTTCCAGCACTTCAACCTGTGGTCCCACATGAACGTACTCGAGAACATCATCGAGGCGCCGGTGCATGTACTCGGTCTGAAGCGCAAGGAAGCCGAGGACCGCGCGCGCGAATATCTGGAGAAAGTCGGCCTCGCGCCGCGTCTCGAGAAGCAGTATCCGTCGCATCTGTCGGGCGGCCAGCAGCAGCGCGTGGCGATTGCGCGGGCGCTGGCGATGCACCCGGATGTGATGCTGTTCGACGAACCGACCTCGGCGCTCGACCCGGAGCTCGTCGGCGAAGTGCTGAAGGTGATGCAAAAGCTCGCCGAGGAAGGCCGCACGATGATCGTCGTCACACACGAAATGGGCTTCGCGCGCAACGTGTCGAACCATGTGATGTTCCTGCACCAGGGCCGCGTCGAGGAAGAAGGCCATCCCGACGAAGTGTTCAAAAACACGAAAAGCGAGCGTCTGAAGCAATTCCTGTCGGGCAGTCTCAAGTAATAAAAATTGCCCCGCGACTTACGATGCGAATAACATCGAAAATGTAGTCAATGTAGTTTTACAAGGCGCTTACGAGCGCCTTTTGCGTTTTTACCGCGTCCTTCCTCCCGGCCATTCGAACGACGAAAAAGCGCCGAAAATCCCACAAAACGGGCTATTCCGGCCTGGTTTTCGCACTAACCTGCCACTTTTGACTCGTCAATAGTGACAAACCTTAATGCGCCCCCTTCCGAGCCGCGCTTCCCTTGCCGGACAAGGCTCTGCGCCATTTTCCGAGGGGTTCCTCCGGGTTCCGCCTCACATTCGTATTGCAATTTGGCGACACCGCCTGTGGACGGTACTAATTTCTTCTCCCAGTTAAAGTTATTTTTGATAAATTGGTAACCAAAGTAGCAAAACAAAGTTGATTAAAAGTAGTTTCACTTCAAAACACAGAGGAGAACCGGTCGGCGTGGGATCGGCATGACGCAAAGATAGCTCGACGCTACATGTCATGGCAGGAGCACCCCTATCCACCCGCCACTCTCCCCTGGTACCGCTTTCTGTTCGGCGCTGATCGCGTCCGGACACCACTCGCAGTACTGGGTTTCTTTTTTTGACAGGGTATGGAGGAGAAGATGAAGAAAGCTTTGCTCGTCGCTGCGCTGATGTCGGCCGGCGTTGTTGCACACGCTCAGAGCAGCGTCACGCTGTATGGCCGTTTGGATGCAGGTCTCGAGTACATGTCGGGCGTCCCGACCGGCGCTAACGCCAACGGCGCGGCCAACACCAGCTCGAACCGCTTCAAGGCGGAAAGCGGCGACTGGGGCACCAGCCTGTGGGGCATGAAGGGTGTCGAGGACATCGGCGCTGGCAACAAGATTCTGTTCCAGTTGGAAGGCTCGTTCAACACGATGACGGGCGCGGGTCCTGGCGGCGGTGGTCTCTTCAATCGCTGGGCAACGGTCGGCATTTCGAACGACCAGTTCGGTACGTTCACGATGGGCCGCATGCTCTTCATCTCGAACGGCGTGTGGGACTTCGACCCGTTCGGTCAGTCCAACTGGTCGTCGGCATCGCTGGTGCGTGGCCGCAACTGGCCGCAGTCGAGCAACAACTTCGCGTACCAGTCGCCGAAGATCGCGGGCTTTGACTTCTACGGTCAATACGCGCTGTCGAACGCGACGAGCTGGAACGGTAACGGCACGACGCCGCAAGGTCGCGAAGCTGGCGCGCAGGTCACCTACACGACCTCGCTGTTCCAGATCCGCGGTCTGTACGACGAAATTCGCAACCCGACGACCGGCGGTTTGTGGGGTGGCCCGGTCGCCAACAACGGCATCAATACGGCTAACACGAGCAACGGCGTATTCGCGGCATCGCGCGAGTACTCAGCTCTGGTGAACGTTTTCCTCGGCCAGTTCAAGATTCAGGCCGCTTACCAGGCAGTCCGCTCGGCAGGTGCGACGAACGTTGCTCCTGGTCAGCCGACGACCCTGGATCACGAATGGGGCGGTGTGACGTGGCAGGCAACGCCGGCTGCAGCGCTGATCGCGGCGGTCTATCACGTGAACGGCAACAACGGCGCTGGCAATGCGACGATCTACACGGTCGGCGGTTCGTACAACCTGTCGAAGCGCACGCTGCTCGACCTGCAGGCAGCAACGGTGCGCAACAGCCGCAATGCTAACTTCGGTCTGAACGCGAACAATGCGGGCTTCGCCGCTGCAACGGACAACCCGCTGCAAGGCCGCCAGCAAACCGGCGTGTACGCAGGCATCCAGCACTCGTTCTAATCGAACGGTGCGCCCCGAGGGTCACACCTCGGGGTGTAACACAGGTTTCTTCAAGAGAATCTTTTTCACGCTGCTGCGAGAGGCGCGTATCGGTGCAATATCCGCAAGGGTATTGCACCGTTTTTTCTTCGGCGGGCGAATTTGAGTTCTTGCGCGCACCGGGCCGGTGCGTGCTTGCGCGGCTTTAGACGGCCGCTTCGTTCTCTTCGCCGGTACGGATGCGGATCACGCGCTCGACATCCGCGACGAAGATCTTGCCGTCGCCGATCTTGCCGGTGCGCGCCGCGCCGATGATCGCGTCGATGACCTGATCGCACTGGCTGTCCGCGACCACGACTTCGATCTTCACTTTCGGCAGAAAGTCGACCACGTACTCCGCACCACGATACAGCTCGGTATGCCCTTTCTGGCGGCCGAACCCCTTGACCTCGGTAACGGTCAGGCCGGTGAGGCCGACTTCCGCGAGCGCCTCGCGCACTTCGTCGAGTTTGAACGGTTTGATGACTGCGGTGATGCGCTTCATGGCGACCTCGTCTCTTGATGGGAAGAGTGAAAAGGGAAAAGATGATTTTTATTCTACGCCGCGCCGGATGCATTGCGGCATCCGCGCGCGGGTGCCGTCTTTCACTCCACCGGTTCGGTGTAGCGCGACGTGATCGGATAGCGCCAGTCGCGGCCGAACGCGCGATGCGTGACCCGGATGCCGATCGGCGCCTGACGGCGCTTGTACTCGTTGATCTTGATCAGGCGCGTGACCCGTTTCACGTCGTCGACCCGATAGCCCGCCGCGATGATTTCCGCGAGCGAACGGTCCTCCTCCATGTACATGCGCATGATCGCGTCGAGTACTTCGTATTCGGGCAGGCTGTCCTGGTCGGTCTGGTTCTCGCGCAGCTCGGCGGACGGCGCACGCGTCAGGATCCGCTCGGGAATCACGTCGCGCTTTGCAAACGTCGTGGCCGCGTTGCGATAGCGGCACAGCCGGTACACGAGCGTCTTCGCGATGTCCTTGATCACCGCGAAGCCGCCGGCCATGTCGCCGTACAGCGTGCAGTAGCCGACCGCCATCTCACTCTTGTTGCCGGTGGTCAGCACGATCGAGCCGAATTTGTTCGACAGCGCCATCAGCAGCGTGCCGCGAATGCGCGCCTGAATGTTCTCTTCGGTCGCGTCTTCGGCGCGGCCCGCGAACTCTTCGGCGAGCGACGCGCGAAACGCATCGAACATCGGCGCGATCGCGATCTCGTCGTAACGCACGCCGACGCGGCGCGCCATCTCGGCGGCGTCGGTCGTGGAAATGTCGGCCGTGTAGCGCGACGGCATCATCACCGCGCGCACCTTGTCGGCGCCGAGCGCGTCGCACGCAACGGCCAGCACGAGCGCCGAATCGACGCCGCCCGACAAACCGATCAGCGCGCCCGGAAAACCGTTCTTGCCGATGTAGTCGTGCACGCCCATCACGAGCGCCGCGTACACCTGCGCTTCGATCGACTGCTCCGGCGCGATCGCGGCCGGCAGCGGCTTGCCGTCCTCGAACTCGACGATCGCCGTGGCTTCCTCGAACTGCGCGAGCTTCGCGACGAGTGCGCCCTGCGCGTCGAGCACGAACGAGCCGCCGTCGAACACGAGTTCGTCCTGCCCGCCGACCATATTCACATAGACCATCGGAATGCCGGTCTCGTGAATGCGCGCGCGCAAGATGTCGAAGCGCACCGCCTCCTTGTTCAGGTGATATGGCGAGCCGTTCGGAATCAGCAGCACCTGCGCGCCCGCGGCCTTCGCCATCTGCGCGGCCGACGCATGCCATGCGTCCTCGCAGATCACGACGCCGTACTTGATCCCATCGAGTTCGAACACGAACGGCTGCGGGTCCGCGGCGAAGTAGCGCTTCTCGTCGAACACCTCGGTGTTCGGCAGATCCTGCTTGCGATAGGTGCCCTTCACTTCGCCGTCGACGATCAGAGACGCCGCGTTGAAGGTATCGACCGGCGGCACGCCGCGCTCGATCGGCGCGTTTGCATTAACATGGCCGTTCGCCGCGTTGTGCACGAGCTTGTGCGCGAGATTGTCCGACCCGTCGCGCAGCGGATGACCGACGATCACATGCAGACCGCTGAACGGCTTCAACTGCGCGGCGAGATCGGCCAACGCGGCCGCGCTCGCGGTATAGAACGCGGGGCGCAGCAGCAGGTCTTCGGGCGGATAACCCGACAACGCGAGTTCAGGCGCGACCAGCAGCTTCGCACCATCACTGTGCGCGGCGCGCGCGGCGGCGACGATCTTCGCGACGTTGCCGGCGAAGTCGCCGACGGTGACATTGATTTGAGCAAGAGCGATTCGGGTCTTCATGGCAGGATCGACAGGCAAGCCTTCACGGCTCGCGGTACCGCGGCTCGATGGCTCGACGGAATTGAACAAACCGGATAAACGAACTCAACGAACGACGTGGCAGCTTCAGCTTCACAGCGCCGCGCCGGTCATTGCAAACAGTCACTCAGATTGAACCAGCAACGTATCGATTATCGCACGGGCATTCTGGCATCGCCCTCCGAGGTGGACGCCGCCGAGTGGAACGCCCTCCTTGCCGCGCAGCCGCAGCCCACGCCGTTTTTGCGGCACGAGTTTCTGAGCGCGCTGAACGCGACGCAATGCGCGGTTCCCGACACCGGTTGGGCGCCGCAATTCGTCACACTGACCGACGCACGCACGGGCAAGCTCGCGGCGGCGGCCCCCGTCTATCTGAAGGGTCACTCGTACGGCGAGTACGTGTTCGACTGGGCCTGGGCCGACGCGTACAAGCGCAACGGCCTGCCCTACTACCCGAAGCTGCTATGCGCGGTGCCGTTCACGCCGGTGCAGGGCAACCGCCTGCTATCGGCGAACGAGCACGCGCTGCGCCATCTCGCGGCCACGTTGATGGCGTTCGCCGAGCAGGCCGAGGTGTCGTCGCTGCATGTGCTGTTTCCGACGCAGAGCGAAGCCGACGCGCTCACCGATCTCGGCATGATGCAACGCGAAGGCGTGCAGTTTCACTGGCTCAACGACGGCTATCGCGACTTCGAGGACTTCCTGTCGACGCTCGAACAGAAGAAGCGCAAGAACATTCGCGCCGAACGTCGCAAGGTGCACGAGGCCGGCATCACGATGCGGCGCATCCGCGGCGAAGACATCAAGGATGCCGACTGGCGCTTCTTCAGCAAGTGCTATCGGCAAACCTATCGCGAGCATTTTTCGAGTCCGTATCTGAACCTCGATTTCTTCCGGATGATCGGCGCGTCGATGCCGGAGAATCTGCTGCTGGTGATCGCCGAATACGAAGGCAAGCCGATCGCGAGCTCGCTCGTCGTCTATCAGCGCGACGACAAAACCGGCGGCACATTGTATGGCCGCTACTGGGGCGCGCTCGAACACGTGCCGTGCTTGCACTTCGAAACCGCATACTATCAGCCGCTCGAATTCTGCATCGAAGAGAAGCTCGGCGCATTCGAAGGCGGCGCGCAGGGCGAGCACAAAATGGCGCGCGGCTTTCTGCCGACGGTCACGCGCTCCACGCATTGGCTCGCGCATCCGGCGTTCGCCGATGCGGTCGGCCATTTCCTCGACAACGAAAAGAACAGCATCCACGCATACGTGGACGAGCTGCGCGAACACAATCCGTTCAAAGGCTAGAAGCGCGGTTATGGCGTGGTTTCTCTATCTGCTCGAATGCTCGGACGGCAGCGTCTATACCGGCATCGCGACCGATGTCGCTGCCCGCTTCGACAAACACGTGAGCGGCACGGGCGCGCGTTATACGCGCTCGCGCAAGCCGGTGCGGGTGCTGGCCTCGTTCGAGCTGGCGGACCGGTCGAGCGCGTCGAGCGCCGAGTATTGGGTCAAGCGGCTCACGGCCGCCGATAAGCGGGCGCTGGCGGCAGGCGTGTTCACGCTGCAGTCGGTGTTGCCGGTGGTGGCGGTGAACGACGCCGCTGACGACGGCGCGAGCTCCGACGGCTGAGTCGCGCTACCCCCTCGCCTCGCGCATCCTCTCCGTCAGCAGCCGATGCACGCGCGCGAGCTCGCCCACCACATCCGCTTCCAGCGACGTCAACCGCTCGCGCGCGGGCAACTCGAGCCGCACCGGCCGCAACGTGCGGTTCAACGCGGCCTCGATCGCCGCGCTCATCGCCACGACCCATTCGTCGAGTTCGCTATGCATGCCGCGACGGTTCGCGGTAAGGCGCAACTGCGTCGCGGTGCCGGCCATCCGTCGCAGCAGACTCAGCACCGTCAGCGTGACGGTATCGGCCATCGAGTCGTCGAGCTTTTCGAGCCGCACGCGGCCGATCGCTTCTTCCGCGTTGTTGCTGGTGAGGCCCGCCGCGCGGCGCAATTGCTCGATCTCCTTGCCGCTGTGCCGCGGCGCTTCGAGCGACGCGCGCAGATACGCGAGATTCGCGCGCACCGCGTCGCCGAGATAGACGCGCAGGTCGAGCTTCTCGCGCGTCGGCCACAGAAGGAAGGTCGCGAGCAGCGCGAGCACGCAGCCGAGCACGTTGTTGCCGAGCCGCGTCAGCGCGAACGACAGTTCGTTGGCGCCCGGCGTCGCGAAGTCGGCGACGAGCACGAAGGTCGGCGTCAGGAACAGCACGAACAGGCTGTAGCTGACGGGGCGCAGCGCCATCGTTGCCATCACGAGCGGGAACACCGCGAGCGAGATGCCGAGCGGCGAATGAATCGCGTAGCCGATCGCCGCCGCGAGCACGCCGCCGACGATACTGCCCGCCGCGCGTTCGATGCTGCGCGGCCAGGTCGCGGCGATCGACGGCTGCAGGATCAGAAGAGTGGCCATCGTCGCCCAATAGCCGAACGGAAGACCGAGCGCCCGAATCACGACGAAGCCCGCGGTCGTCGTCACGCCGACACGCGCCGCGTGGCGCAAGCCGACCGACTGCCACGACAGGTTCGCCTTCAGCGCCGACCACGCGAGCGCCGTATAACGCGCGACGCATGCGCTCCACGGCTCGGCATGCACCTCACGCGGCGCGAAATCGACGAGCTCGAAACCGGATTGCAGCTTCACCGGTTCGAGCAGCGCGCTTTCGAGCCGATGCGCGAAACGCCGCAGACGCGCCTGCGGCTCCGCCAGACGTTCCCAGCGCGCGTCGCCGGTCGCGCTGCCGATGTCGCTCAGCACTTCGCCGATCGCATTGAGCAGGCGCACCGCGCGTTGCGTGCGGCGCGGATCGTCGGGCACTTTCTCGCCCGCGCCCGACACCGCGATCAGATATGCGAACAACGCTTCGCCATCGGTCAGCAAGCCGAGCAGCGTGTCGTAGACGGCCGCGCCGCCTGCTTTCGATGCGGGCACGTTCGCGAGCGCGTCGCGCGAGCGTTCGATCGACGCGCGCGCATCGGCGCGAAAGCGCGCGGCATGCGTGGCCCATTCGCGCGGCGCGGCTCGTCCGCCGACGAGCCGCGCGCTATCGAACGCGATATCGGCGAGGCGCAGATACACCGCGCGCAGCGACGCGCGGCTCGCGCCGAACGGATGGATGCGCCACACGGTCAGGCTCAGCACGATCGCGAACAGACAGCCGAGCAGATAGACGCCGAGAAACTCGACACCGGCTCGCGCGTCATGCATCGGCCGATCGACCATCACGACGCAAGCGGTCGCCGCGAGGATCGTCACCTGCGACGTGGCCGCGCCCCAGATGCGGCCGAACGCGCCGAGCGTCGTGAACGCGAGCACCGCGAGCGCGGCCCACGCGGTGCCCGACGCGGATGCGAACGCGGCGATGCCGCCGCACAACGTCGACAGCAGCGCGAAGCCCATCATCGACATGAAGCGCGCGCGGTTCGAGCCGGCTGCATCGGCGAGGCAGGTCCAGAACGCGCCAATTGCGGCCCACGCGAACACCGGATCGTGCAGCACGTTGCCGAGCGCGAGCATCGCCGTCGATGCGCACGCGGCCCTCAAGCCCTCCGACAGATTCGCCTCGCTCGCCGCGAACGACACCATCCAGACCGGCCGCTTGCGATAGATCGCGCTGACGACCGAATTCAGCCGGGTCGACCAGCGCGGCGATGTCGAGTGGGACTTGCTGCGGTTCATCATCCGGATAGTGCTCGTTGAAGTGATGGAAACGCGCGTGGATGCCGTGAGTTCGCGCGCGAGGTCGTGCGGCGAATGATAAGGGTTTACACCTAAATATAAAAATGCGTTCCGTTCATCGAAGCGATGCGTTCAGGTTATGCGCGCCGCAAAGCGCATAAAAAAACCGCGCGGTCCTTGCGGACTCGCGCGGTTTTCGTACTGCATGCAGCGAGCGGATGAACCGTGGTGCGCTTACTTCTTGTAGTTCGCCACGCCTTCGCTGATTTCCTTGTGGGCGGCATCGACGTCGGCCCAGCCTTCGACCTTGACCCACTTGCCCTTCTCGAGCGCCTTGTATTGCTCGAAGAAGTGCTTGATCTGGTCCTTCAGGTAAGCAGGCACGTCGTCGACCGACTTCAGGTTCGCCGTCATCGGGCAGATCTTGTCGTGCGGCACGGCGATCAGCTTCGCGTCGACGCCCGATTCATCGGTCATCTGCAGCATGCCGAGCGCGCGGGCACGCACGACCGAGCCTGCCAGCAGCGGGAACGGCGTGATCACCAGCACATCGACCGGGTCGCCGTCGCCCGACAGCGTCTGCGGGATGAAGCCGTAGTTGGCCGGATAGCGCATGCCGGTGCCGATGAAACGGTCGACGACGAGCAGGCCCAGCTCCTTGTCGGCTTCGTACTTCACCGGGTCGCTTTGCGCCGGGATTTCGATGATGACGTTGAAATCGTGCGGAAGGTCTTTGCCTGCGGGAACGTGATTGAAGCTCATGAGCGCTCTCTGAAGGGGATGGAAATCGGAAGGCGGCGAACGGCGCGCGGGCTGCGGATGCGGTGCGAACTGCGTGCGAACCGCGAACGCCAGGCCCTGAAGCCCTCTCGCCCCGAACGACGGGGCCGCGCACCGGACCGTACGGAATGCGCCATTATAGCCAATCGGCAGGTGGCATCCGCGGTCGGATCGGCGCGATAATCGTCTGGCGAGTCTCGCTTCGCGTCTCTACCGTTTTGTGTCTCCCCTTCGAATCCGCGCCGCCGCACGCCGGCCGCACGTCAACAAGGAGCATGCATGGAAGAAGCACGGCATTTCATCGGCGGCGAGTGGTGCGCCGCTTCCGGCGGCGAATCGATCGCCGTACTCGATCCATCGGACGGCCAGCCGTTCACGCGCATCGCGCGCGGCACCGAGGCCGATATCGACACCGCCGTGCACGCGGCGCGCCGCGCGTTCGACGGAGCCTGGGGCGCGCTCGCCGCCGCCGAGCGCGGCCGCGTGCTGTACCGGCTGTCGCTGCTGGTGGCCGCGCGCCAGGAAGACCTCGCACAGCTCGAAGCGCGCGACACCGGCAAGCCACTCAAGCAGGCGCGCGCCGACGCCGCTGCCCTCACCCGCTACTTCGAGTTCTACGCCGGCGCGGCCGACAAGCTGCACGGCGAGACCCTGCCCTACCAATCCGGCTACACGGTGCTGACGATTCGCGAGCCGCACGGCGTGACCGGCCACATCGTGCCGTGGAATTACCCGATGCAGATCTTCGGGCGCAGCGTCGGCGCGGCACTGGCGACCGGCAATGCGTGCGTGGTCAAACCGGCCGAGGACGCGTGCCTTTCCGTACTGCGTGTCGCAGAACTCGCCGCCGAAGCCGGCCTGCCGGCCGGTGCGCTGAATATCGTCACCGGTTATGGACACGAAGCGGGCGCCGCGCTCGCGCGTCATCCGGGCATCGATCACATCTCGTTCACTGGCTCGCCAGAAACCGGCAAGCTCGTCACGCAGATGGCCGCCGAAAACCACGTCCCCGTCACGCTCGAACTCGGCGGCAAGTCGCCGCAAATCGTCTTCGCCGACGCCGATCTCGACGCCGCGCTGCCGGTGCTGATTTCCGCGATCGTGCAGAACGCCGGGCAAACCTGCTCGGCGGGCAGTCGCGTGCTGATCGAGCAGGCCATTTACGAGCCGCTGCTCGACCGGCTCAGCAGCGCCTTTCAGGCACTGCGCGTCGGGCCGTCGAAAGCCGACCTCGACTGTGGGCCGCTGATCAGCGCGAAACAGCAGCAGCGCGTGTGGGACTTCCTGTCGGACGCGCAACACGACGGCATCGCAATGGCCGCGCACGGCGAAGTGATTCCCGAAGCGCCTGAAAGCGGCTTCTACCAAGCCCCGACCTTGCTGCGCGACGTCCCGGCGAGCCACCGCCTCGCGCGCGACGAAATATTCGGCCCGGTGCTCGCCGCGATGTCGTTCCGCGACGAAGCCGAAGCGCTCGCGCTCGCGAACGGCACGCAGTTCGGACTCGTCGCCGGTATCTGGACACGCGATGGCGCGCGCCAGATGCGGCTCGCACGACGCGTGCGCTCGGGCCAGGTATTCATCAACAACTATGGTGCGGGCGGCGGCGTCGAGTTGCCGTTCGGCGGCGTCAGGCATTCGGGGCATGGCCGCGAGAAAGGCTTCGAGGCGCTGTATGGCTTTACGGTGCTGAAGACGATCGCGATCCGCCACGGCTAGCGAAGCCGGCAGGGCTCGCTCGCGATCAGCGCGACCAGCGCGTTACATGCAGCAACGCATCGCTCTATCCATCACAAACAACGGAGACATCATGCGGTTGACAGGTAAAACGGCCATCGTCACGGGCGGCGGTTCGGGTTTCGGCGAAGGCATCGCGAAGACCTTTGCGCGCGAAGGCGCGAACGTCGTGGTCAACGACCTCAACGGGCCGGCCGCCGAACGCGTCGCGAGTGAGATCGCGATTACGGGCGGAAAAGCGATCGCGGTGCCCGGCAACGTCGCGCATCGCGACGACTGGCGCACGCTGCGCGAAGCCGCGCTCGAAGACTTCGGCAGCGTGCAGATCGTCGTCAATAACGCGGGCACTACGCATCGCAACAAGCCGGTGCTCGAAGTGACCGAGGCCGAGTTCGACCGCGTCTATGCGGTGAACGTAAAGAGCATCTACTGGAGCGTGCAGGAGTTCGTGCCGTATTTCCGCGAGCAAGGCGGCGGCAGCTTCATCAATATCGCGTCGACGGCGGGCGTGCGGCCGCGGCCGGGGCTCGTCTGGTACAACGGCAGCAAGGGCGCGGTGATCGTCGCCAGCAAGTCGCTCGCCGTCGAACTCGGGCCGGAGCGGATTCGCGTGAACTGCGTGAATCCGGTAATCGGTGAGACCGCGCTGCTGTCCGAGTTCATGGGGGTCGAGGATACGCCGCAGAATCGGCAGAAGTTCCTCGCGGGGATACCGCTCGGGCGGTTTTCGACGCCGCAGGATATTGCGAATGCGGCGCTGTATCTGGCTTCGGATGAGGCTGAGTTCATTACCGGCGTGTGCCTCGAAGTGGATGGGGGGCGCTGCGTGTAGTGGTGGGTCTGACGCTGCGCACGCGCTGCGTGCGCAGTCAGTGTTTTCCCCCAATATCGATTCGTCGTGCAAATGGCCTTGCGCGGATAGAATCGACCGGCGGTGGCATTTCAATTCCATAACAAGAGGAGACACAGTCATGGCTAGTCCTGCAGATCCACTCCACCATCCCGGCGCTGGCGCGCCACCTTCGACGTTCGAAGAGGCGACTTATCGCAAGGTTACCTGGCGGCTCGCGCCGCTGTTGATGCTGTGCTACATCGTTGCGTATCTGGACCGTGTGAACGTCGGTTTCGCGAAGCTGGGGATGAGCACGGATCTTGGTTTGAGCGATGCAGTGTACGGCTTCGGCGCGGGGATTTTCTTTATCGGCTATTTCATCTTCGAAGTGCCGAGCAACGTGATTCTGCATAAGGTCGGCGCGCGTGTCTGGATCGCGCGGATCATGGTTTCGTGGGGCGTGATATCGATGCTGACGATGTTCGTCACCACGCCGACGATGTTTTACGTGATGCGCTTTTTGCTCGGGCTTGCCGAGGCGGGGTTCTTTCCTGGGATTATTTTGTATCTCACCTACTGGTATCCGGCGCATCGACGTGGGCGGATGACGACCTGGTTTATGACGGCGATTGCGCTGTCTGGGGTGATCGGCGGGCCGGTGTCTGGGTACATCCTGAAGAACTTCAATGGCGTGAACGGGTGGCACGGGTGGCAGTGGCTGTTTCTGCTCGAAGGGATACCTTCGGTGCTGGTTGGGATCATCGTGTTCGTGGTGCTCGACGATCGGATTTCGAGCGCCAAGTGGCTTACCCGGGAAGAGCAACAGTTGCTCGAGAGTCAGGTGTCGGCCGAGGAAGCGACCAAGCACGATATGCCGATTCGGCAGGTACTCACCAACGGACGGGTGTTGATGTTCAGCCTCACCTACTTCTCGTTTGTGATGGGGCTTTATGGGGTGAGTTTCTGGTTGCCGACGATCATCAAATCGACCGGCGTTACCGATGCGTTTTTGATCGGCTTGCTGTCGGCGGTGCCGTTTGCGGCGGCTGTCGTGGCGATGGTGTTCGTTGCGCGGAGTGCGGACCGGTCGAGGGAACGGCGGTGGCATATTGCGGTGCCGGCGTTTCTTGGTGCTGTGGGGCTCGTGCTTTCCGTCGTTTGGACGCATAACACCGTGCTTGCTATGACCGGTTTGACGCTGGCTACGATGGGCATCCTCACTACCCTGCCGTTGTTCTGGAGTTTGCCTACGGCGATTCTTGCTGGGACTGGGGCGGCCGCGGGGATCGCGATGATTAATTCCATTGGGAACCTGGCGGGGTTCCTTAGTCCTTATGCTGTGGGATGGTTGAAAGAGGTTACCGCGGCTAATGACTCAGGGATGTATATGCTCGCGGCGTTTATGGTGCTCGGCGGTTTGCTTGCTATTAGTGTGCCGGCGAGGATGGTTAATAGATGAAACAGACTCGCAGATGAGCGAAGCCCTGGCGGTCTTTCTGCGCCAGGGCTTTTTGTTGCCATGGTTGCGAGCTTCCAACCATCGAATGGCCTGCCAGATCAGTCGTCATCGTCCCCGTGATGACGGTGCTCCCAGCCCCTGTGCCAGCCATGGTCATGGCGCCAGTGCCTGTCACGGTCGTCGTTGTACTGGTACCCATAGCCGTAACCATAGCCATAGGCCGGAGCAGGCACGTACGTCACGGGTGGCGCCTCGTAGACCACCGGAGGCGGCGCGACATAAACCGGCCCCGGCGCGCCAAGGTAAACACCAAGGTCGACATGAGCCAGCGCAGCGCTGGAAGCGCACGCAGCGCAAACGCCTGCAATCCACAAAATGAAGCTGCGCTTCATGTTTCTCTCCCTGTTCGCTGGCATCGGTTGTTGATGCGTTTTAGCGATATCGATTGTATGTGTGGCTCTGGTTGGCAAATAAACGTGAAGTGTCAGTCTGGTAACCGTTTGTAAGGCCTCGTGCCTCCAGTTCTCCGCGTGCTTACGAAGCACTCAGAGAATCGCCATAGACATGCACCCGCTCACCAACCTGAACGGTAGGCTGATTGTCGTAGTTGAAGTTTCGATAACTGCCATCCTGCATCCTGACTTGGACCTGGTAGGTGGCAGCTTTGCGTACCGCATGTTCGATGCCGTTACCGGCAAGGCCGCCGCCAACCGCGCCCGCTATCGTCGCCAGAACACGGCCGCGACCTTGACCAACCTGATTGCCCAGCAGCCCGCCCGCCACCGCACCGCCTACTGCACCGAGTCCGGTGGTCGGCTCCTGCGTTTGGACCGCGTTGACCGCGACGACTTCACCTGCATCAGGGTCGACGGCAACGGGTCGAGACGGCGGCTGCGTGGCATCACGGTAACTATCGTCATGCGCGTATCTGGGCGCGGGCGACGACGCACTGCTGTGGTGGGGATGAGCATGGGCTTCGCTCTCCGTGTTGGTCCGCGTGCCTTGTTGCTCCGCATACGGTTTAGCCGAGTCGAGCGGCGTGCTGGCCGGCTTCACCGCAACCGATGCAGTTTGCGACGGCGGCGGTGTTAGCGCTCGGGATGTCGGAAGCAGACCGGTCATTGCGGCAATGCCGGTGCCGCTGGCGAGAATCACAGCAACGGCAGCTCCGGCGACCAGAGGATGAATGCGGCTGCGCGCGGATGAATCGGAAGGCAGGTTGGTGGTCATTGCTGGCTCCGTGGTATGTGCCTGCAAGAACGCCCATGCCATCGAGTCGGTGGACCCGGCTATTGTGAGATGTGTAAGCAGTTGTAGTTCGCCGGGACACGCTGGCATCCAAATCGACTTATAGAAAAAACAATGGCCGGTCTCCCGGCCATGATCGATTGGGCCCGCGAAAACTTCCGCGTCAATCCTTTTCCGCGCTCCGTCCCGACTGCGACTGCGCCGCTGGCATCCTCCGGTAAATGGTGTTCCGCGACACGCCAAGCGCACGCGCCGCCGCCGAAACGTTGCCGCCGTACCGCGCCAGCGTCATCGCGACGACTGATGCGGCGACATCCTGCAGCCGCGCGCCGTCGCGCACCGACGCTTCGCCTGTGGCAAGCGCGTCCGCATTCGCAACGTCGGCGACGGCCGATACGGCAGAGTCACCTCGACCTGCGTCGTCGTCGCCACAACTCGCACCACGAACATCCTCCAAAAAATCATCCGGCAAATGCTCCCACCGGATCACCCCATCCTCTTCCACCATCGCCGCCGCAGTCCGCAGCAGATTAGCCAGTTGCCGGCAGTTACCCGGCCACGCATGCCGCCCGAACGCCGCCATCACATCAGCCGCAACGCTAAGCGCCTGTCGCTCCCCGCTTTCCACTGATTCCCACTGCAGCATCTTTTGAACGACGACCGCCAGATCGCTCCGCTCACGCAACGCCGGCAACCGAACCGCAAGCCCGTTGATCCGATAGTAGAGATCCTCACGAAACTGATTCTGCGCAATCATCTCGCGCAAGTTGCGGTGTGTCGCGCAAATAACGGAGACATCGACAGGAACCGCCCGCATCGCCCCGAGCGGCGTCACCATCCGCTCCTGCAAAACACGCAGCAACCGCACCTGCAACGAATACGGCATATCTCCAATCTCATCGAGAAACAGCGTGCCTCCATTCGCTTGCATCAGCCTGCCGATCGCCCCTTTACGCCGCGCGCCGGTAAACGCCCCCTCTTCATACCCGAAGAGCTCGGATTCGATCAGCGACTCTGGAATCGAAGCGCAGTTGACCGCAACAAACGGCCCATCACGTCGCGGCGAATCGTTGTGAATCGCCTGCGCGAGCAACTCCTTGCCGGTACCGGTCTCGCCGGTGATCAGAATCGGAATATCCTTGCCGAGCACCTTGCGAACCTTCGCAATCAGTGCGGACACACGAGCATCACCGGTATCGAGATCGCTGAGCCGCGATAGTCCCGCAGCCGGTTGACGCGCATTCGCACACACCGGTCGCGGTGCGGCTGCACCCTGCACGTCAACGGCCCCGCGCTCCAGCCCAAACGACGCCCGCCTGAACTGCCCCCGTGCGCAAACCACCGCACCGTTGTGCAGATTCAGCATCAGATGCGGCGCAACGCCATGCGTCAAACGGTCGATCAGTTGCGCATACGAGATCTGAAACAGCGACGACAGCGTATGCGCGCGCAACGCAGCTAGCGACAAGCCCAACTGAAATTGCGCACTCCGGTTCGCGGACAGAAAGCGACCATCATCGGTAAACGCAATGATCCCTTCCATCAGCGTGCCAAGAAACTCCGGCCGGCCGTGAAAAGACACTTGCAGCACGTCGCGAAACGCAGTCGAGAACAGGTGGTTTTCGATCATCTGCACCGACATCTTCGCGAGCGCCATCGTGTGCTGGTGATAGCTGCGGTGGTCGCCGGTCACGTCGAGCACGCCGATCAGATCTCCATACGGATCGAGAATCGGCACACTCGAACAGGTCAGGAAGCGGTTCGCCGCCAAATAGTGCTGATCGCCATGAACGACCATCGCACACCCCTCGGCGAGCGAGGTACCGATCGCGTTGGTCCCTTGACGATCCTCGGCCCAGTTCGCGCCAGGCCGCAGCGCCACTTTTTCCGCGCGATGCAAAAAGTCGTCGTCGCCGATCGAATGCAGGATCAACCCTTCGGCGTTGGTCAACACGATCATGCTTTGCGTATTGACGATCTGCTCGCGCAGCGTCTCCATGACCGGCATCGCATGCGCGCACAGCACCTGGTTCTGCTCGCGCTTCAACGCGAGTCCCGTGTCGGACAGGATGTCGTAATCCGGCCGGAACGATGCGCGCAGGCCGAACGTCTCGGAGCGTTCGTGCGCTTTCTGGATCGCCGGGGCAGGCCACGCTTTGGAGCGGTTAGCCGCCGCCGGGCTGACCGGATGAACGTCGTCGCGCATTGTCTCCTCCTTGGTGCGCCCGGCTCGTGCCGGACGCTTTTGATGCGTGTCGACAGAATACTCCGTTTGCCAGTCCGCCCGACGCCCGCCGTGACCCCGCGCGGGCCCGCATCGTTGATCTGCATCAGCGTCGGCCGACTCTGCGGCGTTTCTGAACAACCGCTGCCCGCGCATCTGTTCCGAAACGGAACACTTCCGCTTTATAGCCCAGCCCGATCCCCGAAATTTCGCATGTCGATGCATTGGTATGGTTCCTGCCTGATGTGGTCCCGCGCAGTCACCCGATCACCATCACAAAACGGAGACAAGTGATGAATCCATTTGACCTGAAAGCTCTTGGCATCGACATCGAGTATCCCTATCGCCAGCGTTATGAAAACTACATCGGCGGCAAGTGGGTGCCACCGGTCGGCGGCGACTATTTCGACAACGTGTCGCCGATCAACGGGCAGCCGTTTTGCCGCGTGCCTCGCTCGAGCGCCGCAGACATCGACCTCGCGATCGACGCCGCGCACGCGGCGCGCCGCAAATGGGCGAAGACGTCGGTGACGGAGCGCGCGAACCTGCTGCTCGCGGTGGCCGAGCGCATGGAAAAGAACCTGAAGCTGCTCGCGGTCGCGGAGACAATCGATAACGGCAAGCCGCTGCGCGAAACCATGGCCGCGGACCTGCCACTCGCCGTCGATCATTTCCGCTATTTCGCGGGCTGCATCCGCGCGCAGGAAGGCGGCATCTCCGAGATCGACGACAACACGGTCGCTTATCACTTTCACGAGCCGGCTGGCGTGGTGGGTCAGATCATCCCGTGGAATTTCCCGCTGCTGATGGCCGCATGGAAGCTCGCGCCCGCCCTCGCGGCCGGCTGCTGCATCGTGATGAAACCCGCCGAGCAGACGCCGGCTTCGGTGCTCGTGCTGATCGAACTGATCGGCGATCTATTGCCTGCCGGGGTCATCAATATCGTCAACGGCTTCGGCAGGGAAGCGGGCGAAGCGCTCGCCACCAGCAAGCGCATCGCGAAGATCGCGTTCACCGGCTCGACGCCGGTCGGCAGGCGCATCCTGCACGCAGCCGCGGACAACCTGATTCCGTCGACGGTCGAACTCGGCGGCAAGAGCCCGAACATCTTCTTCGCCGACGTGCTCGATCGCGACGACGCGTTCCTCGACAAGGCGCTCGAAGGTCTCGCGATGTTCGCGTTGAATCAGGGCGAGGTTTGCACGTGCCCATCGCGCGTGCTGGTTCAGGAGTCGATTTACGAGCGCTTCATCGAGAAGGCGATCGCCCGTGTGGAACGCATCAAGGCCGGCCATCCGCTGAACCTCGAAACGATGATCGGCGCGCAGGCATCACAGCAGCAGCTCGACAAGATCCTGTCGTATATCGACATCGGCCGGGACGAAGGGGCGCGGTGCCTCGTCGGTGGCGAGCGCGCCACGCCCGGCGCCGGTCTCGGCGAGGGCTTCTACGTGAAGCCGACGATGCTGTTCGGCAACAACGATATGCGCGTGTTCCAGGAGGAAATCTTCGGGCCGGTCGCTTCGGTGATGACGTTCAAGGACGAACAGCAAGCGATCGAACTCGCGAACGACACGTACTATGGCCTGGGCGCGGGCGTATGGACGCGCGATGGTACGCGCGCTTACAAGATGGGACGCGAGATCGAGGCGGGACGCGTGTGGACCAACTGCTATCACCTGTATCCGGCGCACGCGGCATTCGGTGGCTATAAGCAGTCGGGGATCGGGCGCGAAACGCACAAGATGGCGTTGTCGAATTATCAGCAGACGAAGTGTCTGCTGGTCAGCTATCAGGCGGAGGCGCTTGGGTTCTTCTGAGCGAAGGGCGCGCGTCGTTCACTGACGACGCGCGCTCTACCCCCGCGTGCCCCACACGTTGGGTAGGCGCGGGGGCAAGCAATTGCGCTGGCATCCCACCCGCCGCTCAGATCACGCCTTGTGCCAGCATTGCGTCGGCGACCCTCACAAAGCCGGCGATATTCTCTCCGTTCACATAGCTGACCGAACCGTCGTCGCGACGGCCATGTCGCAGGCAGACTTCATGAATGCTGCGCATGATGTCGTGCAGACGTGCATCGACTTCTTAGCGCGGCCAGGAGATGCGCATAGCGTTCTGACTCATTTCCAGACCCGACGTGGCGACACCGCCGGCGTTGCTGGCCTTGCCAGGGGCGTACAGAACGCCGTAGCTTTCGAAGCACCTGGCCGCGTCGTTGGTCGACGGCATGTTGGCGCCTTCCGCGACACAAAGCACGCCGTTTTTGATCAGTTGCGGCGTCCTCGGCATTCAGTTCGTTTTGCGTGGCGCAATGAATTCAATTGTAGGAATCGGGTCGCTTGTCCTGCGATGTTGATCGTCATGAAGAGTCCTTCGCCCGACGAATCAAATTTATTGCCTAATCACGCTAAAAATTCATCCAATTCCGATCGCCGCGGGTCATCTTCGTCCCGATACTTGTCGTTCGCACATAACAAGGAACGACGATGACGAACGGCAACGGCCGACCAATGATCCGGCTCGCAGGCAGCAGCACGGACTGCGGCGCGATTCTGATTGCATAGTGAGCGTGCCAATTGCGAGAACTTGCTCACCCCCGTGAACCCATCCTGGGTCTTTCCTCTGACGCACTACCCACATGGGGCAATGCGCCTTTGCTGGTGCCGCTCCGTCTGCGCGGCGCCGAAACCCTGGGCAAGCTTTATCGATACACGCTCGATGTCGCGACGATCGAAAGTCCCACGCTCGGAGTGTGGCAAGCACAGGAACTCGTCGTGCCTGATCGCCTGATCGGCAAGGTCATCGACATTCCGATCGCTTTCGACGGCAACGGACTGTTCGGTCGTCATGGGTTGGTACGCGGCGACGTGGCACACGCGAGCGCCGGCCGCCGCACGATGTCGGGCCTCATCACAGGCATCAAACAGATGGGCGCCGACGAACGGCGCGCCTATTACCGCCTCGTCGTCCGTCCCTGGCTGTGGCTGGCCACGAAGAACTGCGACAGCAGGATCTTCCAGGACGCCAGCGTGGTGGACATCACTCACCTGGTACTCAAGGAGCGATATCACTTTCCGGTCGTGATGGAACTCGGCGCGCCCGGCCTGCGCAACGGCTACCCGAAGCGGGACTATGTCCGGCAGATGTGGGAATCCGACTTCGATTTCCTGACGCGGATCTGGAGAGAATGGGGAATCTACTACCTGTTCGACGGAATGACGCTGGTACTGTGCGATTCGCCCGGCTCGCACAAACGACACGACAACGCATACGACACGCTGCGCTACCATGCGCCCGACAGCAGGCACGTCGACGAGGAACACGTTCACAAGCTCGAGGTATCGCATCAGATCACGCCAGGCAAGGTCAGCCTGATCGACTACGACTACACGCGCCCCGGCGCGCGCTTCGAGGGCGAGTACGAGAGCCACAGTGAGCAGGCCCACGACAACATCGAGCAATACGGCTGGGGCGACTACTCGCAGCCGCTTGCGGGTGCGACCGGACTGTCAGGTGAGCGGAGCGACTTCCGCGATGAAGCCGGGCACCTCGCGAGCGTGCGTGTCGATGCTCTGCGCGGTCATCGTCTGCGGCTGAAGGGTCAAGGGAATCTGCGCGGTCTGACAACCGGGAAAACATTCTGGCTCGACAACCATCCGCTGCGGGAAGTCAACGCCGAGTACCTGGTCGTATCGACGACCCTCGATATCCGTAATGCACCGCAGAGCACACAGTCACCCGGCGCGGACACGAACGATGCGCTGCGCCAGTGCGTGACCGACTTCGAGCTCCAACCCGCCAATACGTTCTTCAAAAACCGTCCGAAGAAAAAGCCGCGTTGCGCGGCGGAAACGGCAATCGTGGTCGGCCCCGAGGATCAGCCGATATGGGTCGATGGATATGCACGCGTGAAGGTGCGCTTTGCGTGGGAGCGGCTCGCCCCGAAGAACGACAGCGCCAGTTGCTGGGTGCGGGTGTCGTCGCCGTGGCAAGGCAACGGCTTCGGTGCGATCTATCCGCCGCGCATCGGTCAGGAGGTCACGGTCAGTTATCACGAAGGCGACCCGGACAAGCCTTACGTGTCGGACCGGATGGTCAACGGCCAGAATCAGCCGCCCTGGAGGCTACCCGACAACCAGGCGCTCTCGGGCATCCTTAGCAGCGAGCTCAAGGCCGGCTGTGCGAGCCAGACCAATCACGTCGTACTGGATGACACGCCGGGGCAACTGCAGGCACAGATCGCCAGCGACCACGCCCAGTCGCGCCTCGTGCTGGGCTACAACACGCGTGTAGTGCGCGACGCAGGCCGGCAGCAGGCACGCGGTGAAGGCTGGGAACTGGCGACGAACGCATGGGGTGTCGCGCGAGCCAACCGAGGCATGCTGATCACCACCGAGGCGCGTCACGGCGCGAGCACACCGGCAAAGGATGCCGGTGAGACCGTGGCGCGCCTCACACAGGCGCGCGACACCCACGAGAACCTCGCGAGTCTCGCGCGGCGGCACGAGGCACAGGAACAGCAGACCAGTCAAAGCGAGGTCGCGCAGGCCATCAAGGCGCAGAACGACGCGATTCGCGGCGGCAGGGCAAGCACGGGGCTTCCCTTTCCGCAACTGACCCAGCCCGACCTGGTGCTGGCCAGCGCGGCGGGTCTCGGTCTCACGGCAGCGCAAAGCACGCACGTGGCGAGTGCCGAACACATCGCGCTCAGCGCGGGCGGACACGTCAGTGTCGCGGCGGTGAAATCGCTGCTGGCGTCGGCGGTCAACGGCGTGCGGGTCTTTGCGCAACATCTCGGCATCCGGCTCAAGGCCGCATCGGGCAAGGTGCAGATCGACGCGCAAAGCGACGACGTCGAGGTCATCGCGCAACGCGTCGTCAGTATCATCAGTAGAACCGATTCGATCAATCTGATGGCCAGCAAGGAAATCGTCTTGCATGCAGGTAACACGAAGGTGGTCATCAATTCGGATGGGTACAAGGTCTATACGGGTGGGGAGCATCGGGTCCATGCGAGCGGTCATCGGACCGACGGGCCAGCGGCACGGCCTGTCAGTCTGCCCGTCACGCCAGAGAGTCCCGGCAGGCTTGCGGCGCATCATGTGCTGATCGAACACGATTCCGGCTTTGCGCTGCCGAACCAGCCGTACCGGATCACGCTCGACGATGGTCGGCTGATTCAGGGTGTGACCAACGCGCTTGGCGAGGCGAGTCTCGTCACCAGCAACATGCTTGCGTTCGCGACGGTAGAACTGCTTGCCGCGAGCGAGCCGGATAAAGTGATTGCGGTTAGCAGAGGCGCGGTGATCAGGGCGGCGAACGAGTCATTCGCTGGCGCTGTACCCAATGCCGAGAAACGCAGTGCCACGGTCGCAGGAAAGGCCGTGGCCTCTCCGAACGAGAGCGCGACGACGGAAGATAAACGACCCGAATTCGTCTCGTGCGATCCGATGAACTTCGGGCTGCGGTTTTATCACTTCGTCAACGGTGCGACCGAGGGTGACACGCCCGCCGGTATATCGATGCGCAAGGGTGTCGAATACCCGGTGACCAAGGCTTATGCGGCTGCGATTAAGGCTGCGCTGCAGGGGATCGATTGGGGCGGGGTGGCGTGGCCGTTGACTGCCGATTCGATAAGAATGATTCAAAACGCGGTCATGCCGAAATTGGAAGACGCGCTTGGTGCCGGGCCCTTTGGATTGCCACGACGCGATGCCGCTAGTCCGGAAACTAGTGATGGCATGCCACAGATCGTGATAGTCGATCCAGAGCGGACAACGCAGTACAACCTGCGACAGGACGTCAGTGCCGCATTCATCGGGAAGTACTGGCTTATCGCCGTCAACGAGAGCGAGATCGCGCACATCGTCGAACTCAAGCACCAGCCGACCTTGCTGGATAACCGCCTCAAGGCATTTGCCGACACGCTGTATCACGAGTCTCGCCACTGCCAACAGTACTTCTGGATGTTTTCTTTGCTTCAGCACTTTCCAGACGACTACAAAGACCTGCCGAATGTCCAGAGGTTGTATTGGTCGACGATGCTAAAAGAAGCCTATACAGCGGCTGGAAACACGCCACTACCTGACGATCACCGCGTTCACATCGGTCTGCACAGGATGCTTGTCTTCCACTACTACTGGCTGATCTCTTACATGCGGGACATGCCCGGTTGGGAGTATCTCAGCCGAGATCTCCCGCTTGCCGAAAGGAAGGTATGTGACCTGCTGAACGTATCTCCTGAAACAGCACAAAAAATGGTGCAATTCGAAACCGGCTATAGGAGCCAACTTCATGAAGAAGATGCCTATGCCTGCGCGGAAGTGGTCCAGGCCTACTGGCAAAATCCTCGTGATCCTCTCGTTCGCAATCCCGGTACATGCACAGCTCAGTACACCGACGCCCTCAGGATCGTCGGGGCCAGGAGTTGAGATGAGACCGACTGTGACCGACGCCCAGCGCGATATGGCATTCAGCATTTTGACCACTGCAATAGCGATCCTGCGGGACGACCAGCCATTCGATCCCGCTCATACGATTTTCGGCCGCATTCTTGCGGCTGACCCTCTGCGCGGCAAAGGAGGTGGGACAGAGTATTCCTTCGTGAATCCGGCTTTCCCGCGGACGCAAATCATTCTCTATGTGGTACCCGATCCGCTTGCTCCCTCCGCCGACCGCACGAAAGTCAAGCAAGTCGTGACCCACTTCACGATTCGCTTCAGTCCACTATTGACCGACATTAACCGCTCGACGCTGGAAGAACTCCTGCAGGTCGATATCGGTTACTGGATCGACGGCAATGGCGAGCGACGGCCCGGCAATGATATGGGCACGGCTCCGCCGCAGATTCGGCTTCATAGCTATCGCTATCGTGCTTCGAATCTGCCAACGAGCCGATTTCCGGTGGACGTCGAATTTGCTTTCGGCGACCCGGACCCAAAGGACCCGGCGCAGGACGCACACAAAACGCCGGTCCTAATGGACGTTCTACTGAATCGTGACTATTCCGCGCTGAAACCGCGACGCCGTGAACAAAGCCCGTCTTGAGTGACCTGATGAACGTCTCTGCTCAAACAGCACAAAAAATGGCGAAATTTGAAACCGGCTATAGGAGCCAACTTCATGAAGAAGACGCCTACGCTTGCGCGGAAGTGGTTCAGGCCTACTGGCGCAATCCTGGTGATCCTCTCGTTCGCAATCCCGGTACATGTACAGCTCAGTATGTCGATGCCCTCAGGATCGTCGGGGCCAGGAACTGAGATGGGACAGACTGTGACCGACGCCCAGCGCGACATGGCATTCAATATATTGACCACATCAATGGCAATCCTGCGGGACGACCAGCCCTTCGACCCCGCACATACGATATTCGGCCGCATTCTTGCGGCGCGGCCTGAGCGCGGTGTGGTAGGTGTTATGGAGTATTCCTTCGTGAACCCGGTTTTGCCGGAGACGCAAATCATTCTGTATGTGGTACCCGATCCGGCCGCTCCCTCTGCCGACCGTACGAAAGTGAAGCAAGTCGTGACGGCCATCACCGTCCGTTTCAATCCACTATTGACAGATATCAGCCGCTCGACGCTGGAAGACCTCCTCCGGGTCGATATCGGCTACTGGATCGACGGGCAAGGCAACCGGTGGCCCGGCAATGATCTAGGAACCGCACCACCCCAGGTTCGCCTGCATGGCTATCGCTATCGTGCTTCGAATCTGCCAACGAGCCGATTTCCGGTGGACGTCGAATTTGCTTTCGGCGACCCGGACCCAAAGGACCCGGCGCCGGACACACAAAACGCCGGTCCTAATGGACGTTCTACTGAATCGTGACTATTCCGCGCTGAAACCGCGACGCCATGGACAGAGCCCTTCTTGTGAGCTGCTGAATGTCTCTGCGGAAACAGCACAAAGGATGGCGCAATTCGAAGCTAACTATAGGAGCCAACTTCATGAAGAAGATGCCGACGCTTGCGCGGAGGTGGTTAAGACCGATTGGCAGAATCCTGATGATCCTCACGTTCGCAAACTCAGTACCTGCACAGCCCAATACGTCGACGCCCACAGGACCGTCAGCGCCAGAAACTGAGACGAGGGACACTGTGACCGACGAGCAGCGCGACATGGCCTTCAGAATATTGACCACGGCAATGGCGATCCTGCGGGACGACCAGCCCTTCGATCCCGCACATACGATATTCGGCCGCATTCTTGCGGCGCGGCCTGAGCGCGGTGTGGTGGGTGTTACGGAGTATTCCTTCGTGAATCGGGTCTTGCCGGATACGCAAATCATCGTAGTTGCGATATCCGATCCGCTCGACCCCTCCGCCGACCGCGCAAAAGGGAAGCAAGTCGCGATGCACTTCACGATCCGCTTCAGTCCACGATTGACCGACGTTAACCGCTCGACACTGGAAGATCTCCTCCAGGTCGATATCGGTTACTGGATCGACGGCAATGGCGAGCGGCGGCCCGGCAACGATATGGGAACAGTACCGCCGCAGGTTCGTCTGCATCACTATCGCTATCGTGCCTCAGACCTGCCAACCAGCCGATTTCCGGTGGACGTCGAGTTTGCTTTCGGGGACCCCGACCCAAAGGACCCGGCGCCCGACGAATCCAAAACGCCGGTCCTGATGGACGTTCATTTTGATCGTGACTATTCCGCGCTGCGACCGCGCCACCGTGAACAGAATCCGTCGTGAACAGATGGTGGCAAAGGGCGTCGCGGGATGACCAAGAACAGGAGTGAACTGGCGCGGTCCCAAACCGTTTTCACAGCCATTTCAAAAGCAAACGCCAGGCACAAACCCGTTCCCCGGTGATCTAGCCTCAGCTCCGAAAACTATTCCTCCCCAACCGTCTCGACATAGTTATCAACCGCGCTACTGACCGTAGGATGAAAGCGCGCATCCCCGATCAGATCGGTCAGCTCGAAGCGCCTGAGCTTGTCGCGAACCGGATCTTTCATCTCCGCAAAGTGCAGTGCAATTCCGCGCTCGTCGAGCGAGCGCGTCAACTCCCGCAGCATGTCGGCCGAGGTGACGTCCACGCTCGTCACCGGTTCGGCCGCCACCACCACGCGCTTGACGGGTGCCGGCGAGTCGGCGACGGCTTCGAGCAGGCGCTCCTGAAACTGCTCGGCATTCGCAAAGAACAGCGGTGCATCCCAGCGAAACAGCACGAGTCCGGGGATTCGCTCCGCGTGCGGGTAACGCTCCAGGTCGTGATAGCCGCGCAAACCCTCGACGCGACCGAGCACCGCGTAGTGTGGTCGCCAGCCGTCCCACAGAAACTCGATAATCGCGATCACCACCGCGAAGCCGATGCCTGGAATCGCGCCGAACACCGCGACGCCGGCAAAGCAGGCCATCGACAGCCAGAACTCCCATTGCTGGATGCGGAAAATCCGCTTCAGGTCCGTGATCTCGAACAGGCCGATCGCCGCCGCGATGACAACCGCGGCGAGCGCGCTGTTGGGCAGGTAGTGCATCAGGTTGGGCGCGACCAACAGCAGCGCCGCGACCGCCAGCGCGCCGACGACGCCCGTCAGTTGCGTCTTCGCGCCCGCCGCCTCGGCGACCGGCGTGCGCGACGAACTGCTGCTGATCGGGAAACCGTGGAACAGGCCGGCCGCGAGATTGGCCACGCCGAGCCCGACCATCTCCTGATTGGGGTCGACGCGGCTGCGAAAACGTGCCGCGAAAGTCCGCGACAGCACGCTGGTATCCGCGAACGAAATCAGCGCGACCGCGCAGCCGCCGAGCAGTATCTTTACCAGATCGGCGTCGGTGAGCCACGGTAGCGCAAAGGTCGGCAGGCCTTGAGGGATCTTGCCGAGCACTCTCACGCCGACGCTATCGAGGTGCAATGCGCTCACGCATAACGTCGCGACGATCACGGCGATCAGGATGCCCGGCAGCTTCTCGAAGCGCTTGAGAAACAGGATCAGCACGAGGCTTCCCGCGCCTATCGCGAAGCTGTACCAGTTGGATTTGCCATCGGCGATGGCCCGCACGAGGCTCACGATGTCCCGCAAGGGCCCGCGCTCTTCGATCGAAATGGCAAACAATTTGGGCAACTGACTGATCAGCACGGCGAACGCGATGCCGTTCATATAGCCGTATCGAATGGGCTTAGACAGCAATTCTGTGATGAATCCCAGCCGCAGCAAGCCCATCACGATACAGAACACGCCGGACACGATCGCCATCATGCTGGCCGCCGCAATCGCGCGCGACGGGTCGCCCGCCGCCACTTGCACGACGACCGCCAGAATCGGAGCCGCAAGCGCGGAGTCGGGGCCGAGCACGAGAATCCGGCTCGGGCCGAACAGCGCGTACGCCAACAACGGGACGATCGTCGCGTAGAGGCCGAACACGCCGGGGACCCCCGATGCCTCCGCGTAAGCGATCCCGACTGGTACCAGCATCGTGGTCAGTACCAGTCCGGCCGTCAGATCGCTCGGCAGCCAGCTCAAGCGGTACGCCTTGAGCACCGTCAGTCCCGGCAGCCAGCGCATCCAGCGGTGCGCGCTGCTTGCAGTGGTCTGCTCTTTGTGAGGAACTGGCCTGTCCGCTTCCATTTTTGGAATGTTCGCAGTCGAGGACGCCGCGCCACGGATTGTGGGCGGCACTGTCATTCGTAGGATAGTCCAGACCTTTCATCGGCGACAGGGAGGAGGCACACCGATTGCGTATAAAAGCCGTTTGCGCCTCAGCAGCCACCCGACGCCCCCTGCCAGCGCCAGCACCGCCGCGCCATACACCGCGTTGCGATGCCGATCGGTAAACAGCTCCCAGCAGTACGCGCGCGCTTCATCGTCAAAGCGGCCATGCGCGGTGTAGTGGCCGGGCACCGGCTCGTAGAGATTCGCGGGCGCATCGGCGGGCAACGGTTCATCGGTCAGTTGCCCATCGTAACCCGCACGCGCGAGATAGTGGTCGAGCAGCGTCGGCGCGATCCGGTTCGCGAGGATCGCCTTGACCGTCGACCACCCGACCCACACCTGCCGCCGCCGATGAGTGGCTGCAAAGTAGATCGCCCGCGCCGCCACTTCCGGCTGAAACACCGGTGCCACCGGCCGCGCCCTGCGCCCCGTGCGATTGAGCGCCCAGTCGAATTGCGGGGTATTGACCGCGGGCAGATCGACCATCGTCAGATGGATATCGACCCCGTCGTGCAGCAACTCGGAACGCAATGAATCGGTAAAGCCGCGCACGGCGAACTTCGCGCCGCAATAGATCGACTGCAACGGCACCGACCGGTACCCGAGCGCCGAGCCGACATTGACGATCGTCCCGTGCCCGCTCGCGCGCATCACGGGAAGCGCCGCGAGCATGCCGTTGACCTGCCCCAGATAGGTCACCTGCGTGCCGCGTTCGACATCGCGCGCACTGAGCGCGGACACCGGCGCAAACGCGGTCGCCATCGCGACGTTGACCCACACGTCGATGCCGCCCAGCTCGCGATTCACGCGCTGCGCGGCGCGCTCGATCGCATCTGCATCGGCGACGTCGGCGGGCAACGCGAGTGCGCGCACGCCATAGGTCGCGGCGATCTCCTCGGCGGCACGCGCGAGCCGTCGCGGCTCGCGCGCGATCAGCCCAACGTCATAGCCCTGCCGCGCGAACTCGGACGCGGTGGCGCGCCCCACGCCGGCACTTGCCCCTGTAATGACGACGACGCCCTCGCGCTCGACGTCGCCGCTGCGGGTGTCGGTTTGCACCGTCATAGCGTCGCTGGCCACTTTGAACACCTCCCAGGTTGCGCATCCAGTGAGGTGTGAAGCAAAGCGCAGTCCCGCCGATTCGAGGCGGACAGCGGCGCCGGAAAAACAAATGGCCGCAGCGCGAGACTGCGGCCATCCGGTAGCGGCTAAAGAGGCTTAACTCACGTCACGTTCATCGCCAACGCACTCTCGCGATAGTGCTCGCTCGCCTTGTCGGTGTCTCCAAGCTGCTCGTGCAGACGCGCGAGCGCGCGATGCGAACGGATCTTCAGCGTCTCGTTGTCGGCAAGCTTCAGCGCGCGTTCGAGGAACGACTGCGCCTTGCCCCACAACTGCTGATGCAGGCACAGACGCCCCAGCGCGAACATCAGGTCCGCGTCTTCCGGCCGATCCTTCTGCCACGCCTCGGCCTTCTGGATCAGCGGCAACGCATCGCCGCCGGCCGTGTCCGGATAGCGGCGCAACAGGCGCGCATCCCAGTTCTGCGCAAGCGCTTCCTCGACGATCTTGCGCGCCTCCTGCGGACGATTCAGCGCAACCAGCAGTTCGGCGGCGGTATCGGCGAGGCGCGGCGAATGACGCTCGGTCGCCGACAGCGAATGCCACAATTCGAGCAGCGCCTCAGCGTTGTGGCGACGGTCGCGCAGCAAATTTTCCGCCGCCAGTTGACGCAGCCGCACCGCGACCGCCGGATGGATCGCCTCGCGCTTCTCCAGCGTCTTGACGAGCTTCAGCACTTCGCCCCAGTTCTTCAATTGCTGCTGCGCACGCAGCATGATCTGCTGCGCGTGGATACGCCGCGCCCCTTGCGATTGCATCTCGGTCAGCGCATGGAGCGCTCCGTCGGCGTCGCGGCCGTCGGCGCGCATGTCGGCGGTGGCCATCAGGCGCGCGTCCTGCCACTCGGCTTCGTCGATCTGCGCGAGCCATTCGTCGCGCCGCCCGTACTCATGCATGCGATGCGCGGCGGTCGCCGCGATCAAACCGGCCGCGCCCTTGTTGTCGCCATTCGTGAGCGCGTCCTTGGCAGCCTTTTCCGCGCGCGAGAAACGTCCCGCGTACAGATTGCCGATCGCGTCGCGCAACGCCGCGTGCGCCTTCGCGACACGCGCGCGCGCCCGGTACGCGGCGACGCGCTGCGGCATGCGCCAGATATTGCGGATGATGCGCAACAGCGCGTAGAGCAGGATGAACAGCACCACCAGCCCGACGATGAACAGATTCAGCGACATGTCGACGCGGTACGGCGGATAGATCAGCAGCACCTGCCCCGCGTCGAAGCGGCCGCCCACCGCGAGCATGACCGCGACGGCGAACAGCGCCGCGAGCCACAGAAGTCCCCGGATCGCCATGATTAACCCCGGTTCCGGTATTGATTGACGGCCTGCAGGCTCGTATCGAGGTTCGGCAGCTCGACCGCGGCCGAACCGGCGTCCACCTGCTTGACGAGATCGATGACCATCTGCGTGTCTTTCGATGAAGTGTCGAAGTAGCGCGTCAACGCGGACTGCGCCGCCTCCAGGTCGGACTTCAGCGTGGTCTGGTTGCGCGACAGCAGCGCGAGACGCGCCGATAGCAGACGCAGCTTCAGGTTCTGGCGCACGAAGTAGCCTTGATCCGGCGTAACCAGCATCGCGTCGGCGTTATCGATACGGCGCACCTGCACGAGGCTCGACAGCTGTTCGCCGATGCCGTGCGTGACCTCGTCGATCCACACTTCCCAGCGCGGCTTGCCTGTGGCCGCCGCCACCTTCGCGGTGTCGGCCCATGTGGCCGCGTGCGGCGTGGCACGCGGAATCGGTGCTTCACCCGACAGCGGCAGGCCGCTCACGTGATCGATCGCGTTGTCGAGTTTGATCGCGAGGCCGGTCAGATCGGTGGACGGAGCGGCCTTCAGCTTGTCGATGTCTTGCGCGATCGCCTTGCGCACGGCGAGCGCCTGCGGGCTATCGGACGCCGCGAGGCGCGTATCGGCGCTTTGCAATGCGAACAGCGCGAGCTGAGTATTGCCGGTCAGCTGCAACTGCTGGCTGGCCGCCGACAGCATCTGCCCGACTTCGGCGAGCGTCCAATCGTCGCGATTGCGCGCGAGATCCGCGTACTGCTGTTGCAGCGCCTGCTGCGCGGCCTGCGCATCGGCGAGCTTGCCTTCGAGCTGCGCGACCTGCGCGTCCGATTGATGCACGGTGGCGAGCGCCTGGTCGATCTTGATGCGCAGCTCGTTGGTCTGCGTGTCGTTGGCCTGCTGGCGCTGCGCGAGCTCCTGCTCGGTGCGCACCAGCTTGCGGTTCATCGCGAAGCCGCCCACGCCCACCGCGCATGCGATCACCACGATGACAAGCCACAGCAGCGGTCCGCTCGTGCTGCGGCGCTTTTGCGCTTCGTACGGCGTGAAAGGTTGATTCGGCGGCAAGGCGGTGCTTGCCGGTGGCTGAGGTGAGGCGTTCGTGGATGCGTTCGTTTCAGTCATGCGTGGTTGAGCCGGGTTGGACGATACCGGTTGGACGACGGGAGGCACGGCGGCCGCGGCCACGAGGGCGCGGACTATGCGCTCGTCGCCCGCGCCGGACACCGTAATCCTATCAAAACCCAATGCCCGCGCGGTCTGCGCGATGCGGGGATGCGGCGTGACGAGCGGCGCGTGTTTGAGCTGCTCGATCTCGCCGGCGGTTAGATGCTCGTGCGCGAGTTCCTGCAGATTGCGTACGCCTTCGGAGCTGGTCAGAAGCCATGCGTGCGGCGCGCCCGCGAGCAGTTCGTGCACGCGCGCCCAGGCGCCGATCGACGGCTCCGGCACGATGCGCCGGTACGCGGCGACCGTGTCGACTTCGGCGCCAGCTTCACGCAGGCGCTCGCTGAGCCATTCGCGGCCACCGTCGCCGCGCACGATCAGCACGCGCTTGCCTTCGAGGCCCGCGGCGCCGAGTTGCGCCTCGATCGCCGCAAACAGGCCCTCGGAGTCGAAGCTCGTCGATTCGTCGTCGGCACCCGCCGCGGGGCTGATCACGCGATGCTCCGGCGCGCTGACGCCGTGGCGCGCGAGCGCAAGCACGCTGCCCGGACCGACCACGCCGACCGGCAGCGCGTGCGGCCAGATATCGTGATGGCGCGCGAACGCGTGATCGACCGCGTTCGGCGACACGAACACGACCAGCGCGTAGCGTTCGAGTGACGCGAGCGCGGCACACAACGGCGCGTCGTCGATGACGGGCGCGATGTCGATCAGCGGGAAGTCGAGCGACGCGAGTCCGGCTGCTTCGAGCCGTTCGACGAGTTCGCTCGACTGGCCGGCCGGCCGCGTGATCACGACCGTGAACGGCGCCTTCCCGGGCGTGCCGGCGGCCATCACTCGCTGGCCGCCGCGCCGGGCGCGGCCGCGGGACCGCTCGCGATGCTGAGCGCGCGGACGATCTCGAGTGCGCCTTGCTGCGCGAGCGACTGCGCCACTTCCTCGCCGAGCGCGAGCGCGCGTTCGATGGTGGGCGCCGGCGCCGACGCCTGCGCGCTCAGTACGCGCTGGCCGTCCGGCGTCGCGACGATGCCGCGCAGATGCAGCGCGCCGTCGCCCCAGGTTGCGTAGGCGGCGAGCGGCACCTCGCAGCTGCCGCCGAGCGCGCGCGACACCATCCGCTCCGCTTCGACGGCCGCCGCGGTGTGCTGATGATGCAGCGGCGCGAGCCATGCGGCGAGGTCCGCGCGATCGGCGCGAATTTCGATGCCGAGCGCGCCTTGGCCCGCCGCGGGCAGACTATCCTCGGGATCGAGCAGCGCGCGGATGCGCTCGGCGAGACCGAGACGCTTCAGCCCTGCCGCGGCCAGAATGATCGCCGCGTAGTCGCCGCGATCGAGCTTGGCGAGTCGGGTATCGAGATTGCCGCGCAACGGCCGCACGTCGAGATGCGGATAGCGCATGCGCAGCATCGCTTCACGGCGCAGGCTCGAGGTGCCGACCACGGCACCGGCCGGCAGCGCGGCGAGCGAGTCGTACTGATTGGACACGAGCGCGTCGCGCGGGTCCTCGCGCTCCATGATGGTGGATAGCGCGAAACCGGCGGGCAACTCCATCGGCACGTCTTTCAGCGAATGCACCGCAAGGTCGGCGCGGCCATCGGCGAGCGCGGCTTCGAGCTCTTTCACGAAGAGCCCCTTACCACCAACCTTCGACAGCGTGCGATCGAGAATCTGATCACCACGTGTTGTCATTCCGAGGATTTTTACGTCACAAGATGGATATAATTTGTGCAGCGCACATCGCACGTGCTCGGCTTGCCACATGGCAAGACGGCTCTCTCGCGACGCAATCACAAGCGTGTGGGGTGGCGTGGAAAACGTCTCGGTGTTCATTAGCTTGCTGCTTGATGTCGGGATCGAATAACAATCAATGTTAGCACGCGCCCTTATTTGTGCCCTTGGGTTCCAACGCACCGCGGGGCGCTGTGCGCAAGCGGTATCGACGGAGGAGACGGGCTTCGCGCCGCGCGCGAAGGCCCCCATTCAGCGTTGTCACGCACGGTCGTTCGCGCGCCGCGCGGCGGCATGCGGGATGATGCAATGCGGCGAACACGCTGCGGCAATGCGTGCCGCGTGTTCAGTCTCTTCGCGGGCTGGCAGCCCGTGGCTCCCTTCTCCCTCGTCGGCGTCGCGCGATCGGCAGCGCTTGCGTGGTTCCTCGCACGCGGTGCGGCACGCGCGGCTCGCTTCGTAGCGGGTCGGCAGTCGCCGTTTGCAGTCAGCCGTCTCAAGTCTTTGTTGCAGTCGCGTTAGCAGTCTGTCTTGTAGTCCGTTGCGCAGTCCCTGTTGCATGCAGTTCACGTTGTACTTGCTGGTTGCAGTTCCGCAGTCGCAGTTCATCAATCACCAGACCCTGGCTTTCCCGAGGAAACTCATCGTGACGTCTTCCGGATCGGCGCGCCCCGCCCGCCGCAACACTGCCTCGCCCACCGCTCGCCCGGCCGACGCCGCGGCGCCCGACGTCCTGTCCAACGCTGCCGCGCAAGCCGCCAAGGCCTCGAAGGCCTCGCAAACCTCTGTGCCCGTCAAGCAGGACAAGGCGCCCAAAGCAACGAAATCCGGCAAGGCCGAAAAAGCCGCGACTTCGGCCACCGCCAGCAAGCCGGCCAAGGTCAAGATCAAGATCGACGGCGACGCGACACCCCCGCGCGCCGCTAAAACGGAAAAGCTCGAGGCCGTGTCGCAAGCTGAGCCCGCCGCCGCGCCCACCGTGAAGAACGGCGGCCGCACGCGCGAGGACAAGGACCACCCGCTGTTCCAGGACATCCGCTATCTCGGCCGGCTGCTCGGCGACGTGCTGCGCGAGCAGGAAGGCGACGCCGTATTCGACGTCGTCGAAACGATCCGGCAGAACGCGGTGCGCTTCCGTCGCGAGGACGATAGCGCCGCCGCGCAGACGCTCGACAAGAAGCTGCGCTCGCTGACGCCGGAGCAGACCGTCAGCGTCGTGCGCGCGTTCAGCTATTTTTCGCATCTCGCGAACATCGCCGAGGACCGCCACCGCAACCGTCGTCACCGCATTCACGCTCTCGCGGGCTCGGCCTCGCAGCCGGGCACGATCGCGCATGCGCTCGAGCGGCTCGTCGCGGCCGGTGCCGCCGCGACGCCGGTGCTGCAGCGGTTTTTCGATCACGCGCTGATCATGCCGGTGCTGACCGCGCACCCGACCGAGGTGCAGCGCAAGAGCATTCTCGACGCGCAGCACGACATCGCGCGGCTGCTCGCCGAGCGCGACCAGCCGCTGACGAATCGCGAGCGCGCGCACAACGAAGCGATGCTGCGCGCGCGCGTCACGTCGCTGTGGCAAACGCGGATGCTGCGCGACGCGCGTCTGACGGTCGCCGACGAAATCGAAAACGCGCTGTCGTACTACCGCAGCACCTTCCTCGAAGAAGTGCCGGCGCTGTACGCCGACATCGAGGAGGCGCTGAAGGAGCATGGCCTCGAAGCGCGCCTGCCGCCGTTCTTCCAGATGGGCAGCTGGATCGGCGGCGATCGCGACGGTAATCCGAACGTCACCGCCGAAACGCTCGAAAACGCGATCACCCGTCAGGCCGCGGTGATCTTCGAGCACTACCTGGTGCAGGTGCACAAGCTCGGCGAGGAGCTATCGATGTCGAATGTGCTCGTCGGCACGAGCGATGCGCTCAACGAGCTTGCGAACATCTCGCCCGACCACTCGCCGCATCGCACCGACGAGCCGTATCGTCGCGCGCTGATCGGCATCTACACGCGGCTCGCGGCGAGCGCGCGCGTGCGCCTCGGCGAAGGCAGCGTGCCGCTGCGCAGCGCCGGCCGCGGCGTCGCGCCGATTCGCGCGACCCCCTACGACGACGCCGCCGACTTCGTGCGCGACCTGCACGTGCTGATCGATTCGCTGGCCGAGCATCACGGCGCGCCGCTCGCCGCGCCCCGTCTCGCACCGCTCGCGCGCGCGGCCGAAGTGTTCGGCTTCCATCTCGCGAGCATCGATCTGCGGCAAAGCTCCGACATCCACGAAGCGGTGATCGCCGAGCTGCTCAAGCGCGCGGGCGTCGAAGACGATTACGCGGCGCTCCCCGAAGCGGACAAGCTGAACGTGCTGCTCGCCGAACTCGCGCAGCCGCGCGCGCTGCGCGTGCCCTACGCCGAGTACTCCGACCTCGTGAAGAGCGAGCTCGCGGTGCTCGAGGAAGCGCGCCTCACGCGCGAAAAATTCGGCGCGCGCGCGGTGCGCAACTACATCATTTCGCACACGGAGACCGTTTCCGATCTGGTCGAGGTGATGCTGCTGCAGAAGGAAACCGGCCTGTTGCGCGGGCGTCTCGGCGACGAGCACGACCCCGCGCGCGCGGGCCTGATGGTGATCCCGCTGTTCGAGACGATCCCCGATCTGCGCAATGCGCCGCACATCATGCGCGATCTGTTCGCGCTGCCGGGCATCGGCACGCTGATCGAACATCAGGGCAACGAGCAGGAAGTGATGCTCGGCTACTCGGACAGCAACAAGGACGGCGGCTTCCTGACGTCGAACTGGGAGCTGTATCGCGCGGAGCTGGCGCTCGTGTCGCTGTTCAACGAACGCGGGGTGAAGCTGCGTCTGTTCCATGGACGCGGCGGCACCGTCGGCCGCGGCGGCGGCCCGACCTATCAGGCGATCCTGTCGCAGCCGCCGGGCACCGTCGACGGTCAGATCCGATTGACCGAGCAGGGCGAAGTGATCGCGAGCAAGTTCGCGAATCCGGAAATCGGCCGGCGCAATCTGGAAACCGTCGTGGCCGCGACGCTCGAAGCGTCGCTGCTGCCGCACGACCACACGTTGGCCGAGCTGCCGGTGTACGAGGAAACGATGCAGCAGCTGTCCGATACGGCGATGGCCACGTATCGCGCGCTCGTCTACGAAACCCCGGGCTTCAAGGAGTATTTCTTCGAGTCGACGCCGATCGCGGAGATCGCCGAGCTGAACATCGGCAGCCGCCCCGCGTCGCGCAAGCTGCAGGACCCCAAGCAGCGCAAGATCGAGGATCTGCGCGCGATCCCTTGGGGCTTCTCGTGGGGCCAATGCCGGCTGCTGCTGACCGGCTGGTACGGCTTCGGCAGCGCGGTCACCGAGCATCTGGACAGCGCGCCGTCGGACGCGGAACGCGCGCGCCGCCTCGCGCTGCTGAAGAAGATGCACAAGAGCTGGCCGTTCTTTGCAAACCTGATGTCGAACATGGACATGGTCATCGCGAAGACCGACCTCGCGGTCGCGTCGCGCTATGCGGCGCTCGTGACCGACAAGAAGCTGCGCAAGCACGTGTTCGAGCGCATCGTTGCCGAGTGGGAACGCACGTCGAAGGTATTGTCGGAGATCACCGGCAAGAGCGAGCGGCTCGCCGAGAATCCGCTGCTCGCGCGCTCGATCAAGAACCGCTTCCCGTACCTCGACCCGCTCAATCACCTGCAGGTCGAACTGCTCAAACGCTATCGCGCGGGCGACACCAATGCGCGCGTGCGGCGCGGCATTCATTTGTGCATCAACGGGATCGCGGCGGGGTTGCGCAATACCGGTTGAGCTCGACGCTGAAGCAAGCAAAAGCCGGGTGTTGGCCGACGCAGGCCACACCCGGCTTTTTTCATTGCGCGTCGAGATGGCGAACAACGCGTTGCGCGAATTCAGCCGCTACAATAGAGCCCGCCATGTACCAGTACAAGTTCGGCAATTATTCTGGTATCTCTATTACTCCCCTCCACGCGCAGCCGATAGCATGACGACGCCGTCCTCCGCCGATCACCCGCCGCCGCTCGACGCCACGCCGGCGCGCGCGCTCGGCGACTTCATCCGCGCCCATCGCGAGCGGCTGTCGCCGCAGGCGGTCGGTCTGCCGCCAGGGCCGCGCCGCCGCACGCCCGGTCTGCGGCGCGAGGAAGTCGCGCAGTTATGCGGCGTGAGCCCGACCTGGTACACGTGGATCGAGCAGGGCCGGCCGGTGTCCGCTTCCGCCGATGCGCTCGCGCGCATCGCGGTCGCGTTGCAGCTGTCGCGCGCCGAGCGCGCGTATCTGTTCGAGCTGGCCGCGCAGCGCGATCCGGCCGAGCCCGATCCCGCCGCCGCCGATGCACCCGCCACGCTGCTGCAAACCGTGCAGCTCATCGACACGCCGGCCTACGTGCTCGACCGGCAGTGGAATGCGCTCGGGTGGAACGAGCGCGCGGCCGATCTGTTCGTCGGCTGGCTCGACGGCGCGCACGACCGCAACCTGCTGCGCTACACGTTCACCGAGCCGGCCGCGCGCGCGTTGATCGTCGATTGGGAAACGCGCGCGCGACGGCTTGCCGCCGAATTCCGCGCCGACTCGATCCGCCATCTGAACGATGCGCCCACGCGTGGGCTGATCGATTCGCTGTCGGCCGCGAGCGACGAGTTCGCGCGCTACTGGGCCTCGCAGGACGTCGGCGGGCGCGAGGGCGGCAGGCGCGAGTTCAACCATCCGCGCGACGGGCGCATCGTTTATGACCAGATCACCTTCAAGCCCGCGCATCGCGAAGATCTGAAGCTGGTGGTGCTGGTGCGCGAATAGGCCCGCGAATGGGCCCGCGAATGGGTCCGCGACGGGCGGCAGCGCCTTGGCCGCCCTCGCCCGGTGTTAAAATCTCCGTCTTTCTTCGCTGCGGCGGCGCTTCTGCACGACTCGCGCACTCGCGTCGCCAGCCTCTTCACCGCTCGTTTTTACCGCTCAACACCATGACGTCCCAACTGCACAAAAAAGGCGAAGCCTGGTCGGCTCGCTTCTCGGAGCCGATGTCGGAGCTCGTCAAACGCTATACGTCGTCGGTCTTCTTCGACAAGCGTCTGGCGTTCGTCGACATGGAAGGGTCGCTCGCGCACGCGTCGATGCTCGCCGCGCAGAAGATCATTTCCGCCGACGACCTCGCCGCGATCCAGCGCGGCATGGCGCAGATCAAGGGAGAAATCGAGCGCGGCGAGTTCGAATGGCAGCTCGATCTCGAAGACGTGCACCTGAACATCGAAGCGCGCCTGACCGCGCTGATCGGCGACGCCGGCAAGCGCCTGCATACCGGCCGCTCGCGCAACGACCAGGTCGCGACCGACATCCGCCTGTGGCTGCGCGGCGAGATCGACCGCATCGGCGGGCTGCTCACCGAACTTCGCATAGCGCTGCTCGACATCGCGGAGCAGAACGCCGCGACCATCATGCCGGGCTTCACGCACCTGCAGGTCGCGCAGCCGGTCACGTTCGGCCATCACCTGCTCGCCTACGTCGAGATGTTCTCGCGTGACGCCGAGCGCATGGTCGACTGCCGCAAGCGCGTGAACCGTCTGCCGCTCGGCGCGGCTGCGCTCGCCGGCACCAGCTATCCGATCGATCGTCACGCCGTGGCGAAGACGCTCGGCTTCGACGGCATCTGCGCGAATTCGCTGGATGCGGTTTCCGACCGCGACTTCGCGATCGAATACACGGCCGCCTCCGCGCTCGTGATGACACACGTGTCGCGCTTCTCCGAAGAACTGGTGCTGTGGATGAGCCCGCGCGTCGGCTTCATCGATCTGGCCGACCGTTTCTGCACCGGCTCGTCGATCATGCCGCAGAAGAAGAACCCGGACGTGCCCGAACTCGCGCGCGGCAAGACCGGCCGCGTGAACGGTCATCTGATGGCGCTGCTCACGCTGATGAAGGGCCAGCCGCTCGCGTACAACAAGGACAACCAGGAAGACAAGGAGCCGCTGTTCGACACCGTCGATACGGTCGCAGACACGCTGCGCATCTTCGCTGAAATGGTCGCCGGCATCACGGTCAAGCCGCAGGCGATGCGCGACGCCGCGCTGCAAGGCTTCTCGACCGCGACGGACCTCGCCGACTATCTGGTCAAGCGCGGCCTGCCGTTCCGCGACGCGCACGAAGCCGTCGCGCTCGCGGTGCGCGTATGCGCCGACCGCGGCTGCGACCTCGCGGACCTGACGCTCGACGAAATGCGCAGCGAACTGCCGAACGTCGCGCACCTGATCGGCGACGACGTGTTCTCGTATCTGACGCTCGAGGGCTCGGTGGCGAGCCGCAATCATCCGGGCGGCACCGCGCCTGAGCAGGTGCTGGCCGCGGTGAAGGCAGCGCGTGCGGCGTTGAAGTAATCGATGATTGGGCAGCGCCGTGAGCCTGGGCTTGCGGCGTGGCTGATTGAACCGAGAGCGAAGAGGCGGACCCGTTTGGCGGGTTCGCCTTTTTTGTTGCCGCGTGCAATTGGCGAATCGCAGGTAAAAGAAAGCCCGCGAGAAGCGGGCTGAAAAGACTTCCACCGATGCCTTAGCATGAGGCCGCCAGAGTGTAGGCGGGTTTCGCCCGCCGACCAACGCGTGCAGATTTCCGGCCATTGCATCGGAAAGCAAAGCGCGGCAGCGGCACATGCGCAACGACATTCAGCGGGCGAACGCCAATTGAATCCCGCCGGTTTTTGACTACCATTCAATCAGGTTCTCCTCGCGGTTCGTCGACGATGCTCTCGCGCACTTCTCCCCGTTCTGTTCCCCGTGTGGCCCCGCACTTCTTCACCGCAGCACCCAGGCATCGGCTGTTGCTCGCCGCGCTTGGTGTCGTTGCCGTGGCCGGTTGCACGATCACTCCGCTGACGCCGCACGAAACCGTCAGCACACCGGTCGCCGCGATCAACAGCGCGACGCTCGATCAATATCGCGACGCGGTCGCGCGACGAATCGTCGAGCGCAATCCGTCGTATGTGCTCCAGGGCAGGCCTCAGCCGATGCTGCGCTCGCTGGTGGTGGTGTCGTTCACGGTCGATCGTGATGGACGCATCGTCCAGTCGTCGGTGTATCGCACCAACGGCGACGACGAAGCCGAAAGCACCGCGCTCGCGTCGCTGCGCCGCTCGGCGCCGCTGCCGCTACCGCCCGGCAAGCTGCTGAACGGCCGCGGCCAGCTCGAGCTGTTCGAAGACTGGCTGTTCAACGACAACGGCAAGTTCCAGTTGCGCGAGCTCGCCTCGCCGCAAGCGGAAACGTACGAATGAGCGTCCTTGGCGCGTGCGCGCTGACACGCGCCATCTCGCGCATCACCGCATCGGGCAGGCCACAGGTGACCTGCTCGAGTCATTGCGCATAGCTCTCAACGCACCCCTCGTTGCCGCGCAAGCTTACGCCGCCATTGCTGCGCGACGAGCGCGCTCGCTATAATTTTCCGATTCCCGCGCCGGAGCCTTCCGGCATGGCTCACGCCGCCCGCACACCCGTCGGCGCGGCGCATGAGCCGACTGCAGTGCCGCGGCGCCACCCGCGTGCGGCGCCCAAACCTATACCTCAACGAGGATGCCGCCCTCGCGCGCCGCCTGTCTGCGAAGCAAGGCTCGGCGCGCCGCGGCCTCACTACAATTGGAGACCCCTGCATGTCCACTTCGCCGATTTCCGCGGCTCAGCCCGCAAGCGGGCAAAACAGTCGCGCGCGGATCATCTTTGCGAGCTTCATCGGCACCGCGATCGAGTTCTACGATTTCTATGTCTACGCGACCGCCGCGGCGCTCGTGATCGGACCGGTGTTCTTCCCGCATGGCTCGGCCACCGCGCAAGCGCTGTCGGCATTCGTCACGTTCGGCATCGCGTTCGTCGCACGACCGATCGGCTCGTTCCTGTTCGGCCACTTCGGCGATCGCATCGGCCGCAAGTCGACTCTGGTCGCGTCGCTGCTCGTGATGGGCCTGTCGACCACGCTGATCGGCTTCGTGCCGGGCTACGACGCGATCGGCAGCCTCGCGCCGATCCTGCTGTGCGTGCTGCGTTTCGGCCAGGGTATCGGCCTCGGCGGCGAATGGGGCGGCGCCGCGCTGCTCGCCACCGAAAACGCGCCGGCCGGCAAACGCGGCTGGTTCGGCATGTTTCCGCAGCTTGGACCGTCGATCGGCTTTCTCGCGTCCAACGGCCTGTTCTTCGCGCTCGCCATGTCGCTCTCCGACGAGCAGTTCCGTAGCTGGGGCTGGCGCGTGCCGTTCCTCGTCAGCTCGGTGCTGGTCGCGCTCGGCCTGTACGTGCGGCTGAAGATCGCCGAGACGCCCGCGTTCCAGGCAGCGATCGAGCGCAAGGAACGTGTGCGCGTGCCGATCGCGACGCTGTTCTCGCAGCACTGGGTGCCGACCGTGCTCGGCGCGCTCGCGATGGTGGTCTGCTACACGCTGTTCTACAACGCGACGACGTTCTCGCTGTCGTACGGCGTCGGCTCGCTGCATATTCCCCGGCAGACGTTCCTCGGCCTGCTGTGCATCGCGGTCGTGTTCATGGCGATCGCGACGCCGCTGTCGGCCCGCGCGAGCGACCGCTTCGGGCGCAAGCCGGTGCTGATCGTCGGCATCATCGCGGCGATCCTGTCGGGCTTCACGATGGCGCCGCTGCTCGGCAGCGGTGAGCCGTTGCTGGTGCTGCTGTTCCTCGTGATCCAGCTGTTCCTGATGGGCGTGACGTTCGCGCCGATGGGCGCGCTGCTGCCAGAGCTATTTCCGACCAATGTGCGCTATACGGGCGCCGGCGTCGCATACAACCTCGGCGGGATTCTCGGCGCGTCGGTCGCGCCGTATATCGCGCAGGTGCTGGCCGCGCATGGCGGCTTGCCGTGGGTCGGCGCATATGTGTCGGTCGCGGCGGCCGTGAGTCTCGTCGGCGTGCTGTGCATGCGCGAGACGCGTGACGCGAGTCTGATGAAGTGATGCAATGCGAATCGACGCAACCACGCTTGCGTCGATTCGCGTTTGCCGAAGTTCGACCGATGCCGCTCACGCGCAGTTTTTACGCGTCTGCGCCAGTATGCAACGGGCATTATTGCTTCGACATTTCCGCTCGGCGGCCCGGGTAATCCCCCGCCTTGCGCGTCTTTTTGACTTGCCTATACTCCCTGACATAACCCTATAAAAAACAGGGAGACTCGCATGAACGTCCATCTTCACAATGCCGATATCGTGATGATCATCGCGCTGGCCTTGCTCGGCTCGCTGCTGCTCGCGCTGCGCTTCCGTCCGGCGTCATGGAAATCCATCGTCGTCGAGGCGCTGGCCGCGAACGCCGCGGCTATTGCCGCGGTGGTCGCATTCGAAATGCTGGTCGCCTGAGGCCAGTGGATCGAGGAGCTCGAGCGCGGCTTAGCGGTAGTAGCCGTGATGGTAGTAGCCACCGCCGCCGTAGTAGTAGCCCGGCGCCGGCGCAATGACGCAACCGCCGAGCGCCGATGCCAGCAGTGCGCCGGCCACGAGAGTCAGGATCAAGCGTTTCATGTTGTTCTCCATCGAGTCGGATTGATTCGAGCGCAAACCCCGAATGACCCGATTGGACACGACGCGCGCCCCGGCGAACGTTGCCATTTGTAAGGGAAGATCACCCGGCTGTTACAGGATCGGCGCGGTGGACCGGCGTGTTCGAACGACCTGCCCCGCTATCGCCTGATCACGCCGCCCTGGCGAAAAACACCGCCTATACTCCGTTGAGCGCACTGTCGCGATAGAAGCCTTGCTGGCCGCGCCAGCGTCGCCGCAATCGAGCGGTTCAACGCGCGCCGCGCGAGCCTCGATGCACCGCGACCTACCCGCTGGCCGCCTTGGCGTGCTCGCATCGGACACTGCGGCGCCCAACGAAAAGCGACAGTTTTAACAGACGTGTAATCGATTCCTCTCCGCCCGCTGTTCCCCGACACGGGCGTTCTTCGAGGCGCGACGATGCAGTCCCCGCCCGCAGGGGTGGACTCCGCGTCGCGCCTCTTTTTCTTTTGCGCAAACGATTGCGTGAACTCAGGCGGCGGCCGATCCGTGCTGCATAGCGAGGACCGGCTCCCCCGCGTGTACATAGTCGATCGCTTCGAGCGCCGCGCTAATGGGCGGTACCGAGCGACCGTCACCGATCGAGGTCGAGCGATACGGCGTCTCGACGCCGCAATGCGATGGCGACGTCGCGACGAAGATCATCACGGTGCGCTTCTGCAGCGCATGCGCGAGGTGCACGAAGCCCGTATCGGTACCGACCACGAGCGAGCACGCATCGATCATCTGCGCGACTTCGGTCACGCTCATTTGCGGCAGCACGGTCGCGCCCGGCACCTGTGCCGAGATCTGCACGGCTTCGGCAAGCTCACCGTCCGAACCCCACGGCAGAACCACACGAAACCCGCGCTCGCTCAACTCGCGCCCGACAGCCGCCCAATGGGTGAGCGGCCATTTCTTCTCGGCTTTCGAGGTGGCATGAAAGAGCGCCGCGACAGGCGCGTCCTGCGTCGCGAACGGCTGCGGGACGACTGCGGGTAGCCGCAGGTCGTAGATGGGCGGGCCTTCCACTTCGTAGCCGAGCGCCTCGCTAGCGCTGATGCGCATGCCGTGCCACGCGCTGCCTTGCGGGCGTGGACCGAAACGCCCGGTATAGGCGAACGCGGCGCCCCGCTCGCCCAGATCCTGAGACTGATAGCCGAAGCGCCGCGACGAGCGCGCGAGGAAGGCGATGATCGCGCTCTTGTAGACGCCGTGAATATCGATGATGTAGTCGTAGTGATACGCGCGCAGCTCGCCGATCGATGCCCAGATCGCCTTCAGATCGATCCAGCGACGCGACTTCTTGAAGCGGCGCAGCGGCGCGCATAGCACGCGATCGACGCCCTGGCTCCACTGCACGACCGGTGCAAATGCTTCGTCCGCCGCCCAATCCACCTGAACACCAGGAAATGCGCGTTTGATATCGGCGACGACTGGCAGCGCCTGCACGATATCGCCTAGTGAAGTGACCTTGACGATTAGGATTCGCTTCATTGAGGGTCTCTTCGTTTTCCGAAGTGGAAACTATTCTAGCCGACGTTATTACCGCCCCCCGCCAAATGGGCATCGTGCCCGGTCCGGTTTTCAATACGGCGAATTACAACACAAAAGATATACACAACAAAAGATATACGCCTGACAATCCATCGTAGTTCATTTTTTCAAAAGTCTTTCACGCATTCTGGCTGTCCCGCACGTTTTATACTGGGCCCTTTGCACGAATCCAATTCATGTCCCGGCCCTTCCCTTCCCGTTCGCAAGCTGTCATGCGTCGCGCGAAACGCCTGTGGCGACAATACGGCATCTTCTGGCTCGGAGCCATCGCCGTCGGTCTGGTCGCGGTGCTCTATGCGCGTCTGATCGACTGGGGTTATGACGCGTTTCTCGATGTCCGGCAGCGATATCCGTGGGCACCGCTCGTGATCACACCCGTGGTCGCGGCGCTCGCGGTCTGGCTCACGCGCAAGTTCTTTCGCGGCTCCGAGGGCAGCGGCATCCCGCAGGTCATCGCGACGCTGCACACGAAGCAGCGCGGGTACGGCGCGAGGCTGCTCTCGCTGCGAATTCTGCTCGGCAAGATCGGAGTATCGTTTATCGCGATTCTCGGCGGCTTGACGATCGGCCGTGAAGGACCGACCGTGCAGGTCGGCGCCGCGCTGATGTTCAATCTGCGCCGCTTCTATCCGCGCTCGAATGCGCAAATCGAACGGCAACTCGCGTTGGCGGGCGCGGCAGCGGGTTTATCGGCGGCATTCAATACGCCGCTCGCGGGCGTCGTGTTCGCAATCGAGGAATTGACGCGCAGCTTCGAGGCGCGCACGAGCGGTGTGCTGATCACCGCGATCGTCGTTGCGGGTGTAGTCGCGCTGGGCCTGAACGGCAACTACACGTATTTCGGCACGATCAGGATCGGCGCGCATTTCCCCGATCTGCTCGCCGTCGCGGTGGTGCTCACCGCAATCGTCACGGGCATCGCGGGCGGCATTTTCGGCTGGCTGCTGCTCAACACCGCGCGCTGGATTCCGGCGCCGCTGCGTCAGTTGCACGGCGAGCGGCCGGTCGTGTTCGCCGCGCTGTGCGGCTTCGCAATCGCCGTGGTCGGCGTGATCGCGGGCGGCACGACGTTCGGCAGCGGCTATACCGAAGCGCGTGGCCTGCTGGAGGGACACGGGCAGTTGTCGGTGTTCTATCCGTTCCTGAAGATGATCGCGATGGTCGGCTCGTACCTGCCCGGCATTCCGGGTGGCATCTTCGCGCCGTCGCTGTCGATCGGCGCGGGCTTCGGCAATCTGCTGCACATGGTGTTCGATTCGATGCAGTTGCCGATGCTGATCGCGCTCGCGATGGTCGGCTATCTGGCCGCGGTCACACAGTCGCCGATCACGTCGTTCGTGATCGTGATGGAGATGATCGACGGTCACGCGCTCGTGATTTCGCTGATGGCCACCGCGTTGATCGCGAGCCGCGTGTCGCGCCTGTTCGCACCGCCGCTTTATGAGTCGCTCGCCGAGCGCTACATGGCGCCGCTGCCGCAACCGGCGCCCGCGCCGGTGCCGGAAGTGCCCGAGGTCGAGGTGCCGGAAGCGGGAAGCGTCGACGGCGAGCCGCCCGCCGGTAATGCCGCAGACGACATCACGACGGATGCTTCCGGCTCGCCGCGTCAGTAGACGACCACGCGCGGCGAGTCGCAAGCACGATCGACGGCCGCATCAAGCCCAGTGTCCCGGTACCCAGCGATAGTTCGGACCATGCTCGATCCAGTGGCCGGGCATCCAGTGATAGCCGACGCGCTCGGCCTGCCAGTGCCCGGCGACCCACACGTAGCGGCCGTGATCCCAGCGCCAGTGACCGTGATCCCACACATAGCCGGCGCGCGCCGCGGGCACCGTTTCGAAGCGTTCGACGGGCGGCGCGGACGGCGCGACGATGATGACTTCCGCGGCCGAAGCCGAGGCGATCGCGGCGGCACCCGCGGCGATCAGAACGGTGTTGGCAAGCAGCAGGCGAAAGCTTCTGTTCATGATTTCCCTCTTAGGTTGAACACCGGATGCGGCGTTACCGGTTTAATGCGCGAGGGCGACACGAGGCTGACGATGCGCGTGTAACGGCACCCGCTGAAGTGCAACGGTTTATTTCGACCGGGAAATGACGAGCGCCGCGCGGGCGCGAAGAGACGGCTTCAGACAGAAGCCAGAGGAACAGCCGAACGCCGCACGCCATCGCGTCGAACCAACGTGATGCAATGCGACGTCCTGCACATGATGCGAGATGGACCTCGGTCCATCGGAAGCTCAGGCCTGCGGTATTTCGATCTTGACTTCGAGCACTTCGAGATCGTCCTGACGCTCGAGACTCACGCGAATGTCGTCATCGGAAATCTTCACGTACTTCGAGATCACGGCCACCAGTTCGCGTTGCAACGCAGGCAGATAATCGGCGGGCGCATGGCCGCCGGCGCGCTCGTGCGCGATGATCAACTGCAGGCGTTCCTTCGCTACCGACGCGGACTTCTTTTTCTCGCCCAGCAAAAACGAAAGAATCGACATTACGTGCGCTCCCCTTACTTGGTGCCGAAGAGGCGCTGCAGCAGCCCGGGCTTCTGGTAATCGACAAAGCGAAGCGATTTCTGCTCGCCGAGGAAACGCGACACGACGTCCTTATAGGCTTCGGCCACATCGGTGCCGTCCAGATGCACGGCCGGCAGACCCTGGTTCGACGCGTGCAGCACCGCTTCCGACTCCGGAATCACGCCGATCAGATCGATGCGCAGAATTTCCTGGATGTCGGTCAGCGACAGCATTTCGCCTTCGCTGACGCGTTTCGGGTTGTAGCGGGTAATCAGCAGATGCTCCTTGATCGGCTCCTTGCCTTCGATCGCACGCTTGGTCTTCGACGACAGGATGCCGAGAATGCGATCGGAGTCGCGCACCGACGACACTTCCGGGTTCGTAACGATCAGCGCTTCATCGGCGAAGTGCATCGCAAGCAGCGCGCCCGACTCGATACCGGCCGGCGAATCGCAGACGATGTATTCGAAGTCCATCGCGATCAGATCGTTGATGACCTTCTCGACGCCTTCCATCGTCAGCGCGTCCTTATCGCGCGTCTGCGAGGCCGGCAGGATGAACAGGTTCTCGCACTTCTTGTCTTTGATCAGCGCCTGGTTCAGATTCGCTTCGCCCTGGATCACGTTGATCAGGTCGTACACGACGCGGCGCTCGCAGCCCATGATGAGGTCGAGGTTGCGCAGGCCGACGTCGAAGTCGATCACGGCGGTCTTGCTGCCGCGCAACGCGAGGGCCGACGCAAAGCTCGCGCTCGTGGTCGTCTTGCCCACGCCACCCTTGCCCGAAGTCACCACAATGATTTTTGCCATTACCCTTACCTTGTGTTCGTCAAATGCGTCAATTGATGCGCGGCGCGCGTCGCCCTGAAACGCCGCATGCCGAAATCGCTCGGGCAGCGCGCGTTTCTCGGCGCTTTACGTGAGCCGCAGCGGTTCGATCATCAGTTTTTCGTCTTCGAGCCAGATCTGCACCGGCTTGCCGAGCACGTCGGCCGGCAGCGGGTTCTCGGTCGTTCGATAGATGCCCGCGATCGAGATCAGTTCCGGTTCGAGACACGTACAGAAGATGCGCGCGTCGTGATTGCCCTGCACGCCGGCCAATGCCCGGCCACGCAGCGGCGCGTAAATATGGATGTTGCCTTCCGCTATCACCTCGGCGCCATAGCTGACGAGACCGAGCACCACCAGATCGCCTTTCGCGTAGATGCGCTGGCCGGAGCGCAGCGGCTTGTCGACCACCATCGTTTGCGGCGACGTGGCGAGGCGCACCGGCTCGACGGCGGAGGTGGGTTCGACGGCGGCGGAAGCGGTGCTGGCGGTTGCGGATGCGGTGCTGGTGGCCGCGCTCGTGCCGGCGCTTGCCTCGGTGCCTGCCGCCGCGCTTGCCGCGCTCGCCGTGCTGTCGTCATCGACCTGTCTGGCCGGGCCGCCGCGTCGGTCGCGCGCTTCGAGCAGCGGCAACCCCGACTCCGTCGCCCACTGTTGCTCCGCATTCGCGACCACGCCGACCGGACGCATGCGCACGCTGTCGAGCAGTTGCGCGATATCGGCGAGCGGCACGCGTTCGCTGTCGGCGAGACGCCGTACGTCGATCGCGACGACGTCGTTAGCGAAGAATTCGGGGGTCGCCTCGAAGCGTCGCGTCAGCTCGGCACGCATCGCATCGAGGTCGGTCGTTTTGACCACGAACATCAGCGTGTCGACAGAGCCGCTGCGCAGTTCGAAAAAGGGCGATTTCTTGGGCGACATAGCGTTCGGCAAAAAATTTTGCGTATTTTACAGGCGTACGTGCGCGCGGCCACTATTTTTCCCGGGAGAATCGGTGCTCGCGCGCGTGGGCGCGACGCGTGTCGTCGATGCTATCGACGCGCGACGGTGCGCAAGAAAAATGCTGGCGGGAAAAAGACCGTGATGAACGGACGGCGAAGACGAGCGGCACGCGCAACGCGCCGCTCGGGTGATCACTGTTGAAGCACCTGCGAGGTAGTCGGCACGTGCCGCACCAGCAGACTTTCGACCTGCTCGGGCGAGCGCTCGACGCGCCGGTGCTCGCCGGTCGGGCCAAAGCCGAGCGCCTCGTAGAAGCGCATCGCGTTGCGGTTCGTGTCGGCGACCCACGCGTAGATTTCCGTGGCGCCCGCATTCGCGAGCCAGCTGCTCGCGGTGTCGACGAGCAGTTCGCCGCCGCGCAGATGACGCACGGCCGGCGCCACCCACAATTCGCAAACGAACGCGCGGCGCGCCGCGGTGTCGTCGAAATGCGCCTCGACGAGGCCGGCCGGATGGCCCTCGGTGTAGAGCAGGAAGGTGCCGACGGACTGCGAAACCGCGTGATTCGCCGCGGTCGCGTCGAAACTGGCGGCATCGGCCGACAACGCATCCTCGAGCGTCGCGCCGAAGGCATATGGCGCCTCCCGCAGCGAGGCGGTGCGGAGTTCGCGAAAAACGGCGCCCTGATCAGCAGTGATGCGGCGAACGGTCAATGACGGACTCATGCAGACGAAAACCCCTGGAAACCCTAACGCGTAGCTTTAACCGAACCGGCCGGCGAGTCAAATTTATTATTGACCAGAATATGCGATCCTGCTCACGGTGCGTCGTAGTCGCCGGTGCCGTCCGGCCACGGCGTCAGCAGTTCATAGCCGTCGTCGGTCACGGCGACCATGTGTTCCCATTGCGCCGACAGCGAGCGGTCCTTCGTGATCACGGTCCAGCCGTCGCGCTGCACCGACGTGCCGGCGCGGCCCGCGTTGATCATCGGCTCGATCGTGAAGACCATGCCCGGCTTCAGGCGAACGCCCTGCCCCGGCTGGCCGTAGTGCAGCACCTGCGGGTCCTCGTGATAGATCTTGCCGATGCCGTGCCCGCAGTAGTCGCGCACGATCGAGAAGCCCTCGCGCTGCGCAACCTTCTGGATCGCGTGGCCGACGTCGCCGAGCGTCGCGCCCGGTTTCACCTCGCGGATGCCGGCCACCATCGCCTCGTAGGTCGTGTCGATCAGCGCACGCGCGACCGTGCTCGGCTGGCCGACGCAGTACATGCGGCTGGTGTCGCCGAAATAACCGTCCTTGATGATCGCGACATCGATGTTGATGATGTCGCCGTCCTTCAGGATCTCGCCGCGATTCGGAATGCCGTGGCACACGACATGGTTGACCGACGTGCAGACGGTCTTCGGAAAGCCCAGATAGCCGACGTTGGCCGGAATCGCCTTCTGCGTATGGACGATGTAGTCGTTGCACAGCGTGTCGAGGTCGTCGGTGGAGACGCCTGCCTTGACGTGCTCGCCGATCATTGCCAGCACATCGGCCGCGAGGCGGCCTGCAATGCGCAGCTTCGCGATATCGTCGGGAGTCTTGTAGGTAATGGCCATGAATTCAGTCGATGTGAGTCGCGGGTCAAACGCGAAATGACCCGCCGCGCCCGAAAGCCGGCGGCCCGCAACCGCCGCTCGATGGGCGATTTCGGGCAATTGTACAGAGGATCGCGGAGGGACCCCGAGCAAACCGGCTGAAAAGATGCTCGGAAGGCGGCGGCGCCAGGGGGGCGATGCCGGGGCACGCGCCCGAATCGGGGCGACCCGTTCGTGCGTGGTCGGCTTGCCCGGCTTGCGCGTTCACATGGACTTGCGGCGAGAAGGCTCGAACGTTCATCGAGCCATGCAACGCCCATCGTTCAGTTTCCCGAACTAAATTGTGGGCCCGCTCGGCTTCGCGGTCGTCGCCGGGCGCGTTGACGGAGGTAATGGAGGGGGTTCGAGTCGCATGAGACACCCGCCCCCTCGCCTCGATACGCTGAGACAAGGGTTCGGGCGTCATTCTGACTGACGCGCAGGGCTGCTTGCGTCGAGATCCGCGGCTTAGTTGTCGGGATGCGCTGCGGTGAAACTTTGGAACGCACTGTACGCCGGGTTCAACGGCGTGCCGGCTTTCATGATGCCGAACGTCTCGTCGCCGCTGTCGAGCACGTAATACATGACGCCCTGGATATTGTGCGTCTTGCGATTCTGATAGAACTCGCCGAGCCTCGTCGTGATGTAGTTCCCACGATAGGTCTCGTCCCGTTCCGGTCCGGTGTTCCACTCGGTGATGAGGAACGGCACGCCGTAACGGGCCTTGCAATAGATCGGCAGATCGAAGCCAGGTTGGGCGCCGTCCGCACCGAGGGAGAACACGTCGCCATACACCTCGTAGTTGTGCCACGTGGTGATATCCCAGCGCACGGTCGGGTGGCCGCCGCTACCATCGGGCTGCATACCTTCCCACAGCGCGTCCGCTGCGCCGACATCGTTCACGCAGAAGTTGATGCCGCATTTCGCGTTGGACTGAACCGACTTCACGCCGTCGATCATGCCGCGCATCACGCCGCGCATCGCCGGCCAGTTCGCGTTGTTGAAGTCCGACGCCTTCGTGCCCGCAGCGGTGAAGTCCAATACGGTGGCGTTCGTGCGCGTCAACTCGTTGCCGCATTCGTATATGGTCACGCCATACGGCTTCAGTGCGTTCGCGATGCCTTGGGCGACCGAGTAACCCTGGTTGTAAGCGGCACTCTCGTTGGCGAACACGTTGCCATTGGAGTCGTAGACGCCCTGATTGATCAGCACGATCAAGGTCATGCCCGCCGACTGGAAAGCCTGCGCAAGCCCGATCAGTGCGTTCAGCTGGTTCGAAGTGTTGGTGCAGCCCACGCGATAGCTGGTGCAGCCCATGCCCTTCAGGATCGACACGACCTGTTGGGGCGTGTAGGTGTAGTCGAAGTGGCCGTTCATGCCGTAGAACATGCCCGCGGCCGGTGCGATCGGGGTGCGCGGATCGTTACATGGCAGCCAACGACCGGCGGTCTCGTTGTTCACGTAGAACTGGCCACCCGTGCCGCAATGCCAGATCTTGCCGCCGTACCACAACAGCAGCGAGACGTTGTACGTGTTGCCTACGGGCGCCCCATTGCAGAGAATGACACCGTTGTTCACCGTCCAGATGTTGTTGGATTTGTCGATGATGTACGACGAACCGGGGATCGTGGTGCCATCAGCCGAGGTGCCACCGAGGCGCGGGTCGATGCAACCTTTCCAGCCCGAGCCCGTCCATTGGTAGAACTGACCACCCGTGCCCTCGTGATAGATCACGCCGGCATAAAACAGGACCATCTGCACGTTGTAGGTGTTGCTTGCCGGCGAACCGTTGCAGTAGACCGAGCCACCTACACCTCCGGACAGCGTCCAGACGTTGCCGGAGTTGTCCGTGATGGACGAGGCGGGCGGAATGGAGACACTGTTCGGATCGCTCGTCTTTGCGACGGCCGTTTTGGAAGCCGCGGTACCGGAAGCGCCGGATGCAGCGGCAGCGGCGGCAGTCTTGTCGTCCGAGGTGCCGGATCCACCGCCACCACATGCGGCCAAAAGATAACTTGCGCTCAGGGCCGTGAGACCCCCAATGAATTGACGTCGTTTTATCATCGCAGAGTAATTCCAAATGTCGGGAAAATTCCCGATAAAAAGACCAAAGGTGAATTCGCTGTGATTCGGACGGACAATGCATAAGGATTCGATGCAAATGAATTTGCATTCCTTAAAAACATTTGTCCTGAGGTGCCGTGGAACGCACGTCTGTGATGTCCGATTGAACCGATGCTCGCGAAGAGGCCCCTCGCGGTGGTCCAGATTGACAATGTTGGTGCGCGTCGGTCCGCAAACGTTTGCCTTGCGAACCTTTTACCGATTACTGCCGCAACTCTTGTCTTTCAGGAAAATTCTTCCCGTAAAAGCTGCTGACGGCGTAAATCGTACCCTGAACGAATGACCGAGCCCAACCAAAAATCGTATTTATTTGTAAAAAAAGGCAGATCTTGCGGAGATGTGTTGGGTCCGCGAAGATTCGCACTTTAAGAAGTCGATCGGGGGGCGGGTCGCCCGCAAATTTTCTTACTTCGACCCCTTATAGCGCGCGACGGCCATGTCCCGAACATGTCCCCGCATATGAATGCGGAGACAGCGCAGCAGGTATCGCTTAAGGTATTTGTATGGAAATCGGAATGAAAAAGACCCACGAGCGGCGAATAGCTCATGTACAAAAAATTGAAACAATGAATTTCGCCAATAGAAATGATGCTTGAACAATATCGGATTGCCTTGGCAAAACAATTCGAAAACCCAAAACAAAAAACCCCTTGATCGGTGAAATCAAGGGGTTTCAGAATTTGGCGGAAAGGGTGGGATTCGAACCCACGGTACGGGGAAACCGTACGCCTGATTTCGAGTCAGGTACATTCGACCACTCTGCCACCTTTCCGGGTATTCCAACTCGCTGCTGCTTCGTCGGATCCAAGCGGGCCGTTGCTTGGGAGAAAAAGATTATAAAACAGCTCGAATCAGTTTTCCAAGCCCCTCGACGAAAAAACTTCTAAATTTTTTTCGAGAGGCTTGGGTGCCGGCACCGGCACCGTCAGACACGCGACGATACCGCGCCTGCACACATGCCAGCGACGCTCAGGCCGCCGGCACTTCCAGCCGCTCCACGCCGCCGAGGTACGGCCGCAATGCCGTGGGCACCGTCACCGAGCCATCGGCGTTCTGGAAGTTCTCGAGCACCGCGACGAGCGTGCGGCCAACCGCGAGGCCCGAGCCGTTCAGCGTATGCACGAGTTCCGGCTTGCCCTGCGCGTTGCGGAAACGCGCCTGCATGCGTCGCGCCTGGAACGCCTCGGTATTCGAGCAGCTCGAAATCTCACGATAGGTGTTCTGCGCGGGCAGCCATACTTCGAGGTCATAGGTCTTCGCTGCGGAGAAACCCATGTCGCCGGTGCACAGCGTGATCACGCGATACGGCAGTTCGAGCTTCTGCAGAATCGCCTCGGCATGGCCGACCATCTGCTCGAGCGCGTCGTACGATGCGTCAGGAGCGACGACCTGCACCATCTCGACCTTGTCGAACTGATGCTGGCGGATCATGCCGCGCGTGTCGCGCCCGTACGAGCCCGCCTCCGAGCGGAAGCACGGCGAGTGCGCAGTCAGCTTGATCGGCAGTGCGTCCCCTTCGACGATGCTCTCACGCACCGTGTTGGTCAGCGAAATTTCCGAGGTCGAGATCAGATATTGGGTGACCGTGCTTTCACCGCCGCCCTTCTCGACGCGGAACATATCGTCCGCGAACTTCGGCAGCTGGCCGGTGCCGTACAGGATGTCCGGATTCACGATGTACGGCGTGTATATCTCGGTATAGCCGTGTTGCTGCGTGTGCGTGTCGATCATGAACTGTGCGAGCGCGCGATGCAGCCGCGCAATCTGGCCGCGCAGCATCGTGAAGCGCGCGCCCGACAGCTTCGCGCCTGTCTCGAAGTCGAGGCCAAGCGGCGTGCCGACGTCCACGTGATCCTTGACTTCGAAGTCGAACTGTCGCGGCGTGCCCCAGCGGCGCACTTCGACGTTATGGGCTTCGTCGTTGCCGACCGGCACGCTTTCGTGCGCGAGATTCGGCACGCCGAGCAGCAGATCCGACAGACGCTTCTGGATGTCTTCGAGCTTGACCGCCGACGCCTTCATCTCGTCGCCGATGCCGCTCACTTCGGCCATTACCGCCGACGTATCTTCGCCACGCCCTTTCATCGCGCCGATCTGCTTCGACAGGCTGTTGCGGCGCGCCTGTAGTTCTTCGGTACGGGTCTGGGTATCGCGGCGTTCCGCTTCGAGCGCGGTGAAGGCCGCGACGTCGAGGATATAGCCGCGGTCGGCGAGGCGCTTTGCGACGCCGTCGAGGTCTTTGCGCAGCAACTGGATGTCGAGCATGGGATGGGACGGATGTTCGTTGTATGAAACCGCGATTTTAACGCACCGGCCAAGGCGAAACGCCTCAACCCTTCTTCGGCTTGTTCTCGGCGCGCCACCGCGCATCGAGCTCGCCAAGCCGCGCGAGCTTTTCGCCGATCTTGCCTTCGAGGCCACGCGGCGTCGGCTCGTACCAATGCGGCTCGCGCATGCCGTCCGGAAGATAGGTCTCGCCGGCCGCGTACGCATCGGGTTCGTCGTGCGCATAGCGATAGTCGTGGCCGTAGCCGAGTTCCTTCATCAGCTTCGTCGGCGCGTTGCGCAGATGCACCGGTACCGCGCGCGACTGGTCCTTGCCGACGAACCGCCGCGCCTCGTTGTACGCGTTGTATCCGGCATTCGATTTCGGCGCGACCGCCAGATAGATGATCGCCTGCGCGAGCGCGAGTTCGCCTTCGGGCGAGCCGAGACGCTCGTAGGTTTCGGCGGCGTCGAGCGTGATGCGCGCGGCGCGTGGGTCCGCGAGGCCGATGTCTTCCCACGCCATGCGCACGATGCGACGCGCCAGATAGCGCGGGTCGGCGCCGCCGTCGAGCATGCGGCAGAACCAGTACAGCGCGCCGTCAGGGTTGCTGCCGCGCACCGATTTATGCAGCGCGCTGATCTGGTCGTAGAACGCGTCGCCGCCCTTGTCGAAGCGGCGCAGATTTTCCGCGAGCGCGCTGCCCAATAACGCGCCGTCGATTTCGGTGGTCTTCTGCTGCGCGGCCGCGCGCGCGACGATCTCGAGGTTGTTCAACAGCTTGCGGCCGTCGCCGTCGGCGGAGCCGATTAGCGCGGCGCGCGCTTCGTCGGTGAACGTGAGGCCGCCGAGTTCCTTCTGTGCGCGCTCGAGCAGTTCGCGCTGTTCGTCGTCGGTCAGGCTTTTGAGCACGTAGACCGCGGCGCGCGACAGCAACGCGCTATTGACCTCGAACGACGGATTCTCGGTCGTCGCACCGACGAACACGAACAGGCCCGACTCGACGTGCGGCAAGAACGCGTCTTGCTGGCTCTTGTTGAAGCGATGCACCTCGTCGACGAACACCAGCGTCTGATGGCCGTTCGCGCGATGGATCTGCGCGGTCTCGACCGCCTCGCGGATATCCTTCACGCCCGACAGCACCGCGGACAACGCGATGAACTGCGCGTCGAACGCATCGGCCATCAGCCGCGCGAGCGTGGTCTTGCCGACGCCTGGCGGGCCCCACAGGATCATCGAATGGGCCTCGCCCGATTCGAACGCGACCCTGAGCGGCTTGTTCGGACCGAGCAGATGCGACTGGCCGATCACTTCGTCGATATTGCGTGGCCGCAGGCGTTCGGCGAGCGGAACATTGGCACGGGTTTCTTCAAACATGACGTTTTGGGGATAATCTCGGCTTTCCGGGTACGCACCGCGTTCGAGCGGCGCCGCGCAGGACAAGCGCAAAGTCCGCGCACGGCCGCAAGCAGAGGCAACAACGCGGGCAACGTCCTGCATTATGACAGTGACGGCGACCGCGCGATGGCCGACCCGGCGCGCCGACAGCGCATAAATTCACAGCAGAGCTTCACCGCACCACCAGGAGGAACACACATCAGATGGCTCAAGATTCTGTCGCCGGCCAAGCCGGCTCCACCTACGCGCCGCTCTCGCCGGTGCCCGACGCGCGCCGCGCGTTCCGTACCGGCGACGCGTTCGCGCTGTGGTTCTCGCTCGGCATTGGCCTGCTCGTCGCCCAGGCGGGCGCGCTGCTGGTGCCTGGGCTGTCGCTGCCGCATGCGCTCGTCGCGATCGTGCTCGGCAGCGTGATCGGCGTCGTGCTGCTCGCGCTCGCGGGCGTGATCGGCACCGACACCGGGCTCGCGGCGATGTCGTCGCTGCGTCCGACGCTCGGCGTGCGCGGCGCGTCGGTGCCGGCCGTGCTGAACATGGTGCAACTGGTCGGCTGGGGCTCGTTCGAGGTGATCGTGATGCGCGATTCCGCCGATGCGCTCGCGAAGCAGGCTTTCGGCCTGTCGATGCCGCTCGTGTGGACCGTGATCTTCGGCCTGCTCGCAACCTTGCTCGCGATCAGCGGCCCGCTGTCTTTCGTGCGGCGCTTTCTGCGCAAGTGGGGGATTTGGCTACTGCTCGCGGGCGCCGCGTGGCTCACGTGGAACCTGCTCGCGCGCCACAATCTCGCCGATCTGATGCAGCGTCCCGGCACCGGCGAGATGTCGTTCGGCGGCGCGGTCGACCTCGTGGTCGCGATGCCGCTGTCGTGGCTGCCACTGATCGCCGACTACACGCGCTTCGGCCGTCGCGCTGGCGAGACGTTCCGCGGCACGCTGTACGGCTATGGCATCGCGAACATCTGGTTCTATGCGCTCGGCGCGGTCTATGGCCTCGCGGCCGGCGGCGGCGATGCATTGCTGACCGGCGCGCTCGCGCAAGCAGGCGGCGGGTTTGCGCTGCTGCTGATCCTGATCGACGAAATCGACAATGCGTTCGCCGATATCCACTCGGCCGCGGTGTCGACCGGCACGTTCTGGACGCGGGCGAGCGTGCCGTTGCTGTCGGCCGCGTTCGGCGCGCTGTGCACGCTGATCGCGCTGCTCGTGCCGATGGCGAAGTACCAGAATTTTCTGCTGTTGATCGGCTCGGTATTCGCGCCTCTGTTCGGCGTCGTGCTGATGGATCACTTCATCGTGCGCAAGCGTCGCATCGATGCCGCGGTGCTCGCCGATGTGCGCGGCCGCTACGGCTTCTCGGGCGGCTGGCACCTGAGCGCGTTCGTCGCGTGGGCGATCGGCATCGCCTCGTATCAGGTGATCAATCAATGGCTGCCGAATCTCGGCGCGACGCTGCCGTCGCTCGCGATCGGTGCGGTGTGCTACTACGTGTTCGTAACGGCGCGCAAGACTGCGTATGCATAAGCGCATTAGTCTGAGCGCGTTGCCTTAAACGCGGCTACCAGAAAGTAACAAAGACCTGCAGTGCAATTGCAGGTCTTTGTTATGACCTGAAACCGTCAGCCGCTGTTCGCGCCGCCGGCTATTTTTTCGCGGCTTTGCGCCGGCGCGATTCGACCTTTCGACACAGGTCCGTGAGCAGCCAACGGGCGACGGTCTCGGGCCGGTTCGGTGCGTACGACGCGAATTTGCTCTCGTTCGCGAAGTGGACGACGACGGTGCCCGTCATGACGCGATAGGTTCCGGCATAGTTCACGCCGTCCAGTTCCACGCTGAGCGCGTGGGTGGTTTCATATTCCGCTAAAGTCAAAGTAAGAGCGATATCTCAAAAACGAGACATTATCGCTACGATTTTTGGGAAGGTCAAAAAAGATATGCAATTCGTTGCATATCAAGGTATTACCGACAGGTAATCATTGCGGTTTTCACCGGCGATCGAAATAATGTGCACGTTATATGCATAAAAATCTACGGCGTTATTGCCGGTCGAGGGAAACCGACGGCGCGTCGGCAAAACGTTCAAGCGCGCGATTGCCTTCCCGATGGGCTTCGGCCTCATCGATAAAGGTTTTTTCGCTGTATGCCACGACCTTGAAACCACTTCCGGCCGACCGTGGAACCGTGATTCCCCAATGCCATCCGCCCTCCTGCTCGAATACATGGAGGGACGGGGACAAGCGTAACTCGTGTGAAGAAGACAATCTCATGACATGCCTCACCTTTCCAGACATTCGAAGCGACAACCAGCTTCAATCAGTTTAGGCGTTATTTTGTTGCGTTGCAGCAAAAAATTGTTAGAGACTGCGCGCCCAATCCTGGAAATGATCGTACGCGCTAACTTAGCCCCATCAGCGATGCCGGTCTTTACAGTCTCGCACTAAATCATTACGTCTGCCGGCGACGACGATTTGATTTTCATCGCGGCACAGAGCGCGCACCTTTAGCAATCCACGTGCCACGTGCCGCGCACAACAAAAAAGCCGCGCTCGACAAGCGCGGCTTCGCCGGCGCGCACCGCGCGATTCACCCGTTGATCACATCCGCGCCCTTCGGCACCGTGAACTTGAACGCATCGGACGGCAGTGGCGGATTTTTCTGGATGTTCGAGAACGTCAGCAGCGTGACGTTACCGAACACGTCGTGCAATTCCATCGCTTCCAGATTGCCGTCCTTGAAGCCGATGCCGACGCGCTCGAACTGCGTGTCCTTCGCCTTCGGCGTCAGTTCGAGCCAGTCGATGCCGGCTTTCACGCCCGCGTCGCGCAGCGTGAAATTCTTCTCCAGGTCGTTGCTGCCGAACAGGATCGCCGCCGGGCTCGCGCCGAGCGCGTTGCCGAGCGCGCGCACCGTCACCTGGTTCAGATCCTTGTCATAGACGAAGAGCTTGTCGCCGTCCGCCTGCAACAATTGCGAGTAGGGCTTCTCGTATTGCCAGATGAACTTGCCGGGCCGCGCGAACATGAACGTGCCGCTCGACGTGGTCGGCTTGCCCGGGTTCGCGGTGGACAGCGCGCCGCTCGCGCCCTGCGCCTTGCTCGGCGCGCGCACTTCCTGTTGCACGAAGGTGCCGCGCGCCGAATGGACCTGCGAGACGAAGGCCTTCAGTTGCTCGATGCCGCTCGCGAACGCGTGCGACGCAACGAGCAGCGACGCACCGATCGCGACACTGCCGGCGGCGCGCGCGATCTTGCGCATGCCGCGGCACACGCGCTCGCCGAGGCGGCCCGCTTTACGCTGTCGGGCATCCTGCTGCGCGATTGCTTGCATAGGTATTTCTCCGTTGAATGAATTCGGTGATGGGCTGTGCCGGGTCGCCGCCCTCGCTGAACACAAAGTGACTGGCCCGGCGTCGAGCCGCGATAGCGCATATGGCGGTATACGCAGCGGCGCTCGCAATAGCCGCAATGGCTTGTTGCGGCTATTCCGCTTCGCGCGCCGGCGCCAGAATCTCGCGATTGCCGTTCGACGACATCGCTGACACCACGCCCGAATTCTCCATCTGTTCGAGCAGACGCGCCGCCCGGTTGTAGCCGATACGCAGGTGCCGCTGCACCAGTGAAATCGACGCGCGGCGGTTCTTCAGCACGACGTCGACCGCCTGGTCGTATAACGGGTCCGACTCGCCTTCGGTGGACGCGGTTCCCGCCGAACCTTCGTCGCCCTCGCCGCTCACGCCGCCCTCGAGAATGCCCTCGATATAGTTCGGCTCGCCCTGCTCCTTGAGCTTGTCGACGACGCGATGCACTTCATCGTCCGACACGAACGCACCGTGCACACGCACCGGCAAACCAGTGCCCGGCGGCAGATACAGCATGTCGCCCATGCCGAGCAGCGACTCGGCGCCCTGCTGGTCGAGAATCGTGCGCGAGTCGATTTTCGACGACACCTGGAACGCCATACGGGTCGGCACGTTGGCCTTGATCAAGCCGGTGATCACGTCGACCGACGGACGCTGCGTCGCGAGTATCAGATGGATGCCGGCCGCGCGCGCCTTCTGCGCGATTCGCGCGATCAGCTCTTCGACCTTCTTGCCGACGACCATCATCAGGTCGGCCAGTTCGTCGATGACGATCACGATGTTCGGCAAACGCGTGAGCGGTTCCGGATCGTCCGGCGTCAGGCTGAACGGATTCGGCAGCTTCTCTTCACGCTTGGCCGCTTCGTCGATCTTGTTGTTGTAGCCGGCGAGGTTACGCACGCCGACCTTGCTCATCAGCTTGTAGCGGCGCTCCATTTCGGCGACCGCCCAGTTCAGCGCGTGGCCCGCCTGACGCATGTCGGTGACGACCGGACACAGCAGATGGGGAATGCCTTCGTAGACGCTCATTTCGAGCATCTTCGGATCGATCAGGATCATGCGCACCTGCTCGGCGCTCGCCTTGTACAACAGCGACAGGATCATCGCGTTGATACCGACCGACTTGCCCGAACCGGTCGTGCCGGCGACGAGCAAATGCGGCATCTTCGCGAGGTCCGCGCACACCGGCTTGCCGCCGATGTCCTTGCCGAGACCCATCGTGAGCGGCGACGCGGCATCCGCATACACGGTCGAGCCGAGAATTTCGGACAGGCTCACGGTCTGACGGCGCTGGTTCGGCAGCTCCAACGCCATGTAGTTCTTGCCCGGAATCGTTTCGACGACGCGGATCGACACGAGCGACAGCGAACGCGCAAGGTCCTTCGCGAGGTTGACGATCTGACTGCCCTTCACACCGGTGGCCGGCTCGATTTCATAGCGCGTGACGACCGGGCCCGGATACGCGGCGACCACGCTCACTTCGACGCCGAAGTCCTTCAGCTTCTTCTCGATCAGGCGCGACGTAAACTCGAGCGTGTCCGCGGAAATGGTTTCCTGCGCGGCGGGCGCGGGGTCGAGCAACGAGATGGGCGGCAGCGTGGAGTCGCCGGGCAGATCGGTGAAGAGCGGCACCTGGCGTTCCTTCTCGACACGCTCCGACTTCGCCGGCGTGGCGAGCGGCGGCACGATCACCACGGGCTCGTGCTCCTCGATGCGCACGCGGCCCTTCTCGACCTTGCCTTCGCGCTTCACGGCAGCTGCTTCGCCGAGCTTGCGATCGAGCCCGGCCTCGCGGCGCAGCTTCGCGAACGTCACCGCGGAAATGATCGATTCGCCGACCTTCTCCGCGACCGACAGCCACGAAAACCGGAAGTACAGCGACAACCCGATCCCCAGACCGAGCAGCAGCGCGAGCGTGCCGCCGGTGAAGCCGAGCGCATGCGAGACGCCGCGCGCGACGGCCTCGCCGATCACGCCGCCGGGCGCGCGCGGCAACTGCACTCTCAGCGACCACATGCGCAGCGCCTCGAGGCCGTTGCACGACAGCAGCACGAGCATGAACGCGAACGCGTCCGCGAGCCAGCTGACGCCGCGCGGCGCGTCGTCGTCCTGCGGCTCTTCGTTGCGGGTGATGCGCCTGTAGTTCGCGGAGATGTGGCGGCCGAGCAGCACGATCCACCAGTAGGCGGACAGGCCGAACAGCAGCAGCAGAATGTCCGAGGTCCACGCGCCGACGCGGCCCGCCCAGTTCGAGATATGGTCGACCTGCGCGGCATGGGTCCAGCTCGGGTCGTGCCTGCTGTAGCTGACGAGGGACATCAGCAGGAACACGCCGAGGGCCACCTGCAGAATCCAGCGGATTTCGGTGAAGAGGCGCGACATGCGGTGCGGCAATGCCTGCGCGCTCGAGGTATAGGGAGCTTTTGCCATTGATCCTGTTGCCTGGGGTAGCCGGTTCAGGCTGAAACTGCCGCCGGGAACGCGGCCCGAGCCTCGCCGCGCGCGGCTTTAGACCCGATCCCGGCTACCGGAAACTTCGATCCGGGCTATTGTAAACGCTGTGTCCCGCGCGAGGCTGTAAATGACGGTAACTTGGCGGTTTGACCACAAATGGATGAACGACGCGCGCTGAATTCGTCGTATCGCGCCGCGTGCTCGCACCGCGCGCCCACGCCGCCACGCTATCGCGGCGATCAGAAAGCTTGATGGCGCAGCCGTAGGCCCCGCCGTTTATAATGCCGGTCTGATACCCATCTACAGTTTCAGTTCAAAAACGCACGGCTACGCAATGGCGAGCCGCGCGCCGTACAAGGATTCGATCATGCCCGCAACTGCAACGAAACACGCCAAGGTTCTGATTCTCGGTTCCGGCCCCGCCGGCTACACGGCGGCGGTTTACGCGGCGCGCGCCAACCTCGCGCCGGTACTCGTCACCGGCCTCGCGCAAGGCGGCCAGCTGATGACCACGACCGACGTCGAAAACTGGCCCGCCGACGCCAACGGCGTGCAAGGCCCGGAACTGATGGCGCGCTTCCTCGAGCACGCCGAGCGCTTCAACACCGAGATCATCTTCGACCACATCCACACGGCGAAGCTCGATGAGAAGCCGATTCGCCTGATCGGCGATTCGGGCGAATACACGTGCGACTCGCTGATCATCTCGACGGGTGCATCGGCGCAATATCTCGGCCTGCCGTCGGAAGAGGCCTTCATGGGCAAGGGCGTGTCGGCCTGCGCCACCTGCGACGGCTTCTTCTATAAGCAGCAGCACGTTGCCGTGATCGGCGGCGGCAATACGGCCGTCGAAGAGGCGCTGTACCTCGCCGGCATCGCGAAGAAGGTGACCGTGATCCATCGCCGTGACAAGTTCCGCGCCGAGCCGATTCTGATCGACCGTCTGCTCGCGAAAGAGAAGGAAGGCGTCGTCGAGATCAAGTGGAACCATGTGCTCGAAGAAGTAACCGGCGACGCCTCCGGCGTCACCGGCCTGCGCATCAAGCACACGCAGACTGGCGAGACCACCGACATCGCGCTGCAGGGCCTGTTCGTCGCGATCGGCCACAAGCCGAACACGGACATCTTCGAAGGTCAACTCGAGATGAAGAACGGCTACATCATCACCAAGGGCGGCCTGAACGGTTTCGCGACCGCGACGAGCGTGCCGGGTGTGTTCGCCGCCGGCGACGTGCAGGACCATATCTATCGCCAGGCGATCACGAGCGCGGGCACCGGCTGTATGGCCGCGCTCGATGCGCAGCGCTATCTCGAGACCATCAACGAGATGGCCGGCGAGCACGCGATGAGCGCGGAAGCGGACCGGTGATCCGATAATCCGCTGATCCGCTGCGCGTCGCCGTATGGCGACGCGAAGTCGCGACAACGGGCGCGACAGTAAAATGACGGTGGCGCGCAGCGCGGCCGTCATTGATTCACGAAGGCCGCGGCTGAAATGCCGGCGGCCTTTGTCGTTTTTGCCGCCGCGGCCGCGCACGACCCATCGACCTTTCCGCCTGTATTGCCGATATGCCGAAGAATCAACCGCATCCGAACGAACCGAAACGCCCGCAAGCGACCAAGCGTCCCGCGCCCGCGGCGGCTGCGCCCGCTGTCGCGCCGAAGCTCGATCGCGCCTCCGGGCTCGCCGGCCTCGGGGCGTTGCGTGAAGCGTTGAAGGGTGACGCCGAGCGGCGCGAGCGCGAACAGGCAGCGGCGCGAGCGGCGCAGCGCGAAGCGGCCGCCGACGCCGATCTGTTCCGCCGCGAGATCGGCGAAGTCGCGCCGCTCGCGATTCCGCCACGTGCGACGCTCACGCGCAATCCCCCACCGCCGCTGCCGGTGCAGACGCTGCTCGATGAGGAAGCGGTGCTGCACGAAGCGATTTCCGATGAGTTCGACCCCGAAGTGCTGCTCGAAACCGACGAAACGCTGTCGTATTGCCGCCCCGGCGTGAGCCGCGACGTCGTGCGCAAGCTGCGGCGTGGCGAGTGGATCGTGCAGGCGCAGATCGACCTGCACGGCATGCGGCGCGAGGAAGCACGCGAGGCGCTCGCGGAATTCATTCGCGAATCGGTCAAGCGCGGCCTGCGCTGCCTGCGCGTGATTCACGGCAAGGGTTTGGGGTCGATCGGCAAGGAGCCGGTGCTGAAAGGCAAAGTGCGCGCGTGGCTCGTGCAGAAAGCCGAAGTGATCGCGTTCTGTCAGGCGCGCCCGCATGACGGCGGCGCCGGCGCGGTGGTCGTGCTGTTGCAGCCGGGTTCGTTGCCGCCGCATGGGACAAACCTGAAGGTCTGAGGTCGATTTTTTCGGCCGTCGTTCGTCGTGGGGTAAACGGCCAGTCTGGCCGTCGCGCGGTGGCTCTCGTCGCCACCGTGGATTCGTGCTGTGCAACCTTCAAAGGTGATCGCGATGCCCCTGAAGCTTTATGCCCATCCGTTCTCGTCGTACTGCCAGAAGGCCCTGACCGCGTTGTACGAAAACGGCACGCCGTTCGAGATGCGCGTGCTCGCGTACGACGACCCGCAGATCATGGCCGAATTCGCCGCGCTGTGGCCGATCAAGCGCTTCCCGGTGCTCGTCGACGGCGGGCGCACGGTGGTCGAGGCCACCATCATCATCGAATATCTGGGCCTGCAGTATCCGGGGTCTGTAGCGTTGTTGCCGGCCGACCCGCGCGCCGCGCTCGAGGTTCGGATATTGGACCGCTTCTTCGACAACTACATTGCGACGCCGCAGCAAAAGGTCGTGTTCGATAGCCTGCGTCCCGAAGCCGAGCGCGACGCGCGTGGCGTCGCCGATGCACGCGCGATGCTCGACACCGCTTATGCCTGGCTCAACCGCCACATGGCCGAGCGCGAATGGGCCGCCGGCGACAGCTTCAGCCTCGCCGACTGTGGCGCCGCCCCGTTTCTGTTCTACGCCGACTGGACGCATCCGATCGACCCCGCGTTCGCGCACGTGCGCGCGTACCGGCAGCGGCTGCTCGCGCGGCCGTCGTTCGCCCGCGCGGTCGACGAGGCGCGGCCGTATCGGCCGCTATTTCCGCTGGGTGCGCCAGACCGGGATTGAGCCGCGAGCGGCGGTGGCAGATTCGCGCGAACGGGGCACGGCAGACAACCTGATTTCGTGGCTGTAGACTTCCTGTCGTATCGCAAGCCTGCCCCGCCCTTCTTTGGGCTCACCACCCACAAGGCACACCATGGACCGTTTCGAAGCGATGGAGATCTTCACGCGCGTGGTCGAAGCGAACAGCTTCACCAAGGTCTCGGAATCGCTCGATCTGCCACGCGCGAAGGTCAGCCGCACGATCCAGGCGCTCGAGGAACACGTCGGCGTGCGGCTCCTGAACCGCTCGACGCGTCAGGTCAGCGTGACCGAAGACGGCGCGTCGTTCTACGAGCGCTGCGTGCGCATTCTCGCCGACGTCGCCGATGCCGAGTCGTCGCTATCGAACAAGCGTGAGAATCCGGCCGGCACGATCCGCGTCGACACGTCCGGCACGCTCGCGCGCTCGCTGCTGCTGCCCGCGCTCGACGACTTCTACGAACAATACCCCGCGATCGACGTGCGTCTCGGTCTCGCGGATCGCAACATCGATCTGATCCAGGACGGCGTCGATTGCGTGATCCGCATGGGCACGCCCGAAGAGTCGAGCCTCGTCGCAAAGCGCATCGGGCTTGCGCGCATCGTCACATGCGCGTCGCCCGCGTATCTGCAGAAGTTCGGCACGCCGACCACGCTGGCCGAGCTCGGCGAGCATCGCGCGGTCAACTACGTGTCCGCGCGCAGCGGCCGTACCTTCCCGTTCGAATTCGAAGTCGACGGCGAAATCGAGCGCGTCGCGATGGACAGCACGCTCGCCGTCAACGACGGCTCCGTCTACATCACCGCGGGCGTGCTGGGCCACGGCATCATCCAGCCGTCGCGCTTCATGGTCGCCGAGCTGATCGAGCAAGGCGCGCTCACGGAGATTCTCGGCAACTACACGAGCCCCGGCACGCCGCTGTCGATCCTGTATGCGCACCGCCGCAATCTGAGTTCGCGGCTGCGCGCGTTCATCGATTGGGTCGGCGAGCTCGCGCGCAGCAATCCGGATTTGCGTTTGCCAGAGTCGGCATGACGGCTGCAAAAAAACAAAAGCCCCACGCGCAACTGAACACATGGGGCTCTTCTGAAGCGACGTCTCTAGCGCGTATGCGACCGCTTACGCAATGCGCTCTTCATTCGCGGGATCGAACAACACCGCCTTCGACGTATCGAACAGCAGCGTCGCGTTCTTCTCCGGTTGCGGGTTCGACGCCGGGTGCACGCGGCTCACGATGCGCTTGCCGTTGACCTGCGCGAACACCAGCGTGTCCGGACCGGTCGGCTCGATCACGTCGACCTTCACTTCGACCGGCTGCAGCTTCGAGTCGTCGCCGTGCGCGCTGCGCGCATCGGTGATGCGCTCCGGACGCAGGCCGAGAATCACGTTGTTGCCGACGTGCGAGCGCACCTTCGCCGAATCGAACGGCAGCACCAGCACCTTGCGCGCGATGCCCGTATCGAGTTCGATGCCGACGCCCGAGCCCTGCTCGACCAGCTTGCCTTCGATGAAGTTCATCGGCGGCGCGCCGATGAAGCCCGCGACGAACAGGTTCGACGGCGAGTCGTAGATTTCCTGCGGCGCGCCGAACTGCTGCACGATGCCGTCCTTCATCACCGCGATGCGGTCGCCGAGCGTCATCGCTTCGATCTGGTCGTGCGTCACGTAGACGATCGTCGTGCCAAGGCGCTGATGCAGCAGCTTGATTTCCGAGCGCATCTCGATACGCAGCTTCGCGTCGAGGTTCGACAGCGGCTCGTCGAACAGGAACATCACCGGATCGCGTGCAAGTGCGCGGCCCATCGCGACACGCTGACGCTGGCCGCCCGACAGCTGGCCCGGCTTGCGGTCGAGCAGATGCTTGATCTGCAGCGTGTTCGACACGCGCTCGACGATCTGCGTCTGCTCCTGCTTCGGCACCTTGCGGATGTTCAGGCCGAACGAGATGTTGTCGCGCACCGTCATCGACGGATACAGCGCGTACGACTGGAACACCATCGCGATGTCGCGATCTTTCGGCGACAGGTTGTTGACGGTCTTGCCGTCGATCTGAATCTCGCCCTTGGTCACGGTTTCGAGACCGGCAATCATGTTGAGCAGCGTCGACTTACCGCAGCCCGAGCCGCCGACCAGAATCAGGAACTGGCCGTCTTCGATGTCGATGTTGACACCCTTCAGAACCGGCACCCCGTTCGGGTAGGTCTTGTACACGTCACGGATGGAAAGGCTTGCCATGCTGTGAATCCTCTTGTCTCTGGTACTGCCTGAAAACGTCTGTCTGACGGCGGCGCCCGTTCAGTCACGCTGAGATTGGCCGAAGCGCCGCCGCGCTCTCGGGGGCACGCCCCCGGGGTCAAGCTGGTTAGCCCTTCACCGCGCCCGCGGTCAGGCCGCGCACGAAGTAACGTCCGGCGATGATGTAGACGAGCAGCGTGGGCAGCGCCGCGATGATCGCGCCGGCCATGTCCACGTTGTATTCCTTCACGCCGGTCGAGGTGTTCACGAGATTGTTCAGCGCCACGGTGATCGGCATCGAATCGACGCCGGAGAACACGATACCGAACAGGAAGTCGTTCCAGATCTGCGTGAATTGCCAGATCAGGCACACCATGAAGATCGGCAGCGACACCGGCAGCAGAATCTTCGTGAAGATCGTGAAGAAACCCGCACCGTCGATACGCGCCGCCTTCACGAGTTCAGCCGGCACGCTCACGTAGAAGTTGCGGAAGAACATCGTGGTGAACGCGATACCGTAGATCACGTGCACGAGCACCAGACCGCTCACCGTGTTCGACAGGCCGAGGATGCCTTCGAGGCGCGCCATCGGCAGCAGGATCGCCTGGAACGGGATGAAGCAGCCGACCAGCAGCATCGTGAAGATCGGATCGGCGCCGCGGAAACGCCAGTGCGTGAGCACGTAGCCGTTGAACGCGCCGATGATCGACGAGATCAGCACGGCGGGAATCACCATGCGCACCGAGTTCATGAAGAACGGCTGCATGCCGTCGCAACGCACGCCCGTGCATGCGCCGCTCCACGCCTTGAGCCACGGCGCGAAGGTCCAGCTCGTCGGCGGCGTCAGCAGGTTGCCGGTGCGCAGCTGATCGATGTCCTTGAACGACGTCGACAGCATCACGTACAGCGGAAACAGGAAGTACAGCGCGAACAGAAGCAGGGCCGCGTAAATGACGGCACGGCTGATCGTCATCTTAGGTTGCATTGCGGGTGCTCCTCGATTCCAGATACATCAGCGGCACGAGCACGGCCACCACGGTGGCGAGCATCATGATCGACGAGGCCGCGCCGACGCCGAGCTGCCCGCGATTGAACGAAAACGTGTACATGAAGATGGCCGGCAGCGACGACGACGTGCCCGGACCGCCAGCGGTCAGCGCGACGACCAGGTCGAACGTCTTGATGGTGATGTGGCAAAGAATCAGCAGCACGGAGAAGAACACCGGCCGCATGCTCGGAATCACGATCTTGCGGTAGATGGTCGGCAGGCCCGCGCCGTCCATCTGCGCGGCCTTGAAGATTTCACTGTCGACGCCGCGCAAACCGGCGAGGAACAGCGCCATCACGAAGCCGGTGGATTGCCAGACCGCCGCGATCACGATACAGAAGATCGCCCGGTCCGGGTCGCCGAGCCAGTTGAACTCGAAGCTCGTCCAGCCCCAGTCGTGAAACACCTTCTCGATGCCGATGCCCGGCGACAGAATCCATTGCCACGCGGTGCCGGTCACGATGAACGACAGCGCCATCGGATACAGGAACACGGCGCGCAGCGCGCCTTCGTTGCGGATCTGCTGATCGAGCAGGATCGCGAGCAACAGACCCAGACCGATGCAGATACCGATGAACGGAATGCCGAACCAGCCGAGGTTCTCGGCCGAAGTCCAGAACACGTCGTTCTGGAACAGCTCGCGATAGCGGTCGAGACCCGCGAACTCCCAACGAGGCATCAGTCGCGAAGTAGACAGCGACAGATAGCCGGTAATTGCGATAAAGCCATACACGAAGATGAGGCTAATCACGACGCTGGGTGCGAGCACCAGCTTCGGAATATAGCGATCGGCAAGGGCCGCCATGGGCGACGTGCGGCGGGCGACGGTGGCCGTTTTCCCGTTCCCGCTGATGGAAGCAGTCACTACTCGACTCCTGCTGAAACTGTACCGCCGGGCTGCCCGTGCGCGAATGGCGCGGGACCGCGACGGCCTGGGTGTGACTCCATGAAACCCGGGTAAGCCGCGTTGTGCCGGACTGCGCTGCGAATCAAAGCAGATGAGGTCCGAGCCGACACGGCCCGAAGGGCGCGCCCAGCGCTTCAGATGCAAGCGGCCGGGCGCAACGCTTCGTACTTGCGCTTACTTGGTCTTCGCTGCCTTCGCGAGAGCCTGAACCGCGGTCTTCGAATCTTGCTGCGAGTTCATGAACTTCGTGACGACGTCGGAGATCGCGCCTGCCGCGGCATCCGGCTGAGCCATGCCGTGAGCGAGCGACGGCACATAACCGCCGGCCTTGATCGCGATCTGCTCATCCGCGTACGACTTCTTCGCGCAGTCGTCGAACTTGTCCATCGGCACGCCGAGACGCACCGGGATCGAACCCTTGTACAGGCTGAACTGCTCCTGGAACTCCGGCGACATGATCGTCTTCGCGAGGGCGAGCTGGCCCGGCGTCGCGGCCTTCTGGCCCTTCTGCTGGAAGAACACGAACGAATCGACGTTGAACGTGTAGGCCTTGTCCGTTTGCGGCACCACCGCGCAGATGTAGTCCGTGCCCGACTTCTTGCCGGCGTTGGTGAACTCGCCCTTCGCCCAGTCGCCCATGAACTGCATGCCGGCCTTGCCGTTGATGACCATCGCCGTGGCGAGGTTCCAGTCACGGCCCGTGCGGCCCGCGTCGAAGTAGCCCTGGATCTTGCGGACCGTGTCGAACACCTGAACCATCTTTTCCGAGGTCAGGGTCTTCTCGTCGAGGTCGACGAGCGCCTTCTTGTAGAAGTCCGCGCCTTCCGACAGCACGACGTCTTCCCACAGCGTCAGGTCTTGCCACGGCTGGCCGCCCATCGCGATCGGCTGGATGCCCGCGGCCTTCATCTTGTCGGCCACCGCGAAGAACTCAGGCCATGTGGTCGGCACCTTGCCGCCTGCCTTGTCCAGTGCTGCCTTGTTGATGTACAGCCAGTTCACGCGATGCACCGAGAACGGCGCGCCGACATAGTGGCCGTCCGCTTGCATGATCTTGTCGATTTGCGGCGGCAGGTTCTTCTTCCAGTCGCCCGCGACGGAGTCGATCGGCACCAGCACGCCCTGCGAAGCCCAGTCCTGGATCAGCGGACCCTTGATCTGCGCGGCGCTCGGCGCGTTGCCCGAGATCACCTGCGTCTTCAGTGCCGTCATCGCAGCCGCGCCAGCGCCGCCTGCGACCGCGAAGTCCTTCCACGTGTAGCCCTGCTTCGTCATGTCGTCCTTGAGGACGCCGACGGCCCTGGATTCGCCGCCCGAAGTCCACCAGTGCAGCACTTCCACCGACTCGGCGGCCTGCACGGCCGACACGCCACACATCAGACCCGCAGCGCACAGAGCGCCCATGATCGCGCGAAATTTCATTGCTTATCTCCTCCAGACACCTGAACAAAAAAACGAATGGCCCCTGATGTCGCCAGGGTGCTGTGGTTGGTTCAAACAGGCAAAAACTGGGCGATCGAGCACGGTCGGGCGCATGCGCGAGGGCATGTGCCGGCGGACCGATGTCCGGCCGCTAGACGCTCAAGAGGTGAGTGATTCGGGATGCAACTGACTGTCTCCTCTTTTGATTTTTGCCTGCCCGCATCGCGCGGCAGACTCGAGGTACCTCATACACCAATCCGACGCCAGCCTGACGTCGGCCACGGAAACGACCCGCAAGCCCGTCGACTCCCCGGCTTTCCGTAAGGTCCGCCGGCACCCTGCTGGCGCGTACCGGAAAGCGTTGCCCCATTGTCCGTTAGCATGCCGGGGACGCCCGCCGATTCGCAAAAAGCGTGCAATTCGTCTGCACAGCGCACGCGTTTTTCTTCGAATTAACGCTACCTCTTGATTTGGATTGTAGTTAAACTACAATTCAGTGTCAAAAAATATTTTATCGGACTACGGTCGCTCTTCCAGGTCGCTGCGCGTGCAGTGTCCGATCAGCGCGGCGGCCTTTCAGGACATCGACGGAGACTCATGCATACCGACTCAGGCTTCACCTTCGTTCTCTTCGGCGGCACCGGCGACCTGTCGATGCGCAAGATCCTGCCCGCGCTGTTCGAGGCGCACCGCGCGGGGGGCATGCTCGCCGACAACGGCAAGATCGTCGCGGTCGCGCGGCACATCGCGGATCGCGGCGAGTACCTGCAGTGGGTCGACGGTCACGTCAAGCCGCACGTGTCGAAAAACGGCCTCGACGAAGCCGCGTGGACGAGCTTCCTCGCGCGCATCGAGTTCGTGAAGATCGATCTCGGCAATCCGGACGACTTCGCGCAACTGCGCGACGCCATCCAGGATATGCCCGGTATCCGCGTGTTCTATCTGGCGACCGGTCCGTCGCTGTTCGTGCCGATCTGCCATGCGCTCGCCGCGGTGGGTCTGAACCACAACGCGCGCATCGTGCTCGAGAAGCCGCTCGGCTACGATCTGAAGTCGTCGAACGCAATCAACGACGCGGTCGGCGAAATCTTCGCGGAAGAGCAGATCTACCGGATCGACCATTACCTCGGCAAGGAGCCGGTGCAGAACCTGCTCGCGCTGCGCTTCGGCAATGCGCTGTTCGAGCCGCTGTGGCGCCGCGAATGGGTCGAAAGCATCCAGATCACGATCGCCGAGGAACTCGGTGTCGAAGCGCGCGGCGATTTCTACGACAATACCGGCGCGCTGCGCGACATGGTGCAGAACCACCTGCTGCAGCTGCTGTCGATCGTCGCGATGGAGCCGCCCCACTCGATGGATTCCGACTCGGTTCGCGACGAGAAGCTGCGCGTGCTGCGCGCGCTAAAACCGGTCGATTCGCAGGAAATCGGCAAGGTCGCGGTGCGCGGCCAGTATCATTCGGGCGTGATCCGCGGCAACACGGTGCCGGCCTACGCGACCGAGCACGGCGTGAAGCCGGACAGCTCGACCGAGACCTTCGTCGCGCTGAAGGTCGAGATCGAGAACTGGCGCTGGGCCGGCGTGCCGTTTTTCTTGCGTACCGGCAAGCGGCTCGCCGATCGCGTCGCCGAGATCGTCGTGAATTTCCGTGCGGTGCCGCATTCGGCGCTTGGCGCGTCGGCGCTGCGCGCGGGCGCGAACCGCCTCGTGATCCGTCTGCAGCCGAACGAGACGATTCGTCTGTACTGTCTCGCGAAGCAGCCCGGCGAGGGTATGAACCTCGCGAGCGTGTACCTCGATCTCGCGTTCGACCGGTTCTTCCGCGAAGGCCAGATGGAGGCGTATCAGCGGCTGCTGCTCGACGTGATTCACGGGCGCCTCGCGCTGTTCGTGCGGCGCGACGAACAGGAAGCCGCATGGCGCTGGGTCGAGCCGATCCTGAACGAATGGAAAGCCTCGACCAAGCCGCCCAAGCCGTACGCGGCGGGCACGTGGGGACCGGCCGCGGCGAGCGCGATGCTCGCCCAGCACGGCACCTGCTGGCTCGAAGAAGAGAATTGAGTTTGATGAATTGACAGACGGCGCCGCGCGCGATGAACATTTCGGCGCGCGGCGCCGGCAACACTACCGACGAACTGAACGGAGTCGCGCCGGTATCGCGTCAGGCATCTGCGGGCCACCCCGCCATGCAGGCATCGCGCGACAGCAGTCAGGCTGATTCCGCAGATCCAACAAGAATGCAGCACGGAGGAGAAGTGATCGAGCTTCACGCTTTCGACGACCAGCGCGCCCAATCCGACGCGCTGGCGAAAGCGGTGGGCGACGCGTTACATGCGTCGCTTGCCGCACAGGCGGCCGGCACCGGGACGTCAACCCCGCTCGCGCGCCCGGCCATGCTGGCCGTGTCCGGCGGCAGCAGCCCGCGTCCGTTTCTGCAAACGTTGTCGACGCAGACGTTCGACTGGCCCCGCATCGCAATCACGCTGGTCGACGACCGCTGGGTGCCGGAGACCGATGGCGCGAGCAATGCGCAGCTCGTGCGCGCCACGTTGCTGCAGAACGCCGCGCAACACGCGACCTTCTGGCCGCTCGTCGACACCAGCCAGGATCTGCACTCGCACGTTGCCGGGCTGAACGCGGACGCGCGCTTCGCCACGGCACCCGACGTCGCGGTGCTGGGCATGGGCGAAGACGGCCACACCGCGTCGATCTTCGCCGATGCGCCCGAATGGGATCACGCGATCACCACGACCGAGCGTTTCGTCGCGGTGCATCCGGGCGCGGCGCCGCACGCGCGCGTGAGCTGGTCGCTGTCCGCGCTGAAGGACGTCAAGCATCTGTTTCTGCTGATTGCAGGACCGCGCAAGATGGACGTGCTCAACGCCGCATCCGCTGCGCTACAAAAAAATGCCATCTCGCAACTGGCAAACGACAAGGGAGTGAGACTCGATGTCTACTGGTGTGCAAACTAAAGCTGTGCCGGGCGCGGCCCAGCACGCCGATGGACCGAGGCTGCTGGCCGACATCGGCGGTACCAATGCGCGTTTCGCGCTCGAGACGGGCCCCGGCGAAATCGGCTCGGTGCAGGTCTATCCTTGCGCCGAGTATCCGAGCGTCGCCGACGTCATCAAGAAGTATCTGCAGGACACGAAGATCGGCCGCGTCAATCACGCGGCGATCGCGATTGCGAACCCGGTCGACGGCGACCAGGTCAGCATGACCAATCACGACTGGACCTTTTCGATCGAAGCGACGCGCCGCACGCTCGGCTTCGACACGCTGCTCGTCGTCAACGACTTCACCGCGCTCGCGATGGCGCTGCCCGGCCTCACCGACACGCAGCGCGTGCAGGTGGGCGGCGGCCAGCGCCGGCCCAACAGCGTGATCGGCCTGCTCGGCCCCGGCACCGGCATGGGCGTGTCGGGCCTGATCCCCGCCGACGACCGCTGGATCGCGCTCGGCAGCGAAGGCGGCCACGCCACCTTCGCGCCCGCCGACGAACGCGAAGAGATCGTGCTGCACTACGCGCGCAAGAAGTGGTCGCACGTGTCGTTCGAACGGGTGGCCGCGGGTCCGGGCCTCGAGGTGATCTATCGCGCGCTCGCGGGCCGCGACAAGAAACGCGTGCCGGCCAGCGTCAATCCGGCCGAGGTGGTCAAGCGCGCGCACGAAGGCGAGCCGCTCGCGGCCGAATCGGTCGACGTGTTCTGCGGCATTCTCGGCACCTTCGCCGGCAACATCGCGGTGACGCTCGGCGCGCTCGGCGGCATCTATATCGGCGGCGGTGTCGTGCCGCGTCTCGGCGAGTTGTTCGCGCGTTCGTCGTTCCGCCAGCGCTTCGAGGCGAAGGGCCGCTTCGAGGCGTATCTGCAGAACGTGCCGACCTACGTGATCACCGCCGAATACCCGGCGTTCCTCGGCGTATCGGCGATTCTCGCGGAGCAGTTGTCGAACCGCGCGGGCGGCAGCTCGTCGGCGGTGTTCGAGCGGATTCGCCAGATGCGCGACGCGCTGACGCCGGCCGAGCGCCGCGTCGCCGACCTCGCGCTGAACCATCCGCGTTCGATCATCAACGATCCGATCGTCGACATCGCGCGCAAGGCCGACGTCAGTCAGCCGACCGTGATCCGCTTCTGCCGCTCGCTCGGCTGCCAGGGGCTGTCCGATTTCAAGCTGAAGCTCGCGACCGGTTTGACCGGCACGATTCCGGTCAGCCACAGCCAGGTGCATCTCGGCGACACCGCGACCGACTTCGGCGCGAAGGTGCTCGACAATACCGTGTCGGCGATCCTGCAGTTGCGCGAGCATCTGAACTTCGAGCACGTGGAACGGGCGATCGACCTGCTGAACGGCGCGCGGCGCATCGAGTTCTACGGGCTCGGCAACTCGAACATCGTCGCGCAAGATGCGCACTACAAGTTCTTCCGCTTCGGTATTCCGACCATCGCGTACGGGGATCTGTACATGCAGGCGGCCTCGGCCGCGCTGCTCGGCAAGGGCGACGTGATCGTCGCGGTGTCGAAGTCGGGGCGCGCGCCCGAGCTGCTGCGCGTGCTCGACGTCGCGATGCAGGCCGGCGCGCAGGTGATCGCGATCACCTCGAGCAACACGCCGCTCGCGAAGCGCGCGACCGTCGCGCTGGAAACCGATCACATCGAGATTCGCGAGTCGCAACTGTCGATGATCTCGCGCATCCTGCACCTCGTGATGATCGACATTCTGGCGGTCGGCGTAGCGATTCGCCGCGCGGTGCCGAGCGATGAAGTGGCCGAGACCGTCGAGAAAGCGCGCGAAGGCGCCGACGACGACGCGACGGCCGTACTCGACTGGCTGAGTCACGGCGCGGCTTCGTCGGCGCGCGACTGAGGCTGACTTAGCGCTGTCCGCTTCGCTTGCGGTGGACAAACCCGCGGCGTGTGCATCGTCTCCGATGCGCACGCCGCGGGTTTTTCTGTTCGGGGGACACGAAAAGCGATCGATAATAAGCGCTCTATCGCTTCAGACGAACTGCGCGTCCATGATCATTCGCCCGCATCTCCACTGGTTCCGCATGCTGCTCGCGTGGCGCGGCTCGGTGCTGCCGCAGTTGCTGCCGCGGCTATTCCTGATCTTCATCATCTCGATCATTGCGCTCGCCGCGCACGATCATCTGCTGCCCGTCAGCCTGAACCTGAATTCGATCGCGCCGTTCTCGCTGGTCGGCATCGCGCTCGCGGTGTTTCTCGCCTTTCGCAACAACGCGAGCTACGACCGCTGGTGGGAAGCGCGCAAGCTGTGGGGGCAATTGCTCAACGAGTCGCGCTCGCTGACGCGCCAGGCGCTGACGTTGCCGTCGCCCGAGTTGCCCAAAGAAGAAGCGGCCGCGTTCCTGGCGATTCTTAGCGCGCTCCCGCATGCGCTGCGTCACCAGTTGCGCAAGACCGAGCCGCGCGACGACCTTGCCGCGCGGCTGCCCGGCGCACAGCTCGCACGTGTGATGGGATCACGCTACAAGCCGGCCACGCTGATGCTGTGCCTCGGCGAATGGGTGCAGCGCGCGGCACGCGCGGGCGCGCTCGATCCGATGTCGGTGCTCGCATTCGACCGCAACCTGAACGGACTATCGGACGTGATCGGCGGCTGCGAGCGCATCGCTTCGACGCCGTTGCCGTTCGCGTATTCGGTGATGATCCACCGCACCGTGTACTTCTTCTGCGCGTCGCTGCCGTTCGGGCTCGTCAACAGCATCGGCATTTTCACGCCGGTGTTCGCGGTGTTCGTCGCGTACACGTTCATGGCGCACGAAGCGATCGCGTCGCAGCTCGAAGAACCGTTCGGCACCGACGACAACGACCTCGCGCTCAACACGATGTCCGCGATCATCGAGGATGCGATGCGGGATCTGCGCGGCGAGCCGGCGCTTGCGGCGCCGCAGCCGCGCGCAGACGGGGTTCGATGGGATTGAATCTGCGGCGGGTCGCGCCGCTCGGCGGCCGTCAGTGGTTGCCGGCCGTTTCGGAGAGCCGTTTGATCGTCGCGACGCGCGCGCCGATGATGTCGATACGTCCGCGTTCGTCGACGAGCGGCGTCGATGCCGTCAGATATGCATTCCACGCGCGTTGCGCGTGCACCAGCGTCGGCCGCGACTTCGCCGGCATCTTCGCTTCGAGCACACGGTAGTAGCGGTTCAGATCGAACATCGCGTGTTCGCAACGCGCATCGGCGTTGCACGCGCGCGGCCGGCGCGGCGCCGGACCGCTCGCATCGGCGAGCGCGCTGCGCAGCACGAGCGCGCGGTCGCGCACCGGCTGCAGTTGCATGTCGGCTTCGGAAATCACGTACATCGAGCCCTGGGTCGTTGCGAACACCGCGGCGAGCAGCTGCTTCTCGGCATCGCGCGACGCGAGCCAGCTCGACTGGCTCTTTTCCCATAGCCTGCGCCGCGCGGGCGGCACCTTCGCGAGCAACTGCTGGTAGGCGCTATCGACCGCGGCCATCCAGCCGATGCGCGCATTGTCCATGCACTGCACCTGCCCGATCGTCGTCGACATGTCGGCGCGCGCGAGACACGTGCGCATCGCGGCATCGATCGGATCGGCGGCGGCCACCTCGGCATGCGCCGCCGGACTAGCGATGGCGACGAGCACCAGCGTACCGGCCGTGAGCGCGAAGCTCAGCACGCCGGCCCCGCGCCGCCAAGACCCGATAGCGGGCAGGCCCGTCAGCAACTTCGCCCACGCCATCGTCAGAAGCGCACGCAATCGACGAAATATTCGATGCGCCCGTTGACCATTTCGCCGACGAGCCCGTGGATATCCGTATGGAAGCCCGGGAAGCGTTCGTTGAACTCGCGCGCGAAACGCAGATAGTTGACGATGGTCTTGTTGAAGCGCTCGCCCGGAATCAGCAGCGGGATGCCCGGCGGATACGGCGTCAACAGGATCGACGTGACGCGGCCTTCGAGTTCGTCGATCGGTACCCGGTCGATCTCGCGGTGCGCGAGCTTCGCGAATGCGTCGGACGGCTTCATCGCCGGCTCCATGCTCGACAGGTACATCTCGGTCGTCAGACGGGCGATGTCGTTCGCGCGATACACGCTGTGGATCTGCTGGCACAGATCGCGCAGGCCGACACGCTCGTACATCGGATGATGCGCGACGAACTCGGGCAGCACGCGCCACAGCGGCTGGTTGGTGTCGTAGTCGTCCTTGAACTGCTGCAGCTCGGTCACCATCGAGTTCCAGCGGCCCTTCGTGATGCCGATCGTGAACATGATGAAGAACGAGTACAGGCCCGTCTTCTCGACGATGATGCCGTGCTCGGCCAGGTACTTCGTGACGATCGCCGCCGGAATGCCGGTGTCGTCGAAGCCGCCGTCCATGTTGAGACCCGGCGTGACGATCGTCGCCTTGATCGGGTCGAGCATGTTGAAGCCTTCGGCGAGCGGGCCGAAGCCGTGCCACGCGTCGTCCGGACGCAGCATCCAGTCTTCGCGCGAGCCGATGCCTTCCTCGGCGAACTGGTCCGGGCCCCACACCTTGAAGAACCAGTCGTCGCCGTATTCTGTGTCGACCTTGGTCATCGCGCGGCGAAAGTCGAGCGCTTCGGCGATCGATTCCTCCACGAGCGCGGTGCCGCCCGGCGCTTCCATCATTGCCGCGGCCACGTCGCACGAAGCGATGATCGCGTACTGCGGGCTCGTCGACGTATGCATCAGATACGCCTCGTTGAAGCGATGCTTGTCGAAGCGGCTGTTCTTCGAATCCTGCACGACGATCTGCGACGCCTGCGAGATGCCGGCGAGCAGCTTGTGCGTGGAGTGCGTCGCGTACACCATCGCGCCGATGCGCGGACGGCCCGCGCCGATCGCGTGCATGTCCTGATAGAACTCGTGGAATTCCGCGTGCGGCAGCCACGCTTCGTCGAAGTGCAGCGTGTCGAGCCATTCGCCCAACATCTCCTTGATCATCTCGACGTTGTAGACCACGCCGTCGTACGTGCTTTGCGTGATCGTCAGGATGCGCGGCTTCAGGTTCGGGTTCTTCGCGAGCGCTTCGCGAGCGAACGGATTCGCCTCGATCTTCTTGCGGATGTTCTCCGGTTCGAACTCACTGCGCGGGATCGGGCCGATGATGCCGAAGTTGTTGCGGGTCGGCGTCAGGAACACCGGAATCGCGCCGGTCATCGTGATCGCGTGCAGGATCGACTTGTGGCAGTTGCGGTCGACCAGCACGATGTCGCCCGGCGCAACCGTGCCGTGCCAGACGATCTTGTTCGACGTCGACGTGCCGTTGGTCACGAAGAACACGTGGTCGGCGCTGAAGATGCGCGCGGCGTTGCGCTCCGAGGCCGCGACCGGACCGGTGTGGTCGAGCAGCTGGCCGAGTTCGTCGACCGCGTTGCAGACGTCGGCGCGCAGCATGTTCTCGCCGAAGAACTGGTGGAACATCTGGCCGAGCGGGCTCTTCAGGAACGCGACGCCGCCCGAGTGGCCCGGGCAGTGCCACGAGTACGAACCCTCTTCCGCGTACTGCACCAGTTCCTTGAAGAACGGCGGCGCGAGCGAATCCAGGTACACCTTCGCCTCGCGGATGATATGGCGTGCGACGAACTCCGGCGTGTCCTCGAACATGTGGATGAAGCCGTGCAGTTCGCGCAGGATGTCGTTCGGCAGATGGCGCGAGGTGCGCGTCTCGCCGTACAGGAAGATCGGGATATCGGCATTGCGACGGCGCACTTCGGTCACGAACGCGCGCAGCGCGACGATCGCGGCCGCGAGTTCGGGTGTCTCGCCTTCGACGACCACGTTGTCGACGTACGGCAGCAGTTCGTCGTCGTCGATCGAGAGGATGAAGCACGACGCGCGGCTCGACTGCTGCGCGAACGACGTCAGATCGCCGTAGCTCGTCAACCCGAGCACTTCCGCGCCTTCTTTCTCGATGGCTTCGGCCAAAGCCCGGATGCCGGAACCCGAGATGTTCTCGGAGCGGAAATCTTCGTCGATGATGACGACGGGGAAACGGAACTTCATGGGCGATTCTCCAAAAAGAAAACGACCGCTGCGTTACGTAGAAAGCGCAGCGGTCACCCGAATAACTGGTGGGTTCAGACGCTGCCGACGTCAGGTCTTCGGCAACGTGACGCCGTGCTGACCTTGATACTTGCCGCCGCGATCCGCGTACGACGTTTCACAAATCTCGTCGCTTTCGAAAAACAGCACCTGGGCGACGCCTTCGTTCGCGTAGATTTTCGCAGGCAAAGGTGTCGTATTCGAGAACTCGAGCGTGACGTGCCCTTCCCATTCCGGCTCGAACGGCGTCACGTTGACGATGATCCCGCAGCGCGCATACGTCGATTTGCCGAGGCACACGGTCAGCACGCTGCGCGGAATGCGAAAGTACTCGACCGTGCGCGCGAGCGCGAACGAGTTCGGCGGGATGATGCAGACGTCGCCCTTGAAATCGACGAAAGATTTTTCGTCGAAGTTCTTCGGATCGACGATCGTCGAGTTGATGTTGGTGAAGATCTTGAATTCGTCGGCGCAGCGAATGTCGTAGCCGTAGCTCGAGGTGCCGTAGCTGACAATCTTCCGGCCGTCTTTGGAGACGCGAACCTGATCGGGCGCAAACGGCTCGATCATTTTGTGCGACTCGGCCATGCGCCGGATCCACTTGTCAGATTTGATGGTCATAGGTGAACGCTGCTCGACGTGAATGTCAGGTGTGACGAAAAGATAGATGAAAACTGCCGGCGGCGCTGCGGCGCTCAGCCGGCGAAGGCCGCTTATTTTACGCGATCACGGAATCGCTGCCGCCGATGGCGTCATGTGCGCCACCGAGCGGTGGCCTGGCGGCGAAAGCGCGCTCGCCGTTCACTGCTGGCGAATCACGCCGCAGGCGATTGCCGTGCCAGCGCCATGCTGAGGGTACGCGTAGGGATCGGTCGCGTCGCGGTGCAGCAAAACCGCGCGCTGCAGCACCGAGCGGATGCCGTCGAGCGACACGTCCGGCGCGACGATGAAGCCGGTGGCCACGCCGTTCGCGTCCGCATGGATGTTGCCGAGATCGCCCTCGACGCGCGCGCCGGCCTTGAGCCGTTCGGCCGCCGGCGAAAACACCGGACCGGCGCTGGAGCCGTCGGCGGCGTTGCAGTCGCCGCGCTCGTGCACCTGCAGCGCGTGGTCGCTATTGGGCGGCAAGCCGGTGAGATTGTAGGTAACCTGGACGCCGTCCGAGCGCTCGATAAAGGTCACGAGGCCGTGGGCCTGATTGCCCACGGTGGGCAGCAATTGCGCGTCGGCGCGCTTTTCCTGTGGTCTCAGGAAGACGCCACAGCCGCTCAACAGCACACAGCCGGCAGTCAGAACGATGAACGCATGTACCGCGTGCCCGTCGATTCGTTTTCCCATGCGATCCTCTTGTCGGCCTGGCGGCCGCCCCTGCGGCCGCCGAGCCGAACTCGTGAAGTCGACATGATACCGCGAGAGCTCGTGAAAATAGGGATCGAGATCGCCCCTAATCCCTTGCCCGAACGGCCGCTCAGGTGTTCTGCACAACGATGTTCGGAAACTTCGAGCTCATGTCGCGCGCGCGTTCGGCAATATGCACCGCGACCTTGCGCGCGATCGAGCGATAGATCTCCGCGATGCGCCCGTTCGGGTCCGCGGCGACTGTCGGATGGCCCGAGTCGGCCTGCTCGCGGATCGTGATGTCGAGCGGCAGGCTGCCGAGCACGTCGACGCCATACTCCTTGCTCATGCGCTCGGCGCCACCGGCGCCGAAGATGTGCTCCTCGTGGCCGCAGTTCGAACAGATGTGCAGACCCATGTTCTCGACGATGCCGAGGATCGGAATGCCGACCTTTTCGAACATCTTGAGGCCTTTCTTCGCGTCGAGCAGCGCGATGTCCTGCGGCGTCGTGACGATCACGGCGCCCGTGACCGGCACGCGCTGCGCGAGCGTCAGCTGGATGTCACCGGTGCCGGGCGGCATGTCGACGATCAGGTAGTCGAGTTCGTGCCAGTTGGTCTGGCGCAGCAGCTGTTCGAGCGCCGAGGTCGCCATCGGGCCGCGCCACACCATCGGGTTGTCCGCCTCGATCAGGAAGCCTATCGAGTTGGCCTGCACGCCGTGGCCGGTCATCGGGTTCATCGATTTGTCGTCGGGCGACTCGGGGCGGCCCTCGATGCCGAGCATGGTGGGCAGCGACGGGCCGTAGATGTCGGCGTCGAGAATGCCGACCGACGCGCCCTCGCTCGCCAGCGCGAGCGCGAGATTCACGGCGGTCGTGCTCTTGCCGACGCCGCCCTTGCCCGACGCAACCGCGACGATGTTCTTCACACCGGGCAGCAGCTTCACGCCGCGCTGCACCGTGTGCGCAGCGATCTGCTGCGAAACCTCGACGCGCACGTTCGCGACGCCGGGCACCGCGCGCAGCGCGTCGGCGAACTGCTGGCGGATCGTGTCGAACTGGCTTTTCGCCGGATAGCCGAGCGTCACCTGAAGGCTGACCGCGTCGCCCTCCACAACCACGCTGCGGATGCTCTTCGCGGCCGCGTACGGCGCGCCCGTGTTGGGGTCAGTGACGGCCGCGACAGCGGTGTCGACCAAAGCCCGATCGATACTCATTGATACTCCGTGGGGAAGGGGTGCGGCGTGGCGAGATGGACGAATCGCGCACGCGGCGGAATTTGCAAGAAATTGTTATGCGGCATTGCGAAAATCTTACGTGCCGGGCACCCTTCGGGGCACGCGGGACGCCGTAGGGTCGCACCGCTGCGTGTTTCAGGCATTATTGTAGTGTCTGACGGCAGACGGTGCCCGAAGACCCTGCTTCGGTGTAGGACCGAGCGAAGCAAGGCGCAGGAATCGTTCCCGAACCCTTCTGAGTGGTCGCTGCATTGCCGTATGTTCACTGCATAGACTGACCGCTACCCGCTGGTTTATTCGCACTCGAAAGGAAACCAAAATGAATGCAAGAATCATGACTCGCGTGGCCGTATTCGCCGTGGCCGGCTCACTCGTGGCAGGCTGCGCGACCCAACAGGGCACCAACACAGCAGTGGGCACCGGCGTCGGTGCCGGTGCCGGCGCCGCGCTCGGCGCAATCTTCGGCGGCGGCAAGGGCGCGGCGATCGGCGCGGCCACCGGCGCGGCGGTGGGCGGCATCACCGGCTACAACTGGGACAACATCCGCAACCGCATGTCGGGCGCGACCAAGGGCACCGGCACGCAGATCACCGAGCAGCCGGACGGCTCGCTGAAACTGAACATCCCGAGTTCGGTCACGTTCGACACCAGCAGCTACGCGATCAAGCCGACGTTCGCGCCGGTGCTCGACCAGCTCGCGCAGACGCTGCAGCAGAATCCGGAAGTCGTTGCATCGGTCGTTGGCCATACGGACAACACCGGCTCGCTGCAATACAACCAGACGCTGTCGGTCAACCGCGCGCAGAGCGTGACCGGCTATCTGACGCAACGCGGTATTGCGCCGCAGCGCCTGTCGGCCACCGGCATGGGCCCGAACCAGCCGATCGCCGACAACAACACCGAAGCCGGTCGTGCGGAGAACCGTCGCGTCGAGATCTACCTGCGCGCCACCGCCCAGCACGCGACGCAATAAGGGCAAGTCAAAAGGAGAAAGCGCCGCCGGGCCGGCCGGGTGTTGCGGCCACACGAGCCCGGCTGGCGGTCGGAACAAGCCGCCGGACCGGTTTGTCGGCAAATCGAAAAAAAATTTCGAACTCTACGGAAATTCCGCGGTCTCTCTTTACGGTACGTGACTGGCGAAGCCGTCACGTCACCATTCTCCTCTTGTCGTTGTTGCTCCGGGGTTTATCGACCCCGGTTTTTTTTTGCCCGCGCGGTTTTGCATCTCGCTCGCGGGCGTCGCCCCGGTTGTCCCTCACCGCGGCGCCGATCCCCTTCCGCTCCGCTCGTCCAGCCCGCCGCGTCCCAGCCCGCGTGCGGCGTGCGCCCTGCTAAAATCATCGTTTCGTCCCACCGCAGGCACCCCGATCCTTATGTCAGCACCCGCCACCGACCTCCCCGCAGGCGCGCCGTCCGGCCGCCGTCAGATTCTCGTCACGTCGGCCCTTCCGTATGCGAACGGGCAGATTCATATCGGCCATCTGGTCGAATATATCCAGACGGACATCTGGGTCCGGGCGCTGCGAATGCACGGCCACGAGGTCTACTACGTCGGCGCCGACGACACGCACGGCACGCCGGTCATGCTGCGCGCGGAAAAAGAAGGACTGACGCCGAAACAGCTGATCGATCGAGTGTGGCTGGAGCACAAGCGCGACTTCGACAGCTTCGGCATTTCGTTCGACAACTATTACTCGACCGATTCCGACGAAAACCGCGTGCTCAGCGAAAACGTCTACCTCGCGCTGAAGGAAGCGGGGCTGATCGACGCTCGCGAGATCGAACAGGCGTACGACCCGGTCAAGGAAATGTTCCTGCCGGACCGGTTCATCAAGGGCGAGTGCCCGAAATGCGGCGCCAAAGACCAATACGGCGACAGCTGCGAAGTCTGCGGCTCGACCTATCAGCCCACCGAGCTCGTCAATCCGTATTCGGTCGTCTCGGGCGCGACGCCGATCCGCAAGACCTCGACGCACTACTTCTTCCGCCTGTCCGATCCGCGCTGCGAGAACTTCCTGCGCGCATGGGTCGGCGGCCTTGCGCAGCCGGAAGCCACCAACAAGATGCGTGAATGGCTCGGCGACGCCGGCGAAGCCAAGCTCGCCGACTGGGACATCTCGCGCGACGCGCCGTACTTCGGCTTCGAGATTCCGGGCGCACCCGGCAAATATTTCTACGTGTGGCTGGACGCACCGGTGGGTTACTACGCGAGCTTCAAGAACCTCGCCGAAAAGCGCGGCCTCGATTTCGACGCGTGGGTCCGCCAGGGCTCGACGGCCGAGCAATACCACTTCATCGGCAAGGACATCCTGTATTTCCACACGCTGTTCTGGCCAGCGATGCTCGAATTCTCGGGCCATCGCACGCCGACCAACGTGTTCGCGCACGGCTTTCTGACCGTCGACGGCGCGAAGATGTCCAAGTCGCGCGGCACCTTCATCACCGCGCAAAGCGTGATCGACACCGGCCTGAATCCGGAATGGCTGCGCTACTATTTCGCGGCCAAGCTGAACAGCACGATGGAAGACCTCGACCTGAATCTGGACGACTTCCAGGCGCGCGTGAACAGCGATCTGGTCGGCAAGTACGTGAACATCGCGAGCCGCGCGGCCGGCTTCCTGATCAAGCGTTTCGACGGTCGCGTGCAGGACAGCGCGATGCACCATCCGCTGCTCGGCACGCTGCGCGCGGCGCTGCCGCAGATCGCCGCGCACTACGAGGCACGCGAGTACAGCCGCGCGCTGCGTCAAACCATGGAGCTCGCCGACGCGGTCAACGCCTACGTCGATACCGCGAAGCCGTGGGATCAGGCGAAAGATCCGGCCAACGCGGTCGCGCTGCACGAGACCTGCAGCGTCAGCATCGAGGCGTTCCGGCTGCTGTCGCTCGCGCTGAAGCCGGTGCTGCCGAAGCTCGCCGAAGCGGTCGAGGCCTTCCTCGGCATCGAGCCGCTCGTGTGGGCCGACGCCACCGTGCCGCTCAGCTCGGCGCGCCCGATCAACGCGTACAAGCATCTGATGACGCGCGTCGATCCGAAGCAGATCGAGGCGCTGCTCGCGGCCAATCGCGAGTCGCTGCAGGCCACGCCGGAAGCGGCGGCGGCCGAGGCGAAGGCGAAGGCGAAGGCCCACGCCAAGGCCGCCGCCGCCGCGAAGGAAGAAGAGTCCGGCATCATCTCGATCGACGACTTCGCGAAAGTCGATCTGCGTATCGCGAAGATCGTCGACTGCAAGGCGGTGGAAGGCTCGGACAAGCTGTTGCAACTGACGCTCGACGTCGGCGAAGAGAAGACCCGCAACGTGTTCTCGGGCATCAAGTCCGCGTATCAGCCCGAGCAGCTGATCGGCAAGCTGACCGTGATGGTCGCGAACCTCGCGCCGCGCAAGATGAAGTTCGGCATGTCCGAAGGCATGGTGCTGGCGGCCTCGGCCGCGGACGAGAAGGCCGAACCGGGCCTCTACGTGCTCGAGCCGCATAGCGGCGCGAAGCCCGGCATGCGCGTGAAGTAACGCGCGGCGCTTTCGGGCGCCCCGACCCACCTCGCAGCACGCAGATATGACGAAAACGGCACGCTTCCAGGCGTGCCGTTTTTTTATGCTGCCCTCATCACCACGCGATCCGATCGAAGCGCCGCGTGTAGAGCACGTCGGCGCCATAGAACGTGCCGCCATAGACGACCAGCGACCAGTACCGCGTCAGATTGATCGTCGCCTTGATCGCATTGCTGGCCGACTGCAGCCCCTGCTCGTAGCCGATCACGAGCCACTCGTTGATCGCCTTCGACACCATCACGACTTGCGGATCGGTCAGACCGACATCGCTGCGGCCGATCGAAAACTCGTCGAGCCCGACGGTCTGCGCGATCCGCGCGCCCGTCGCACTGCCGAGCAGCGCGAGCGCGGTCGTCATCGTGCTCTGCTGGCCGAGGTTGTTGCCCTGGTCGGTGCCGTGGCCGAACAGCAGCCACGACAGCTTTTCGTTGTCCGGCACGCTCGGTTCCGACACGAGCCGCGCGACCGGCGCCTGCAGCGTGCCGGTAACCTGCACGCCGGCCTCGACCTGCTGGTTGCGGCGCATCGCGAGGATGTTGATGCCCGGATTCGTGACCGGACCGTTGAACGTGAAGAAGCCGTTCTCGATCGTGAGCTTGCGGCCGAATGCGGTGTAGGTCGAACCCGGCGTGACGCGCACGTTGCCGACCGCGCGCAGCGGCGTATTCGGCGCGCTCGTCGCGGTGATCGTACCGGCGAGGCCGAGATCGGCACCCTTGCCGCGGAAGCGGAAGTCGTTGCCGAGGCCGATCTCGATGTTCGCGCGTGGCGCGAACGGGCTCGCCGGCGGCTGGCCGCCTTCGGTCGGACGCGGCCGGCCGCCCGAGCGCGTGCCGTCCGGGCGGATGATCACGACGTCGTCGCCGAGGCTCGGCGCGGCCTGCTCGGGCAAATCGAACAGCGCGCGGTCGACCACGAACTTGCCGTCGATCACAGGGCCGCGCTCCACGCCGCCGTTCGAGATGTTCGCGCTGCCCGACAGCGACAGATGGCGGTCCGGCGACGCGAACACATCGAGCTTGTCCGCGACGATGCTCGCGGTCATGTCGGGCTCCGCGCTGTCGAGGCGCACGCGGCCGGTCGCGCGCAGCGTGCCGCTCGCGCCGTGGAACTCGACCTGCTGGAAGTCCACCGTGTTCTGCGACAGCGCGATGCGCACGACGCCGTCCTTCAGTTGCACGCCCTGGCTCACGACCGTCGCAGACAGACCGTCGCCGGTCAGCGAGCCGGTCACGTTCGGCTTCGCGACCGTGCCGCCGAGCGCGAGTTGCAGCGCGAGACGGCCGTCGAGCAGGTAGCTCGGGCCGAGCAGGCCGCCCGTCGTGCGCAGCGACGGCACGTTCGCGTTGACGTTGCCCGACAGCGCGCTCTGCGGATCGACGGTCAACATGCCGTCGCGCAGCACGAGCGGCGTGTGCGCGTCGGCATCGATCACGCCGATGCGGCTCGCCTGCGCGTGCACCGTCGCGTTGAGCCGGTTGCCGCCGGTGAATTCGGCGCGCGCGCGAATCGCGCCAATGCCCATCGACGCGAGCCCGCGGCCGATTTCGACCGTCACGTCGCCGCTGCGCCGGCGCAGCTCGATGTGGCCGCTGGCCGTCGCGCCGAGCGAGAAGTCCCAGTCGCCGTCGAACACGAGGTCGGTGCGCACGGCGGGCGGTTCGCCGGTGATCTGGCGACGCAGCTCCTGCAAGTGCGCGAGCGACACATCGGTCAGGCTGCCAGTCGACTGGATGCGGCCGTGATCGAACGCGAACGACTTCAGGGCCAGCACCGAGCCTTCAATCGTCAGGCGCGTCGCGCCGAGCGTCAGGTGGCCCGGCCCGGCACTGACCGCGAGCGGTGATTCGAGATTGAGCGCCGGCGTACCGCGATTCTGCAGACGCGTGACGGTGCCGTCCCAGCGCGAGCCGTCGCGCGTGTCGGTCAGCTTGCCGTTAGCGGCGAGCGTCAGGTCAAGCGGACGGTCCTGCAGCTTGCCGGTCGCGGCGGCTTCGAGCGTGTGATTCGCGCGCGTGCCGGACAGGCGGGCGGTCAGCGTGGCGAGGTCCACGCCGCCCGCGCTCACATTGCGCGCGTCGGTCGTGAACGCGAGCGCGCCGTTCGCGCCGTCGCGCAACTCGGCATGGCCTTGTGCGTGGCCGACGCGGTTGCTCGCGAATACGACGCTGTCGGCCTTGTAATTCAGCGTCACGTTCGGATGCGCGAACGAGCCGGTCACGTCGCCGTCAGCGGCGACCGCGCCCGCGAGGCCGAAGCCGAGCCGATCGAGCTGCGGCGCGTCGATGGCGAAGCGCAGCCGGTCGCCGGCCGCGCCGAAGCTGCCTTGCAGATTGACCTGATTGCCCGCTACGGAAAGATTCGCGCGGCTCGGCAGGATTCGCGAGCCGGCCAACTGGATCATGCCGCCGCCCGTCAGCGGCAGATCGTTGTAGACGCTCGGGCCGAGCGTGAATTCGGCGCGCGTCGTGAAGACCGGCGCGAGCACACCGGCCGCGGTGATCGTGGCGGTTACGCGCGCCTCGATCCTGCGCGCGGGTGTGGCCGGGCGCGGGGCCGCGCGCCCGGCTGCGCGATGCGCGGGCGCGGGCGCAGGTGTCCTGCGCTCGAGCACTTCGGTCTGCACCGCCGCCTGCGCGGTGTTCTTCGCGATGGCCGCGGCCTGATCACCGGGCGCCGCGCTCTTCGCGCCAGCGGTGCTGCCCGCGAGCGCCGCGGCCTGCGCTTGCCGCTCGCTCCGCGCGCCGCTCGCGGCTGGCGCGCCGGAACTCGTGACGGGCGTGCGCGCCGGCATCTGCGAGGTCAGCGACAGCGGATCGAAATCGGTCAGTTGCGCCTTCAGGTTGTAGGTCGAGTTCGCATCGTGCTTCAGCGCGCCCGATAGATCGATGCGGCCGCGGCCCGACGTGACGCGCACGTCGTTGAAGCTGATGCGAGCCGGATCGAAGGTGATCTTGCCCTGCGCGCGGAGCGCGGCGGCGGGGTCGGCGAGATCGAGCGTCAGACTTTGGATGTCGTCGTTCAGGCGGATGCCGATCGGGCCGGACAGTTGCGTCGGCCGCACGGTCGCCTGCAATGCGTTCAGGTCTAGCCGCGCGACGTTCAGATCGAGCTGGCCGTGCCGGCCGCTCAGCGTGCCGCCGCCGGTGAGCGTCGCGTTGCGCACGAGCCGCACGTTCAGGTTGGCGATGCTCTGCGTGTGGGCGTCGAGCCGCACGTCGGCGTTCGCGTCGATCAGCGGCAGCAGTTTCTGGTCGATTGCGCCGGGTTTCGCGTTGACGATCGAGATATGGCCGGCGACGGCGAAACCCGCCGCCGGTTCGACCGGCGCGTGATGGCCGCCGAACACGTGGTGCGGATGGCTGGCGGCCGACGGTTCGACCGCGCTGGCCGCGCTGGCAGCGCTCGCTGCGTGGGCTGTGCTGACCGCGCCGGACTCCACCGGCTGCAACTCCGCGCGCACCGCCAGATCGGCCAACGGCGCACCGGGCGCGAAGGCTTGCGGATTCACATGATCGAAGCTCAGCGTCGCGCGCTGCAACGGCACCGCGGCAAACGGCGCCGCTTCGACCCGCGCGTGGCCGGCGAGCTTCATGCCGCTCGCATCGAGCTCGGCGACGAGCTGCTCGAGCGTACCGCTCAAGTGACCGGCCACCTGCACCGCTTCATCGCGGACCTTGCCCGCATAACCGACTTCGCCCGTGAGCGGAAACGGCTGCACGCCATCGAGTTTGGCCGCTGCCGTCAGCGCCCCGAACGGCGTCTCGAGCCGGTCGATCGCGGCCTCGTGATGACGCCCGTCGCTGCGTCCATGAAACGCGAAGCTCGACAGCTCCGTCGTCGACGCGCCCTGGTGCAGCAGCAGCCGCTCGACCCGCACGTCGCGGATCTCCAGCTGCATCGGCAATTGCAGATCTTGCGGCAGTTTCATCGGCTCGTTGCTGCTCGGCGACGACGGGCCCACGCGCGCCTCGATCGTGCCGACGTGCAGGTAATCGATCGTGAACCGCCACGGCTCGCGCGCGAGCGCCCAGCTGCCCGCGACGCGGTCGATCTGGATGTCGGTGCCGTTGCCGTCGAAGCTGCGCCAGCGCACGTCGCGCAGTTGCACGCCCTGCGCGAGCGTGCCGCCGTCGAGCGTGCCGGCGAGCCGGCCGCCCAGCAGCTTCACGGCCGCGTGCCACGCATACGCGGTGCCGCGTTCGGTCGTCAGCGCGCCGTACAACAGGCCAACCGCGAGTACGGCGAGCAGCACCAGCATGATTACCGTGCCCGCGATCGTCTTCAGCAGCAGCCGGCCCCAGCGCCGCTTCGGCGGCGGCGTGTCGGGCGGCAGCTGCCCGTCCGGCGGTCCTGGCGGCGTGGCGCCGGGCGGCTGCGCGGGGGGCGGGTCGGTGACGTCGGTGGTCATGCGCGAATACGATGGCAAATAAGGTGGCGGGATGTCGTCAAACGTCAGAACGCGATGCCGAGCGTGATATACGGCCGCACCCGGTTGTCGCGGATTCCGTAAGCGACATCGAGATTGACCGGGCCGACCGGGCTGCGCCAGCGCGCGCCGACGCCGGCGCCCGGATAGAAAATTTTCTCGCCCCAGGTGTCGGTGGCGGTGCCGATGTCGAAGAACACGGCCCCGCCCCAGTTGCGCGAGAACCAGTGCTGGTATTCGGCCGCGCTCGTCACCAGATATTTGGTCGGCAGGACCGAGCCGGCGACGTTGTTACCGATGCTCTGGAAGCCGTAGCCGCGCACCGAGTTCGAACCGCCCGCGCGGAACAGCAGCGACGCCGGAATGCCGCTCGAGCTGCCGCTCGTGAAGACGCCGCCGAGTTCGGCGCGGATCAGCACGATGTCGTTGTCGCCAATCGGGAAATACTGCTGGCCGCGCGCGTAGCCGCGGATGAACGACTGGTCGGCGAGCACTCCCTTGACCGCGAAGCCCGCCTCGACGTGGATCAGGTTGCCACGGCGCGGGAACAGTGGGTCATCGGTGTCGCGCCGCGTCCACGACCACCCCGGCACCAGCGCGTGCGCGCGGGTCGGCGGCGCGGCATTCTGGTCGAGCTGATCGTCGTAGAACAGCAGCGAATAGCTGTAGTCGAGGAACTGCGACGTGCGCGAGCGCTGCACGCCGCCGCGGATGCTGTAGATGCGCGTGTCGGAGACGTCGGTGGTCGTGTACGACGCGAGCACGCTATTGGTCCAGCCGTGCAGGCCCGGCGGCATCGATAGCTGGACCTGGCCGTACTGCTGCGTCTGGTCGGCGCGGCCCTCGACGGTGAACGGCCACGCCGCGCCGAACGTGTTCAGATACGTGTAGCCGCCCTGCACGAGCGGACCGTTGTCGGTCGAATAGCCTACGCCGCCGCGGAAGCTGTGATACGGAAACTCCGACACCTTCACGTGCACCGGCGTGTCGAGCGGCTTGCTGGGGTCGTTGTCGAGGTCGATCGCCACGCTCGCGAAGTACGGGGTGTTCTGCAGTTGCCGTTGCAGCTCGGCGACGGTGCGCGTGTCGTAGATGTCGCCCGGCGAGATCGGATTGACGTTATGGACGATGCGTTCCGGATAGCGCCTGGTGCCCTGCACGTCGAGCTGGCCCATCGTGAAGGTCGGCCCGCTGTCGTAGATCACCGACAGCTTCGCGGTGTGCGTGCGCGGATCGATCAGCGCCTCGGAGTGGTAGATCTTCGCGGCGAGGTAGCGGCGCGATTGCAGCTCGCGCAGCGACGCGTTCTTCGCGTCGTCCCAGTCGCCCTGCGAGAACGGTTGGCCCTCGTGCAGCGAGAACGCGAAGCGCGTCGCGTTTTCGCGCGACGGGTCTTCGGTCAGCACCGCGCCGCGAAACGACAGATCGACCGACGTGACTTTGGTCTGTGGGCCCGGCTCGACGCGCACGGTGACCTGGCGCATGTTGTCGACTGTGCGCACGTCGGTGCTGACGAGCGGGGAGAAATAGCCCTGCGTCGCGGCGAGATCGCGCACCTGCTGCGGCGTCGCGGTGATCAGGAACGAGAACTGGTCGTCGGTGACGTCGGGGCGCTTCGCGAAACGCGAGATATCGAGGTGCTGTTCGAGCAGCCGGCGCAGCGCGCGCGGCTCGGCGACCACCTCGACCTTGTAGCTCGGCGCCTTGCTCGCCGCGTAGGCCTCGCCCCCGGCGAGCAGCATTATCAGGAGGCCGAAGGCGAGCGACACGCGCAGCCAGCACCGCGCGAGCGCCTCGCGCTCACGCACGCGCCCTCGCGTCTGACCGGTTGCGCCGCGCCACACACGCGGCTTGTCGATCGTACCTCCCGCCAAACAGGACCTCCGGCCTCAATGAGTGAATTCTCTGTCCCGGCCGCGCTGCGCGATCGAGGCATGCTATTTGACCACAATGCGACCCTAATCGGCCCCTATCGTGCCCCAGGCGGCGCCCCGCGCTTCATCTCGAAAATAGACGGCTTGCGGCGATTTTCGACCGCGCGCGGCGCATGCGGTAAAATCGCGGACGACGGCGCCCTCCTCGCGGCACCGCGCAGCGGCCAGACCGAGAGCCGCCACCTTACCCACCACGGACGTCGAGCCATGTATCAATCGGACATCACCCAGTTCCTGAACCAGCTCAAGCAACAGAAGCCCAATCTGGAGGCCGAGCAACGCAAAGGCCGCGCACTGCTGTGGGACAAACAGCCGATCGATCTGGAAGAGCGCGCCGAGCAGAAAGCTTCGCGCGTGCAGCAGACGCCCTACTCGTACTACCAGAACTTCTAAGCGCTCCAGTCACGCCGACGATGAGTCACGCTGACGAGGTGCATGGTCCGCTTCACGGCCCGCTTCACGGCCCAGTTCACGGCCCGATACACGGCCCGGTTCGCGGCCCAGCGCCGGCACCGTCCGACACCGCGCTTGCCACGCCCGCTACCGATTCGACGCCCGACACGGTCGACGGCGTCGCTTTCGCGCGTCTGTACGGCGAGCCGCTGTTCAAGCTGCCGAACGACCTGTACATCCCGCCGGACGCGCTCGAGGTGTTCCTCGAGACCTTCGAGGGGCCGCTCGACCTGCTGCTGTACCTGATCCGCAAGCAGAACTTCAACGTGCTCGACATCCCGATGGCGGATGTCACGGAGCAATATCTCGGCTACGTCGAGCAACTGCGCAAGACCAATCTCGAACTCGCGTCCGAGTATCTGCTGATGGCCGCGATGCTGATCGAGATCAAGTCGCGCATGCTGCTGCCGGTCAAGAAGGCCGACACCGGCGAGGAAGCCGAAGACCCACGCGCCGAACTGGTGCGCCGCCTGCTCGAATACGAGCAGATCAAGCTCGCCGCGCAACGCATCGACCAATTGCCGCAGCTCGGGCGCGATTTCCTGCGCGCCGAGGTCTATATCGAGCAGAGCGTCACGCCGCGTTTTCCAGACGTGAACAGCGACGACCTGCGCGCCGCGTGGGCCGACGTGATCAAGCGTGCGAAGCTGGTCCAGCATCACAAGATTTCGCGCGAGGAACTGTCGGTGCGCGAGCACATGAGCCTGATCCTGCGGCAGTTGCAGAACGCGCGCTTCATCGAGTTTTCCGATCTGTTCGACACGAGCCGCGGTGTGCCGGTGGTCGTCGTGAACTTCATCGCCGTGCTCGAGCTGTGCCGTGAATCACTCGTCGAAATCACTCAGGCGGAGCCGTTCGCGCCGATTTACGTGCGACTGGCGTATCTGCCGGCCTGAGTGCGAAAGACAGCCGCTTAACGGTCGGATCGGGGCCGCAACCGCGGGAAACTCGTTACGAAGCGTCGCAGCGAAGCCTGGCGGCCCTCAGCGGGAACTGCGCGGCAAGCGCGCGGCGCGCCGCTCGAAAGTGCCGCCGCGATTCGGTGCGCCCGCTGCCCAAATCCACTACAATCCGCGCTCCGAACCCGTCATTTGCCGGCGAGGCGATGACCCGCGCTATTCCGCCAGGTGTCGCGCCAACCGGATCGCGCGCCGCGCGAGCCTATCCCTGTCCGATCATGAAAGTCATCAGCTCGATCCATGAATTGCGCGACCAGTTGCGCGGCCAGAATCGCACGGCCTTTGTACCGACGATGGGCAACCTCCACGAGGGCCATCTGTCGCTGATGCGCCTCGCGCGCCAGCACGGCGACCCGGTCGTGGCGAGCATTTTCGTCAATCGCCTGCAATTCGGCCCGAACGAGGATTTCGACAAATATCCGCGCACGCTCGAAGCCGACATCGAAAAGCTGCAGAAGGAAGGCGTCTACGTGCTGTTCGCGCCGACCGAAAAGGACATGTATCCGGAGCCGCAGGAGTATCGCGTCCATCCGCCGCACGATCTCGGCGACATCCTCGAGGGTGAATTCCGCCCCGGCTTCTTCCACGGCGTCTGTACCGTGGTGATGAAGCTGATGTCGTGCGTACAGCCGCGCGTCGCGGTGTTCGGCAAGAAGGATTATCAGCAGCTGATGATCGTGCGCCAGATGTGCCACCAATTCGCGCTGCCGACCGACATCGTCGCCGCCGAAACCGTGCGCGACACCGACGGCCTCGCGCTCAGCTCGCGCAACCGCTACCTTTCGGCCGCCGAGCGCGCCGAGGCGCCGATGCTGGCCGCCGAACTCAATCGGGTGCGCGACGCGGTGCTCGCTGGCGAGCGCGACTTCGCGAAGCTCGAGGAGTCGGCCAAAGCGACGCTCGCGGCGCGCGGCTGGAATCCCGATTACATCGCGATCCGCAAGCGCTCGAACCTGATCGCGCCCGGCGCGCAGGACGCCAACGCACCGCTCGTCGTGCTGGCCGCCGCGAAGCTCGGCGCGACCCGGCTCATCGACAACCTCGAAATCTGACGCCGCACCCGCCCGCGCAAACACAGTTACACTGCGCAGTCACACAGGATTGGATTGATCATGCAACGCAATATGCTGAAGTCGAAGATTCACCGCGTCGCGGTCACGCACTGCGAGCTCCACTACGAGGGCTCGTGCGCGATCGACGAAGACCTGCTGGAAGCGGCGAACATCGTCGAAAACGAGCGCATCGACATCTGGAACATCAACAACGGCGAGCGCTTCTCGACCTACGCAATCAAGGGTGAGCGCGGCAGCGGCATGATTTCGCTGAACGGCTCGGCCGCGCGTCGCGCGCAGCTCGGCGATCTGGTCATCATCGCGGCGTTCGCGGTGGTCGACGAGGCGGAGCTGAAGGCGGGCTGGAAGCCGGACCTCGTGTTCGTCGATGAAAACAACAAGATCAAGGGCAGCCGCGACCACGTGCCCACGCAGGCCTGGAGCTGAGCGAGGCATCAGCTCGATGCTTCACTGATGGCGGGCAGCCCCCCGCCTCAGCCCTTCTTTCCCGTGCCGTTCGTCCACTCGACGATCGGCTGCCACTGCTCGAGATCCTTCTCCACGCGACTTTTCGCGACATCCCACAGAGTCAGGCCGTGCGCCGCGAGCTGCACGTAGTTCTGCGTATCGCGCAGAAAGCCGAGCACCGGCAGCTTCAAGCCCTCGACGAAGCGATGCAGCTGCTCGGCCGAGCGCGTGCGTGCATCGACGCGCATGCCCACCACGCCGATCTCGATCGCGCCCTTCCTGACCGCCTTTTCCTTCGCGAGCCGCTCGAGAAATTCCTGGGTCGCGAGAATATCGAACATCGACGGCTGGAGCGGCACGATCACCTTGTCGGCGAGATCGAGCGCAATGTTCATGCGATTGCCATGCAGGCCGGCCGGCGTGTCGACGACCGCGTGCTCGAGGCCTTTCGGCGGCTTGGCCGGCGTGTCGGGATTGACCTCCCAGGTTTCGATGGTCGGCAGCGTGGAGGGCCGCAATTCGAGCCACGCATGCGCGGAGTGCTGCTTGTCGAGGTCGGCCAGCGCGACCCATTCGCCCTCCGCGGCGAAATAGCCGGCCAGATTGGTCGATAGCGTGCTCTTGCCCACGCCGCCCTTCGGATTCGCCACCACGATCACCGACATGAAATCTCCCGGAAAGAAGGCTGGACCGCTGCCAGCCGGTTTGCCGCGCTATTGCTCCGTACCCGCCGATCCGCTGTGACCGGCGCCGGCGGGCTCCATGAACGCTGCCGTTCGAAGTTTGGCTTCCAGGTACGCCCACCGGTTCAGCCGTTGATAATATCGACAAATCCCGCGCGGCCGAAACCCCCGCATCGCGAATCGGCCGCCGCAAACCGCCGTTTTTATCGACAAGGACCTGAAATCTCATGAGCAAACTGCGCCCGGAATACACCGTCGAACGCCTGCAGGAACGCCAGAAGGGCACGCTGCCGGACCTGCTGGGCCTGCGCGTGCTGACCGTGGACCAGGGCACGCTGATCGCCGAACTGACCGTGCGCGAGGAACTGCTCGCGCCGAACGGCTTCCTGCACGCGGCCACCGTGATCGGCCTCGCCGACACCGCCTGCGGCTACGCGTGCATCGCGCATCTGCCCGAAAATTCGCGCAATTTCACGACGGTCGAGCTGAAGAGCAACTTCCTCGGCACCGCGACGCAGGGCACGATCCGCGCGGTCGCGAAGAGTGTGCACCTTGGGCGCAGCACGCAGGTCTGGGACGCGACGGTCACTGGTCCCGATGGTAAGACCATCGCACTGTTTCGTTGCACGCAGATGGTGTTGTACTAAGCGACCCGCCCGCGCAGCAATGGCTTTCGATCCGATCGAAAAGGTCAGCGCAAAGCGTCACCCGAGCGCCGCGAACAGCCCGCGCATATCGACGTGCTCGGCGAGCGTATCAGCCAGCCGCTCCAGCGACGCCTCGCGCAAAGCCGGATAGTCCACCGCTTCGGCGTCGCTCAACCCCGCCCACGCGAGCAGCGCCGCGCACGCGGCCGGCGTGTCGAACAGGCCATGCACATAGGTCGCGAGAATCTGGCCGTCGGAGGACAATGCGCCATCGGGACGGCCGAAGTCCGCGCCGCCCTCGCGCGGACCAGCACGGTCGAGTCGCAGCGCCGGCGTATCCAATGCCGGTCCGCGCGTCTCCCCCATATGAATCTCGTAGCCGGCGACGTCCGGTGCGCCGGGCAGCGCGAGGCGTCCAGTCACGTTCTTCAGCGTCTTGTCGCGCGTGAGCACCGTCGCATAGTCGAGCCAGCCAAAGCCCGCAAAGGTGCCGGGCGCGCCTTCGACGCCATGCGGATCGGCGATCTCTCGTCCCAGCATCTGCATGCCGCCGCAAATGCCGATCACCCGGCCGCCATAGCGCAGATGCCGCGCGAGCACGTCGCCCCAGCCCTGCGCGCGCAGAAACGCGAGGTCGTCCGGCACGTTCTTCGAGCCCGGCAGGATGATCAGATCGGCGGCCGGCGGCGGCGTACCCGCGCGCACATAGTGAAAATCGACCTGCGGATGCGCGCGCAATGCGTCGAAGTCAGTGTGGTTGCTGATGTGCGGCAGCACCGGCACGACCACGCGCAGCAGCCGGCGCGATTCCCCGCTCGCCGCCGCGCGCAGCTCGGGCGGCAGCATGTCCTCGGCGTCGAGCGTCAGGCCATGCAGATACGGCACGACCCCGAGCACCGGCTTGCCGGTCTTCGCTTCCAGCCAGTCGAGCCCGGGCTTCAACAAACCGATGTCGCCGCGAAAGCGGTTGATGATGAAACCGCGCACCCGCGCCTGCTCGCTGTCGGACAGACAGGCGAGCGTGCCGGTCAGGTGCGCGAATACGCCGCCGCGGTCGATGTCGGCGACCAGCACGACCGGGCAATCGACCGCCTCGGCGAAACCCATGTTCGCGATGTCGCGCTCGCGCAGATTGATCTCGGCCGGACTGCCCGCGCCTTCGACGAAAATCGTGTCGTACGCCGCGCGCACCCGCGCATACGACTCCAGCACCGCCTCGAACGCGACCGGCTTGTAGTCGTGATACGCGCGCGCGTCGAGATTGATGCGCGCCTTGCCGTGAATGATCACCTGCGCGCCGCGATCGCTGGTCGGCTTCAGCAGCACCGGGTTCAGATCGGTGTGCGCGTCGATGCCCGCGGCGAGCGCCTGCAATGCCTGTGCGCGGCCGATCTCGCCGCCGTCGACGGTGACCGCGCTGTTCAGCGCCATGTTCTGCGGCTTGAACGGCGCGACCCGCGCGCCCGCACGCCGCGCGAGGCGGCACAGTCCCGCGACCAGCGTGCTCTTGCCCGCGTCGGACGTGGTGCCCTGGATCATCAGCGTGCCGCGAGGCACGGGCAGGGTGTCGGAGGAAATGGGCATTCGGATCACGGCGGTGCAGGTGGAAGGTGGACAGTGGCGTTGCAATGGAATCGAGCGGCATTATCCCATCGCGCCGGTACAATCAGAGGATGACTCCCCGCGACCTCACCTTCGTCCTCGGCGGCGCCCGCTCGGGCAAGAGCGCGCATGCCGAGCGGCTCGCCAGCGACAGCGCCCTCCCCGTCACCTACATCGCCACCGCCCGCGTCACCGACGACGCCGAATTCAACGCGCGCATCGCGCATCATCGCGCGCGGCGGCCCGCCCATTGGGGGCTCGTCGAAGCGGACGACGATCTCGCGGGCGCGCTCGCGCAACACGACGCGCCGGGCCAGTGTCTGCTGATCGATTGCCTGACGCTGTGGCTCGCCAACCTGCTGTGTCCCGCCGACGGCGCCGCGCCGCCGCTGTCGCATTACTACGAGCAGGCCTCCGCGTTCGAAGCGGCGCTCGCCGGCGCGCGGGGCAAGATCATCGTCGTCAGCAACGAGATCGGGCTCGGCGTCGTGCCGCTTGGCGAAGCTACCCGCCTTTACGTCGACGAACTCGGCCGCCTCAATCAGCGCATCGCCGCACTGAGCAGCGCAGCCACGCTGATGGTCGCGGGACTGCCGCTCGCGCTGAAATGCGCGAGCCGCTCGTAATGCCGCCGCTGACGATGCCGCTGATCGCGACGCTCGCGGTCGCGGGCATCGCCGTCGATCGCTGGTTCGGCGAGCCGAGCAGCCGGCATCCGCTGGTCGGCTTCGGTAACTGGGCCGCGCGCATCGAGGCGCGCTTCAATCACGACCGGCGTCTGCGGCTCAAGGGGCTGCTCGCGTGGGCGCTCGCGGTGCTGCCGCCGGTGCTGATCGCGTGGTGGCTGGTCGCCGTGCTGCCGTTGTTCGCGGCCTGCGCGCTGCATGTCGCGCTGCTGTGGTTCGCGCTCGGCGCGCGCAGCCTGCGCGATCACATCGCGCCGATCTCGCGGGCGCTCGGCCAACACGATCTCGCCACCGCACGGGAGCTGACCGCGCGGATCGTGTCGCGCGACACCAGTCAGTCCGACGAGGCCGCGCTCGCGCGCGCCGCGGTCGAATCGGCGCTCGAAAACGGCAACGACGCGATCTTCGGCGCGCTGTTCTGGTTCGCGCTCGCGGGCGGGCCTGGCGCGCTCGGCTTTCGCCTCGCCAATACGCTCGACGCGATGTGGGGTTATCGCACGCCGCGCTTTCTGCGCTTCGGCTGGGCCGCCGCGCGCATCGACGACGTGCTGAACTGGATTCCCGCGCGGCTGACCGCCACCAGCTACGCGCTGCTCGGCGACACGCTGACCGCATGGCGCTGCTGGCGCGAGCAGGCGCCACGCTGGGACAGCCCGAACGCGGGACCGGTGATGGCGGCCGGCGCAGGCAGCCTCAACGTGCTGATCGGCGGGCCGGCCGTGTATCACGGCACGCTCGAGCATCGGCCGACGCTGGGCTTCGGGCATCGCGCCGAGGCGCGTCATGTGGGCGCCGCGTTGATGCTGGTCGAACGCACGGTGATTCTGTGGCTGGCCGTACTGATCGTGCTGGCCTTGTTGAGCGTGCCGTTTCATGGCTGAGCGAAACGACACGCGTAGCGATGGGATGAGCGCATGACCGACCGGACACAAGCCCGCGAACACGCCGCAGTCGATCCGATCGCACACGGCGGCAACCTGCACGAAGCGGCGGCGCGCTACGGCATTCCGTACGCACAGTGGCTCGATCTGTCCACCGGCATCAATCCGCACGGCTATCCGGTGCCGCCGTTGCCCGCCGACGCGTGGCGTCGTTTGCCCGACGAAGGCGACGGCTTCGCCGAGCGGGCCGCGCGCTACTACGGCGCACCCGATGCCGCGCATGTGCTGCCGGTGGCCGGCAGCCAGGCGGCGATTCGCGCGCTGCCCGCGTTGCTGCCGCGCGCGACGCTCGGCATCGCGCCGCTGACCTACGGCGAGTACGGGCCCGCGTTCGCGCGCGCCGGACACGAGGTCATGCCGCTCGACGTGCATCGCGACACGCTGCCCGCCGCGCTCACGCATGTCGTGATCGTCAATCCCAACAATCCGACGGCTACGCATCTGGATGCCGCGCGGCTGCTGCACTGGCATGCGCAGCTGCGCGAACGGGGCGGCACGCTGCTGGTCGACGAGGCGTTCGCCGATACGCTGCCGGCCGCGCGCGTCGCTTCGCTGGCGGCGCATACGCAGCGGGACGGGCTCGTCGTGTTGCGCTCGCCCGGCAAGTTCTTCGGGCTCGCGGGTGTGCGCGCCGGCTTCGTACTGGGCGCGCCCGCCTTGCTCGCCGCGTTGCGCGACAGATTGGGCGCGTGGACGGTCAGCGGTCCCGCGCGTCATGCGGTAAGCGCCGCGTTCGCCGATGCCGCGTGGCAAACGCGGATGCGCGAGCGGCTGATCGGCGAAAGCGCACGGCTTGCCGGGCTGTTGCACGCGCACGGTTTCGCGACTCGCGGCACGCCGCTTTTCGCATGGACCGACGATGCGCGCGCCGCCGCATTGCATGAAGCGCTCGCGCGGCGCGGCGTGTGGACGCGTCTTTTTCCGCCATCGCCCCGGGTGCCATCGGCCAGCGTGCGCTTCGGGCTGCCGGGCGATGAGGCCGAATGGACCCGCTTCGAACAACTGCTTCAACAGGCGGTTGATTCGATCGATACCGCGCGCTCGGGTTAGCGCACCGTCCTTCGCACCCCAGCCGTTCAACGCTTCGTGATCCGCCCTCGCCCGATGACCCGCTTCACTCGCTCCGCTCGCTTTGCCGCGCCCGCGCGCCACTTCATCCATTGGTTCAGCGCCGCAGCGCTCGCTCTAACTGCGCTGAGCGCGCACGCCGCGATCACCGTCACCGACGACAGCGGCGCGACCGTCACGCTCGCCGCGCCCGCGCAGCGCGTGATCAGCCTCGCCCCGCACGTGACCGAATTGGTGTACGCCGCGGGCGGCGGCCCGAAGATGGTCGGCGCGGTGTCGTACAGCGACTATCCGCCCGAAGCGAAACAACTGCCACGCGTCGGCGACAACAAGGCGCTCGACCTCGAACGCATCGTCGCGCTGAAACCGGATCTGATCGTCGTGTGGCGGCATGGCAATGCGCAGCGTCAGCTCGAGCGCTTGCGCGAGCTGCACGTGCCGCTCTTTTTCAGCGAGCCGCGCCGTCTCGACGATATCGCCGTGTCGCTGACGAAGCTCGGCCGGCTGCTCGGCACCTCGACGAGTGCGGACGCGGCGGCGGCCGCCTATCGCGACGACATCGGCCGCCTGCGCGCGCGGTATGCGAATCGCCCCGTAGTCAGCGTGTTTTATCAGGTATGGGAGCGGCCGCTGATGACGCTCAACGGCGAGCACATGATCAGCGACGTGATCACGCTATGCGGCGGCCGCAACGTGTTCGCGGACTTGCAGCCGCTCGTGCCGACCGTATCGACCGAAGCGGTGCTCGCGGCGAATCCGCAGGCGATCGTCACGGCGGCGCCCGGCGCGACGCAGCCCGACACGACGCTGCCGCAACTCGACACGTGGCGCGCGTGGCCGCGTCTCGCGGCCGTCGCGAACGACAACCTGTTTGCGATCGACGGCGATCTGATCAATCGCCCCGCGCCGCGCATCGCTCAAGGCGCGCGGCAACTGTGCGAGGACCTCGAACTGGCGCGCTCGCGCGCAAACAAACCCGCGCCATGACGCGCCGCGGGTCGCGCAAAAAATACGCTCAGTTCTCCGCATGACCACGCGGGTCACGCATTCCATCGCACCAGCGACCACTGCAGCGTCTCGTCGTTACGCCGCAACCAGACGATCCCGGCCATATCGAGCGACCACTGCAGGCAACGCGCGAGCGGCACCTCCAGCACCCACGACGCGATCGCGCGCATCACCCCCGCGTGCGTGACCACGTACGCGGGCGAGAGCTCGCGCGTCAGCGCGAACGCATCGAACCACGCTCGCACACGCGCGACGAATTGCGCGACGCTCTCGCCGCCATGCGCGCGCGCATGCTCGAAATTGGCGGCCCAGTCGTCGAGCTGGGCGCGATCGATCGTATCCCAGCGCTGCGCTTCCCATTCGCCGAAGTCCATCTCCTTCAGACGCTCGTCGTGGCTGACCACGCAGCCGAAGTCGTTGGCGATCTCATTCGCGAGCGCGGCGCAGCGCGTGAGCGGACTCGTGATCAGCACGCGCGGCGCCGGCACCTGCAAGCTCGCGAGCTTGACCGCCAACGCATTGGACGTGACCTCGGCGCTTTCCGCCAACGCGACATCACTATGGCCGTAACAAACCCCCGCCTCGAGCGCGACAGCGGGATGTCGAATCAGGACGATATCCATGCAAGCCCCACCAGATAGATGCTCAATTCGAAGATCTGCTGCGCGAAGCCGAGACAGTCGCCGGTATAGCCGCCGATGCGTCTGACGAAATAACGGCCCATCGCGAAGCGCAGCGCCAACAGCACGACACACGTGAGCGCGGCGAAACGCCAGTCGGGCGCGCCGGGGCCGTTCGGCCACAGCAGCCACGGCAGCCCGAACAGCGCGGCGCACAGCAGCGCCAGCCCGCTCAGACGCTGCGCGACCGGCTTGGCTTTGCCCGCGGCGCGCACATAGTCGAGCGTGGCCAGATAACTGATCGCGCACGCGCGGCTCGCGCCATGCGCCGCAACCATCAGACTTGCGGCGGAAAGCGGTGGCAACGCGGCGAGCGTTTGCCACTTGATCGCCAACGCGATCACGAGCGCGATGGCACCGAAAGCACCGATGCGCGAGTCGTGCATGATGCGCAACGCATCGTCTCGCGTATAGGCGCCACCGAACGCATCGACGCAATCGGCTAGACCGTCCTCGTGGAACGCGCCCGTCACGAGCAGCGACGCGGCCATCGACAGCAGCACCGCGACGCCCGCCGGAAACACGCGCAGCGCGGCCAGATAGACGAGCGCGCTGAAGCCGCCGACCAGCACGCCGACGAGCGCAAAATAGCGCGCCGCCGCGTTCAGATAATGCGGCTCGTAGCCGACCCAGCGCGGCACCGGCACGCGCGTGAAGTAACCGAGCGCCGTGAAGAAATAGCGCAGTTCGGCGAGCGGGTTCATGGACGTCTCGAGCGCATGTTCGCTGCGACGCGGGCCGAGCTTCGCGTTGCCGCGAAGCGTGGGTTCGAGCGCGTCACGGTTCGCGATCCGCGACGCCCGCGGAATCGAAGCTGGCCATCTCGTTGACGAAAGCCGCCGCCGCGCGCAGCAGCGGCACCGCGAGCGCGGCGCCCGTGCCCTCGCCGAGCCGCATGTCGAGCGACAGCAGCGGCTGCGCGCCGAAATGATCGAGCATGCGCCGATGGCCGGCCTCGTTCGACGCATGCGCGAACACGCAGTAGTCGCGCACGTCGGGCGACAGCGCATCGGCGACCAGCAGCGCGGACGTCGCGATGAAACCATCCACGAGGATCGTCATGCGCGCCTCGGCGGCCGCCATAAATGCGCCCGTCATCATCGCGATTTCGAAGCCGCCGAAGGTCGCGAGCACGTCGATCGGCGCGCTGGCGTCGGGATGACGCGCGAGCGCCGCCGCGAGCACGTTGCGCTTCTTCGCGAGCCCGGCATTGTCGAGACCGGTGCCACGGCCGACGCAGTCGTCGATCGGCACGCCGCACAGACGGCTCATCAGACACGCGGCCGCCGACGTGTTCGCGATGCCCATCTCGCCGAAGCCGATCACGTTCGTGCCGAGCGCCGCGTGATGACGCACGCGCGCGGCGCCTGCCTGCATCGCGGCGAGCGTTTCGGCGTGCGTCATCGCGGCTTCGTGCGCGAAGTTGCGCGTGCCGGGCCCGACCGGAATATCGACGAGTCCGTCGGTGGACGGCAGCGGCGTCGCGATGCCCGCGTTGACCACTTCGAGTTCGAGACCGGCGACGCGGCTGAGCGCATTGATCGCCGCGCCGCCCGCGATGAAGTTCGCGACCATCTGCGCGGTCACCGCTTGCGGATACGGGCTCACGCCTTCGGCGGCGATACCGTGATCGCCCGCGAACACGATCATCGCGGGACGCTGCACGCTGGGACGCGTACTGCGCTGGATCAGGCCCATCTGGCGCGCGAGCGTTTCGAGCCGGCCGAGGCTGCCGGGCGGTTTGGTGCGCGTATCGATGATCCGTTGCAGCTCGGCGCGCAGCGTCTGATCGAGCGGCGCGACTTCGGGTAAACCGGCCGGGAGTGGGATGCGAGTCATAGTTGTGATCGAGAAAAGGTATAGGGGATAAATAGTCATCCTGACTGTTCGTCATGACCGGTAGGCGATTCATGACGCGCGCGCGGCGCGGGAATCAGCGCCTCGTGCTCGCCATCGCGAATCAGAATCAGCGGATAGCCGAACGCGCGGCTCGTCAACGCGGGCGTCAGCACGTCGCGCACCGGGCCCGCATACGCGCCGCCCGCGCCGTCGAGCAGCAACGCGTGCGTCGCGAAGCGGCGCGCGAGGTTCAGGTCGTGGCAGGAGAACAGCACACTGCGCGGTATGCTGCGTCCCGGCTCGCGCGTCCATGCAACGAGCGCTTCGAGGCAGTCGATCTGGTGATGCAGGTCGAGATGCGACAACGGTTCGTCGAGCAGCAACAGCGGCGCGTCCTGGCACAGCACTGCCGCGAGCGCGACGCGCTGACGCTCGCCACCCGATAGCGACAGCACGTCGCGCGCCGCAAAGCCCGCAAGGCCGAGCGATTCGAGCGCCGCCTGTGCAGCCGCGCGATCTTCATCGCGCTCCCAGCCCCAACCGCCCAGATGCGGGAAGCGATTCAGCAGCACGATGTCGAGCACGCTGGCATTGAACGCATCGGCCGCGCTTTGCGGCATCAGCGCGCGGCGCCGTGCGAGCGGCAGCGGCTGCCAGTCGGCCACGCGCACGCCATCGAGTTCGACATGGCCCGCCGCCGGACGCAACAGGCCCGCCAGCGTCGACAGCAAGGTGGTCTTGCCCGCGCCGTTCGGCCCGGCGATACACCAGACTTCGCCCGCATTGAAGGTGTGCGTGAACGCGTCGAGCAAGGTGCGCGCGCCGGCGCGCAGTGTCAGGCGCTGCGTGCTCAGCATCGAAGAGGTGGGGCTGGGTTCGGCTTGCATCATCGGCGGCGTTTGAGCAGCATCCACAGGAACACCGGCACGCCGACCAGCGACGTGATCACGCCGACCGGCAATTGCGCGGGCGCAATCACGGTCCGCGCGATCAGATCCGCGCCCATCACCGCGACACCGCCGCCGAGTGCAGCCGCCGGCAGCAGCATGCGCTGGTCGTTGCCGAACGCGAGCCGCAGCATATGCGGCGCGACGAGACCGACGAAGCCGATCGTGCCCGCGGTCGTCACCGCCGCTGCCGCCGCCAGCGACGCGACCAGGTACACGCGCAAACGCAGCGGCATCACCGCGACGCCGAGCGCTTGCGCGGCTGCGTCGCCGCGCAGCAGCACGTTCAGACGCGGCGCGGCTGGCACGATCGCGAGCAACACGAGCGCGAGCGCGATCAGCGCGGTCCACGGCAGCGCGCCGCCATTGAGGTCGCCGGTCAGCCAGAACAGCATGCCGCGCAGACGGCTATCGGGCGCGAGATTGAGCAGCAGCGTGATCATCGCGCCCCACCCGGCCGCGATCACCGCGCCGGTCAGCAGCAAACGCGGCGACGTGTCCTGCGGCTCGCCGCGCCACAGTTCGCGACGCGCGAGTCCGAGCACCAGCAGGATCGACACGAACGCACCCGCGAACGCGCTCGCATCGACGATCCACCATGCGCCGCCCGCGATCATCGCGACCAGCGCGAAGCTGGCCGCGCCGCCCGACACGCCGAGCACGTACGGCTCGGCCAGCGGATTGCGCAGCAGCACCTGAAGCAGCGCGCCGGCGAGCGCGAGCAACGCGCCGCACGCGAAGCCCGCGAGCGCGCGCGGCAATCGCAACGTGCGCACGATTTCGCCGGCGAGATCGTCGCTGCCCGTGGCGCCGAACGTGTGCGTTGGCACGAGCGCCGCAAGCACGCGCGACGGCGCGAGCGGCACGCTGCCGAGCACCAGCGACGCGCCGAGCAGCGCGACGGCGGCGAGCGCGAGTCCGAGCCAGATCGCGGCCGCGCGTTTCGCGTTCATCGGGCGCGGCGTTGCCATCGCGGCGGACAGCGAACCGGACGCGCGACTCCTCCGCGTGCCCTCACGCATGCGGCCAACCCGGCGCGCGCGTCACTGCTGCTGCCAGCCGAGCGTGACATACGCACCGCGTCGCGGCGAGTTATACGAGTAGGCCGTCTCATAGTCCTTGTTGAACAGATTGTCGATTTGCGCGCTGACGTACCACGCCTTCGTGATGTTGTAGCGCGCCGATAGATTCACGATGCCATAACCACCGAGGTTACCGGTGCTGTCTGGACGCGGGCCGCTGACGATCCACTCGCCGCCAACCCGCCATCCACCGATGCTGCGATTCGCCGCGAACGACCCGAAGCGTCGCGCGCGTCGCACGAGGTCGGTACCGCTGTCGAGATCGACCGGGTTCTGCAGCGTCAATGTCGCGCGTACGTCGGTCTTGCCGACATGACCGCTCCACGATCCTTCGAGTCCCTGCACCTTCGCATGGCCGACGTTCTCCGCGAGATAGATGCCGGGGATCGTCTGCACGTAGTCGATCAGATTCGTATAGCGCGTCTGGAATGCGTTCAGACGCATCACGCCGAGCGCGTCGGTCGCGTACTGCAAACCGGCTTCGACCGAGTGACTGCGCTCGGGCTGGATCGACGGGTTGCCGCTGATCGGATAGTACAGATCGTCGAAGCTCGGCGCGCGGAACGCATCGGAATAGCTTGCGGTTACCTTCCAGTGCGACGTGATGTCGAAACCGTAGCCGAGATAGTAACTGTTCGCTCCGCCGAAATCGGAGTACTGGTCGCGGCGTACGTTGGCCTGAATCTGGTTGCGGCCGAAGCGTGCGCTGTAGCCGGCGAAGACCGAATCGACGTGACGGTCGGGCGCGGCGAACGTGTCGGAGTCGAGAGTCTGGTCGAGATGCTCGTAGCCGAATTGCAGCTTCTGGTTCGCGGCGAGCGCGAAATCGTTCTGCCACGTGTACTGGCGATTGTCGGTATCGAAGCGGTCGTTGTAGATGCCATTGGTGTTCGATACGCTGCGGTCGTCGCCCTCGGCGAGCGTGAAGTGGGTGGTCCACCACTCGGTCAGCTTGCCGTTCGCAAACACCGACACCTGACGCACCTTGCTATAGAGGTTGTTCAGATCGGTTGGCACGCCGTACGCATTGTCGTAGCTGTTGTTGTTGTTCGACTGGAAGTAGCTGACGCCCGCATCCCACTTGTCTGTGAACTTGTGGCGCAGCGACGCGCTGATGCTCTCGTTCAGATTGCCGTTCGCGTTCGGATTCGCGGCCGGCGCCTCGAGCGGATCGAGCGACGAAAAGCCGTCGCTCTTCGTGCGAGCGAGCGAGATGTTGAAGGTCGTGCGGCCGTCCTGATCGAGCGCGCCGTTCACACCGGCCGTTTGCGTCTGCGTGTGGTAGCTGCCGTAGCCGAGCGAAAAATTGAAGCGCGGCGGATGATCGCCGCCGTCTTTCGTGAACACCTGCACGACACCGCCGATCGCGCCCGAGCCGTACAACGCCGACACGTTGCCGTTCACGACTTCGACGTGATCGACCTGGTCGAGCGGAATCTGTGCGAGCTGAGCGGAGCCGAGACTCACCGAATCGACGCGCACGCCGTCGATCAGCAGCAGCGATTGCGTCGACGACGCGCCGCGCAGAAAGAGGCTCGTGGTCGAACCGGGGCCACCCGTGCGCGAGATTTGCGCGCCGGGCGCGAGTCGCAGCAGGCCGGGCAGATCGGTCGCAGTCGTGTCGGCGATGTCCTGCTGATCGAACTGCGTGGTCTGCGGGATCGCGTCGCGCAACGCTTGCGCTCCGCGTTGTGCGGTCACGACGATCGGCGAGAGCACGTTGCCCGATGCATCGGCGGAAGCGGGATTGGCCGCATCGGCAACGTTTGGGGCGTTCGCGGTGCTTGCATCCGCAGCGGACGATGAAGGCACAGGCTCGGCGCTTTGCGCATGCGCGACGAGCGGCAGGCTCGCGAACGCGAGCAGCGTCGCGTGGGCGATGGGGGACAACATGGGATGACATTCCTGTGGATAGCGTGCGCGGCCTGCTTCCCCGCAGGCCGACGCGTCACGAGGCGTCCCCCATGTTTAACGTTTTCGCGGGGGGACGTCCCTCTTTTCTGGCCGGTATCCGGGCTACGACACATCGATCCCGCCTTCCCACGCGTGACGCGCAGTGGCACACTCGCAGATTGAACTTCCAACCGTGCGACAAGGACCGACCTGCATGAGCACATCACATGCGGTCGTTTACCGTTGCGGGGGCAGCGCAGGTTCGCGCAGCCGGTTTGGCACCGCGCGCGCCCTGCTTCCCGTTTAACTGCGCGCGCCGAAAAGCGCGCGCGGGCACCAGAGTGCGGGAAGTGTAGGAGCGGCTTCGCGGGGCGTCAAGAAAGGCCAACCGGAGCGCGATCCGTTCTGTCGAATGCAGGTTATTGTCCGATGGATTGCCGGTCTTTTATCTTATGGTCGACGACACGACTCGCAACGAACCTGCACGAAGCGATGCTGTTACGTCTCGAAACGAGACAATTGTCGGAACCTGTAATATTCCGCGCTAAAATGCGATGTCTTTAGAGGACGCAGCACATGCTCACCGAACTCGAATCACTCTCCCAGAACATCGGCAAGCTGATTGCGATCAGCCAGCGCCACAACGAAGCGCGGATCGCGCTCGAAGAGCAGCTCGCGCAAACACGTGCCGAAGTACAAGCCACGCACGCAGAACTCGCGCAATTGCGTGCCGAGCGCGATGCACTGCAAGCGGAACGCGACGCGCTGTCCGCCAAGATCGACGACGCTCAGGTGCGCCTGAATGCGATTCTCGAAAAATTGCCGCGCGCACGCGCAAGCAGCGAACCGGATAACCAGCTCGATCTGCTCGAGTCCGCCCAGCCCGAACACGAGGAAGCGGAAGGCGACGTGAGCCGACACGGAGAAAGCGCATGACCACCAAGCAGATCGAAGTATCGATTCTCGAAGTACCCTACCGTCTCGCCTGTTCGCCTGAAACGGAAGGCGCGCTGCTCGAGGCGGTCGCGCGCGTCGACGCCGAGATGAAGAAAATCCGCAGCGGCAGCAACGTGCGCGGCACCGATCGCATCGCGGTGATGGCGGCGCTGTCGCTGGCATCGGAACTGCTTAAGCTGCAAAGCAGTGTGCGACACGGAGAAGCATTTCCTGCTGAAGAAATCCGGCGTACAATGCAGCAAATGAACGAACAACTAGGTACTGTGATTGAGCAGTACAGCATGCAGTAAGCAGTAGTTGACTCAATAGCGGGCCGGTTTCGAACCGGTCACTTGTTCAACGGTTTGTGTTGTAGCTTCATCGGTTTAGCTTCCCTGCCTGGTTCGCCAAGGTCATATATTCCTTGAACCAATGCCATGTGCACGGTTGCGGAAATTTGTAGCACGGGTGTGCGCGTCACTCTGTCTGATGTACCCGAAGTGTTGCTAACTGCGACCAATTCTGAACCCTCGGTTCAGGATGCCGGCCTAGCGGCTAAGGCGGGGACCTTATCTGGAACGGCATCGGACTTCGGTTCGATGCCGTTTTTCTTTGGTCGTCGTTTTTTCTTTTGTGTACCTGTTTCAGGGGCTTTCCCGCGTGCGCCTGTTGTTGGCGCCTCGTTCAATCTCACACGCTCACTCCGATTCATGCGCTACTGGCTGATGAAGTCCGAACCGGACGAAGCAAGCATCGACGACCTCGCCAACGCACCGCATCGCACCTTGCCGTGGACCGGCGTGCGCAATTATCAGGCGCGCAACTTCATGCGCGACGTGATGCAGGTCGGCGACGGCGTTCTCTTCTATCATTCGAGCTGTCCGGAACCCGGCATCGCGGGCATCGCGGAAGTCTCGTCGACCGCGTATCCGGACCCGACGCAGTTCGATAAAAAGAGTCCATACTACGACGCGAAATCGTCGCCGGAAACGCCGCGCTGGATGCTCGTCGACGTCGTGTTCAAGAAGAAAATCCCGCTGATTCCGCTGGCCGCGCTGCGCGAGCATGCCGAATTGCAGGACATGCGCGTGCTCGCCAAAGGCAACCGTCTGTCGATCACACCGGTGACCGACGCCGAATGGCGCTTCATCACTAAACAGCTGGTTTAAGGGCAAATGCGCGACGCGGCACGTGTCGTGATCGCGTCCGGGGCCATCATTTCCGATGCGGCGGCGAAGTACTAATTGGGGAACCAAGCGCCACTAAAACGCGCCTAATCGCTCGACGAAAGCGCGAGGTCGAACCAACCGTTCGACGGCATCCCGATCCATTCGCCAGCGCATCCGTCAAACCGCGCGCCACCATCGCGTCATCACGCGGCGCACGCGTCGAACGTGCACAACCTGTTCAAACAAGGATTCCAGCCATGACGACAAAATCCGCACGGGCCCTCGCACTCGCGCTCGCCTTTGGCGCGCCAGTGGCGCTCGCGCTGAACCCGGCGCCCGCTCGCGCACAAACCATGATGCCGCAGCCCTCGGGCGTGCTGTCGCTGAACGCGCAGGCGAGCGCGGAAGTCCCGCAGGACGAAATCGAAATCACGCTGTTTTACGAGCAGGAAGCGAGCGAGCCGTCGGCGTTGACGTCGACGCTGAATCAACGTGCCGACGCGGCATTGCAGAAGGCGCGCGGCGTGGCCGGCGTAACCGCGCGCTCGGGTGCGTTCTCGATCTTCCCGTCGACGGACCGCGACGGACGCATCTCGGCGTGGCGCGGCCGCACGGAGGTCGTGCTCGAGTCGCACGACTTCGCCGCGGCATCGAAGCTCGCCGGACAGATGGCATCGTTCATGCAGGTGGGCAACGTGCGCTTCTCGCTGTCGCCCGAAGCGCAGCGCGCCGCCGAACAGCGGCTCAGCGGCGAGGCGATCAAATCGTTTCGCGAGCAGGCCGCGGCATCGTCGCAGGCGTTCGGCTTTAGCGGCTATTCGATCCGCGAGGTCAACGTGAATCACAGCGGCGTGATGCCGCGTCCGGTGATGATGAGCGCACGCGCGATGGGCGCCGACGCGAAGAGCGCGCCGATGCCGCTCGAAGGCGGCACCTCGACGGTGACGGTCAACGTGTCGGGGTCGGTGCAGATGAAGTGACGCGCACGCGCGAACGCCAGCGCATCAAAGAGAAACGCCACGGCATCCATCGAAGCCGTGGCGTTTTTTCATGCAGCGTTCGCTACGCTGGCCGGGCGCGGCTCAGTTCGCGCCAACCGCCTGCGCCGGCTCGCGCCGCCCACGGCGATACGCCCACACCATCAGGCCGATGCCCGCGAGGATCATTGGCAGCGACAGCCATTGACCCATCGACAGCCCCATTGCGAGCAGGCCGAGGAAATCGTCCGGCTCGCGCGCGAATTCGACCGTGAAGCGCGCGAGGCCGTAGCCGATCAGGAACATCGCGGAAATCGCGCCGAGCGGCTTCGGCTTGCGCGAGAAGAAAATCAGCACGAAAAACAGCGCCACGCCTTCGAGCGCGATCTCGTACAGCTCCGACGGATGCCGCGGCAGCATGTGATATTGCGCAAACACTTCGTTCAGATGCCATTGCGCGGCCAATTGCGGATGCGCGGCGAGCCAGCTGGCGTCGTCGGGCGCGGCGCCGGGGAACAGCATCGCCCACGGCGCGGCCGGATCGGTCACGCGGCCCCACAGCTCGCCGTTGATGAAGTTGCCGAGCCGCCCCGCCGCGAGGCCCGTGGGCACCATCGGCGCGACGAAGTCGGTGACCTGCAGCCACGAGCGCTTGCGCTGATACGCGAACAGCATCATCGCAATGGTGACGCCGAGAAAGCCGCCGTGAAACGACATACCGCCTTCCCACACCTTGAAGATGTCGAGCGGATGCGCGAAATAGAAGCTGGCCTTGTAGAACAGCACATAGCCGAGCCGGCCGCCGAGGATCGTGCCCAGCACGCCGAAGAACAGCATGTCGTCGATGTCCTTTGCGGTCCAGCCTTGCGCGGCGACGTACGGCAGCCGCAGCCGCAGCCGGGCGACCACGATCGCCGCGACGAACGCGACGAGGTACATCAAGCCATACCAGCGCACGGCGAGCGGCCCCAGATGGATGGCGACAGGGTCGAAATTCGGGTGAATGAGCATCGTGTAGTTATGGGCAGTTCAGGTTCGAAAGCAGTTTTACAGGGATCAGAAGCGGGATCTAGACACGCGACGCCACGCTCGCCGCATGCGCGCGCACGATGTCGATGAAGCCCGCCAGCACCGGGCTGACCTCGTCGGTACGCCAGACGAGCCCCGTTTCGATCGCGGGCACCGACTCGGACAACGGCCGGTACACGACGCCCGTGCGCCGCAGGTTACGCAACGATTGCGGCACCAGTGCGACGCCCATGCCGGCCGACACGAGACTCACGATGGTCTGCATCTGGATCGCCTCCTGGCCGATCCGCGGCGCGAGGCCCGCGACGCCGTAGCAATCCATAATGATGTCATAAAAGCCTGGCGCGAGACGTCTCGGGAAGATCACGAGCGGCGCGTCGCCGAGATCGCGCAAGCTGACGGGCGTGTCGAGCCATTCGGCGGCGGGGTCTTCATTTGGCTTGCCCTTGCCGTTTTTGTTCACGCTGCCTTGCAAGCCTCGCGCCATCTCCGTCGACATCGCGATCACGAGCGGCTCGCGCGCGATCGGCAGCCACGACAGCTGCGATGCATGCCGCGACGGCAGCGGCGCGATCACCAGACCCGCGTCGATACGCCCGGCCACCAGTTCCTCGACCTGCACGTCGCTGGTCGCCTCGGTCAGCTCCAGCCGCACGCGCGGATGCCGCGCGCCGAAATCGCGCAGCAGCAGCGGCAGCAGGCCGTAATCCGCGGTCGATACGAACGCGAGCGACAGCACGCCCGCCTCGCCGCGCGCGAGGCTCTGCGCAAGCGGCCTTAAACCTTCCGCCGCCGCGAGCAGCCGCTGCACCTCCGGCAGCAGATCGGCGCCGACCGCGGTCAGCTCCACCGAGCGCTTGGTGCGCGCGAACAGCTCGACGCCGAGCGTCTCTTCGAGCGCGCGGATCGCCTGCGACAGCGGCGGCTGCGTCATCGACAAACGCGCGGCCGCGCGCCCGAAGTGCTTTTCCTCGGCGACGGTGACGAAATAGCGCAACTGGCGCAGATCAGGAATCGTCGGCAGCATGATTAATATATTTTACGACCTGAAGAGCCGCGAATAATACATGCGACGCCGGCCACACAAAACCGCCTGTTCGCGCGGTCTGGCGGAACTACACTGAACGGATGCGCTCGCGGGCGCCGCGTGCGCACTAATCAGAACAGCCAGACATGGAGCTCCCCATGGCCTACAACCGTCGTTCGAAGAACATCACGCAAGGCATCGCGCGTTCCCCGAATCGCTCGATGTACTACGCGCTCGGGTACCAGAAGGAGGATTTCGACAAACCGATGATCGGCGTCGCCAACGGCCACTCGACGATCACGCCATGCAACGCCGGCCTGCAGCGTCTCGCTGACGCGGCCGTGACCGCGATCAAGCGCGCCGACGCGAATCCGCAGACCTTCGGCACGCCGACGATCTCGGACGGCATGTCGATGGGCACCGAGGGCATGAAGTACTCGCTGGTGTCGCGCGAGGTGATCGCCGACTGCATCGAGACCTGCGTGCAGGGCCAATGGATGGACGGCGTGGTCGTGATCGGCGGCTGCGACAAGAACATGCCGGGCGGCATGATCGGCCTCGCGCGCATGAACGTGCCGGGCATCTACGTGTATGGCGGCACGATCCGGCCGGGCAACTGGAAAGGCACCGATCTGACGATCGTGTCGTCGTTCGAGGCGGTCGGCGAATTCACGGCGGGCCGCATGTCGCAGGAGGATTTCGAGGGCATCGAGAAGAACGCGTGTCCGTCGACCGGTTCGTGCGGCGGCATGTACACGGCCAATACGATGAGCTCGTCGTTCGAGGCGCTCGGCATGTCGCTACTGTATTCGTCGACGATGGCGAATCCCGACCAGGAGAAGGTCGATTCGGCCGCCGAATCGGCGCGCGTGCTCGTCGAAGCGGTGAAAAAGGATCTGAAGCCGCGCGACATCATCACGAAGCAGTCGATCGAAAACGCGGTTGCCCTGATCATGGCGACCGGCGGCTCGACCAACGCGGTGCTGCACTATCTGGCGATCGCGCACGCGGCCGAGGTCGAATGGACGATCGAGGACTTCGAGCGCATGCGCAAGAAAGTGCCGGTGATCTGCAACCTGAAACCGTCGGGCCAGTATGTCGCCACCGATCTGCACAAGGCGGGCGGCATACCGCAGGTGCTGAAGATCCTGCTCGACGCCGGGCTTCTGCACGGCGATTGCATGACGATCACCGGCAAAACGCTCGCCGAGGAGCTGAAGGACGTACCCAGCAAACCGCGCAGCGATCAGCAGGTGATCTTCCCCATCGACCACGCGCTGTACGCCGAAGGCCATCTCGCGATCCTGAAGGGCAATCTCGCCGAAGACGGCGCGGTCGCCAAGATCACCGGACTGAAAAACCCGGTCATCACGGGTCCGGCGCGCGTATTCGACGACGAGCAGAGCGCGCTCGAAGCGATCCTCGCCGACAGGATCGTCGCTGGCGATGTCGTCGTGCTGCGCTATCTGGGCCCGAAGGGCGGCCCCGGCATGCCGGAAATGCTTGCGCCGACCTCGGCGATCATCGGCAAGGGGCTCGGCGAATCGGTTGGACTCATCACCGACGGCCGCTTCTCGGGCGGCACGTGGGGCATGGTGGTCGGGCACGTCGCGCCGGAGGCGTTCGTCGGCGGCACGATCGCGCTCGTGCAGGAAGGCGATTCGATCACGATCGACGCGCACCGGCTGCTGCTGCAACTGAACATCGACGATGCCGAGCTGCAGCGCCGCCGCGCCGCATGGCAGGCGCCGAAACCGCGTTATACACGCGGCGTCATGGCGAAGTATTTCGCGCTCGCGCTGCCGGCGAATCGGGGGGCGGTGACGGGTTAATTGCTACGGGGCGGCGCGCCCCGCTCCGCTGGACGAACCCGCCGCCACGCTACGCAAAAACGCCAAGGGCGCACGAAAATCCGTGCGCCCCTTTGCTCTTATAATGCGTGCACCACGAGCCGGGCATCTGCACTGGCGGAGACCATAATGAAATCGATGTCGTACGCAGCCGTAGCAGCTTCTGTTGCGCTCGCCGCCGCATTGAGCGCCACGAGTCCCGCAGCCCGTGCCGAAGCAGCCGGCCTCGCGCTCGCCCAGCAGAAGAACTGCATGAGTTGCCACTCGGTCAACCGCCCGTTCATGGGGCCGGCGCTGCACGACGTCGCTATCCGGTATGCGGGTCGCGACGACGCCACGGCCTATCTGAAGCACAAGATCCTCGATGGCAGCACCGGCGTATGGGGAACCATGCCGATGCCCGCGAACACGCAACTGACGCCCGATCAGGCGGCCACGCTGGCGGCCTGGGTGCTGACGCTCAAATAACGGACCTCTCGTGTCGCCGCGGCGTCAACGCGAGCCCCGCGCGATTTCTTCTTCCACCGCTTCACGTACCCAATCGGTCATCTCGGCTTCGAGCGTCTGTGCGACTTCGCGAGTGATCTGACTGACGAGCAGGCTCGTGTGCTGCTGCACTGCGTCGCGGCAGCGCGCCTCGATGATGCCGCGCCCCTCGCCCGTCAGAAAACGCTGAAAGCGTCCGTGCAAACGTTCGGCGAGCGCGTCGGCGTCGAGTGGGAGCCGAGCGGGAGCGGCTTCGTGCGCGCCCTCATGGTCGAAATCCGGCGGCACGGTCGCGCCGGCTTCGAGCGGTATGAAGGGCTCGGTACGATCGAACACACCGGGCGACACCTCGGCCACGTCCTCATGCAGGCCTTCATGCAGCTCCTCATGCCCATGTCGCGCATGAATGCCGTGATGCGGCCGGGCCTGCTTTCTCGCGTGCGTGTGATCGGCCACCTGCGGCTGATGAAGTTCGGTCTGCGCCGGCTCCGGCGCGAGAACCGGCTCGGGCGAACTCAGTTGCTCGGGTGTGGGCACGGGCTGCGGCGCGAGCACGGGCTGGGGCGCCAGCGTCGGTTCGGCCGGATGCGCGGCCGGATGCGCGGCCGGATGCGCGGCCGGCGGCGCGAACGCGGGCTCGGTGCGCAATCCCGGCTCGCGCGCCGCCGGTTGCGCGGCGGCCGGGGTTGCGGGCTTGGCGCCCTGGGGCGCGGGCGCGGCGCCATCGGCCGACGCCTCGCGCGTTTCGCGCGCGCGGCCCGGCACGATGACCTCGTTCAGGATCGGAATCGAATTGTCGTTGGGATCGGACACGTGCGCTCTCCGTGTTTGAGTCGAAGCCAGGGCAGGCGGTCCGCATGCCGCGCTCCTCGCGGCCATGACGCGAGAGCGGAACGAACTAGCCGCCCTGCTTGTAGTTGTTCAAAGCATAGCCGCGATCGCGATAGAAGCGATAGCGCTCGCGGCCCGCAGCGAGTTCCTCATGTGCGTTACCGACCACTTCGAGCAATCTTTCGAAGCGCGCGAATTGCGCCGGCACCGTTGCGCCAAGATTCAGCAGCACCTGATGATGCGGCACGTCGTCGAGATTCGTGGCCAGCACGACGGGTGTATCGGCGGCAAGCGGCGTGCCCGCCATGCAGTGCGGCACGAAGTCGAGCGGTGAGAAGGTCCACAGCATTTCGTCGAACGCGCGCAGACGCGGGGGCTCGGCCAGCACGACGAGCGGCTGGCCCGCCAGATACGCCTTGCGCACGAGGCGGCACGCGTACAGCAGCGAATCGCCGACGTTCGAGTGAAAGTCGATTCTCGTCATCGGCCGCTCCGCCCCGCTTGCCGTGCGCCGTGCGCGCGCTTACCGCACTGCGTCATTGGCCGGCGCGGTCGATCAGGAACTGCGCGAGCAGCGGCACCGGACGACCCGTCGCACCCTTCGCCGCGCCGCTCTTCCACGCGGTGCCGGCGATGTCGAGATGCGCCCACGGGTACGAATCCGTGAAGCGCGACAGGAAGCAAGCGGCCGTCACGCTGCCGGCCGGACGCCCGCCGATGTTCGCGACGTCGGCGAAATTCGACTTCAGCTGATCCTGGTACTCGTCGTCGAGCGGCAGGCGCCAGGCCGGGTCGGCCGCTTCGCGCGACGCGTCGAGCAGTTCGCCCGCGAGCGCATCGTCTTTCGAGAACAGGCCGCTGTTGTGATGGCCGAGCGCGATGATGCAGGCGCCCGTCAGCGTCGCGATGTCGATCACCGCGGCCGGCTTGAAGCGCTCCGCGTAGGTGAGCGCGTCGCACAGAATCAGGCGGCCCTCGGCGTCGGTGTTCAGCACCTCGATCGTGATGCCCTTCATGCTGGTGACGATGTCGCCCGGCTTGGTCGCCGTGCCCGACGGCATGTTCTCGACGGCCGGAATGATGCCGACCACGTTGATCTTCAAACCCATTTCGGCGACCGCGCGCAGCGTGCCCAGCACCGAGCCCGCGCCGCACATGTCGTACTTCATCTCGTCCATGCCCTCGCCCGGCTTCAGCGAAATGCCGCCCGTGTCGAACGTGACGCCCTTGCCGACCAGCACGACCGGCGCGGCCTTCGCGGCGGCGCCCTGGTACTGCAGCACGATGAACTGCGCCGGCTCGACCGCGCCCGCGGTGACCGACAGGAACGAGCCCATCTTCAGCGCTTCACACTGCTTCTCGCCGAGCACCTCGACCTTCAGCTTCCAGTCTTTCGCGAGCTTCTTCGCGGTGTTCGCAATATAGGTCGGCGTGCAGACGTTGCTCGGCAGATTGCCGAGGTCGCGCGTCAGGTCCATGCCGTTCGCAAGCGCGGCGCCCTGCTTGGCGGCGAGCTTGGCGGCCTTCTCGTCGCCCGTGTTGACGCTGATCACGACGCGCTTTAATGCGCGCGGCGTGCTGTCCGCCTTGCTCTTCATCTGCGTGAAGCGGTAGGTCACCTCGCGCAGCGCGAGGATCGCGGCGCGCACGCACCAGTCGGCCGTGCGTTCGAGCACCGGCAGTTGCGCCAGCGTGAACGTCACCTGCACGATCTTCGTGCCGAGCAGCGCGCGCCAGGCAGCGCGGACCGCCTCGCCGTAGGCTTTCTGACTGAAAGCATCCTGTTTGCCGAGGCCGACGAGCAGCACGCGCGACGCGCCGATACCCGACACTTCGTGCAGGAACAGCGTGGTACCCGCCTTGCCGTCCATATCGCCCGCCTTGATGATGCGCGTGAGCAGGCCCTTGGTGGCCGCGTCGATCTCCAGCGCGGCGCCCGACAGCGTTTGCGACTCGAACACACCGATCACGATGCAATCGGATTTCCCGGTCAGGAAACCGTTCGTCGAGCCTTTGGTCCAATCACAGGCTTTTATGCTAAAGTCCATCGCGCTTGTCCTCGGATAAAATCTGGGCTTAGGATGAAAGCCGCAATTATCCGCTATTTTTCCCGCGGCGGCTGCACCGGAGGCGTGACGGGAACGAACCCCCGCGTCGCCGTGAGCGCCCCCTCTCGTCATCAATAATGATCTTTGAACGCTCCCTCCAGCGCGAGCTCGCGTACACGGCTGGCGCCGTGTTCATGGTTCTCCTCACGCTCGTGCTGACGACGATGATGATCCGCATCGTCGGCTTCGCGGCCTCGGGTGAGATCGATCCGCGCGACGTGCTGGTCCTGATCGGCCTCACCGTGATCGGCTATCTGGCCATCATGCTCGTCGCCACGCTGTTCGTGTCGATTCTGTTCGTGCTCACGCGCTGGTACAAGGACTCCGAGATGGTCGTGTGGCTGTCTTCGGGCGTCAGTCTCACGCAATTCATCAAGCCGATCGGTATCTTCGCCACGCCGATCATCATCCTGATCATGTTCTTCGTGTTCGTCGGCTGGCCGTGGTCGAACCAGCAGAGCAAGCTGATCCGCGCGCGCTTCCAGCAGCGCGACGAAGTCTCGCTGCTGGCTCCCGGGCAGTTCCGCGAATCGCCGAGCACGCACCGCGTGTTCTTCATCGAGAAGATGTCGCCCGACCAGGGGCACGTGGAAAACGTGTTCGTGACGAGCACCGAGGGTGGCAAGGTCAACGTCGTGGTGTCGAAGAACGGCCACATCGAGACGCACAAGAATGGCGACCGCTTCGTCGTGCTCGAAAACGGCCGCCGCTACGACGGCGAGCCGGGCCACCCCGATTTCCGCATCATGGAGTTCGAGCGCTACGGCGTGAAGATCCAGAGCCAGCCGGTCGTCAATACACCGACCACCACCGGCTTGCCGACAATGACGCTGCTGCGCAATCCGACCAACGAGAACCTCGCCGAATTCGCGTGGCGCGCGGGTCTGCCGTTGATCGCGATCAACCTGATGCTGCTCGCGATTCCGCTCGCGCACCAGAACCCGCGGCGCAGCCGCACGATCAACCTCGTGATGGCCGTGTTGATCTACCTCACCTATTCGAATCTGCTGAACGTCGTGCAGGCGTGGATCGAACAGGGCAAGATGTCGTTCGGCATCGGGCTCGTGATCCTGCACGTGATCGTGCTCGGCATCGTCGCGTTCATCTTCTGGATGCGGGTGCGCAACCGGCCGCTGTTCACACGCGCCATGTTCAGCCGTTCGCAGGGAGCCTGACCGATGCGCATTTATGAAAGGTATTTCGCGCGTCAGATCTATCTCACGTTCGTCTTCATCCTGTTTGCATTTTCAGGTCTGTTCTTCTTCTTCGACCTGATCAACGAACTGAACTCGGTCGGCCACGGCAACTACAAGTTTCAGTACGCGGTGCTGCGCGTCGCACTGCAAACGCCGTCGCGCTTCTACGAAATCATTCCGGTCGCGGCGCTGATCAGCGCGATCTACGTATTCGCGCAGATGGCGGCGAACTCCGAGTACACGATCTTCCGCGTGTCCGGTCTCGCCACCAACCGGGCGCTGCGCTCGCTGCTGAAGATCGGCATTCCGCTCGTGATCGTCACCTATCTGATCGGCGAAGTGGTCGGCCCCTACACGGATCAGCTGTCCGAGCGCGTGCGGCTCGAGGCGCTCGGCTCGTCGGTGTCGAGCAACTTCCAGTCGGGCGTATGGGTCAAGGACACGCTGACCGAGCGCGCCGACGGCGAGCAGGTCACGCGCTTCGTCAACGTCGGCGAACTGAGACCCGACGCGACGATCAGCAACGTGCGCATCTACGAGTTCGATTCGAAGTTCCGTCTGTCGAACATCCGCATCGCGCAGAGCGGCCGTTATCAACCGCCGGGCCACTGGCTGCTGACCGGCGTGACCGACACGCAATTGCTCGACGTGGCCCGTGCACCCGGTACGCCGGCCGATGCGCTCAATCCGGTGTATCGCGCGAACCAGGTCACGCTGCCCGAGTATTCGCTGCGCTCGGAGCTGACGCCGCAGATTCTGTCGGTGCTGCTGGTGTCGCCGGACCGGATGTCGATGTTCAATCTGTTCCGCTATATCCAGCATCTGACCGAAAACCATCAGGACACGCAGCGCTATGAAATCGCGCTGTGGAAAAAAGTACTGTATCCGTTCGCGGTGTTCGTGATGCTGGTGCTGTCGCTGCCGTTCGCGTATCTGCATACGCGCGCGGGCGTGGTCGGCATGAAGGTGTTCGGCGGCATCATGCTCGGCATGAGCTTCCAGCTGTTCAACACGCTGTTCTCGCACATCGGCACGCTCAATACGTGGCCCGCGCCATTGACTGCGGCGACGCCGGGGCTCATCTACCTGGTGCTCGGGCTCGTCGGGTTGAAGTGGGTCGACCGGCACTAACTCACAACGCCAGAGGGCGTTGAGGGGCATCGTCAGGAGCTGATGCGATGGCTATGCACGGACTGATTCTGTTTGGCCACGGCGCGCGCGATGCGCGCTGGCGCGAGCCGTTCGAGCGACTCGCCGACAAGCTGCGCGCCGCGCGCGCGGCAACGGGCGAAGCGCAGGCGGTTACGCTCGCCTTTCTGGAACTGATGGAACCCGACCTGCCCGCGGCCGTCACGCAACTCGTCGCGCAAGGCTGCGCTGCGATCACCGTGGTGCCGGTGTTCTTCGGCCAAGGCGGACATGTCCGCACGGATTTGCCCGCGCTCGTCGAGCAATGCCGCGCCGCGCATCCGGGTGTCGAGATTCGCTGCGCGGTGGCGGTCGGTGAGGATGATTCGGTGCTCGATGCGCTCGCGCAGTATTGCTTGCGGCAGCTCTGATTTTTTCGTTCTAGTTGTTCAGATTCGCCGCTCTTTCAGGCCGGTCCTGCCGGGGACATTCAGGCCGCGACCAGCATCCCGTTCGGCGAGCGCTTCGCCTCGGTCTGCCGCGCCGCGAACGCCTCACCGATCATCAACAGACTCGGCTGCGACGCATCGACCCAGCGCTGAGCTTCGCCCGCCGCCAGATCTTCGAGTGTCAGCGTCAGCATGCGTTCGCGCGGCGTGCTGCACGCCTCGACGATCGCCACGGGCGTCGTCGCGGGCTTGCCGGCGTCAATGAGTTGCTGTGCGATCTCGACGCCGCTGTCGCGGCCCATGTAGAACACCAGCGAATCGGCGTTGACCTGCTCGCGGATCTCGTCGGAACCGGGTGCGCGGCTGAAGGTTGCGAGCGCGACGCTGCGCGACACGCCGCGCAACGTCAACGAACGCTTCAGCGTGGCCGCGCTCGCCAGTGCGGCGGTGATGCCCGGCACCACTTCATACTCGATGCCCGCGGCTTCGAGCGCGCGCATCTCTTCGTCGGCGCGGCCGAACAGCATCGGATCGCCGCCCTTCAGACGCACGACCACGTCGTGCTCCAAAGCCGCATCGACGATCTGCTTGTTGATGAACTGCTGGGCCGTCGAAAGCTGGCCGCAGCGCTTGCCGACCGCAATGCGCTTCGCGCGCGCGGGCGCGTAGTCGAGCATCGCCGGCTCGACCAGCGCGTCGTGCAGCACCACGTCGGCGGCGCCGAGCAGCCGCGCGCCGCGTACCGTAATCAGGTCCGCGGCACCGGGTCCCGCGCCGATCAGATAAACCTTACCCATTGACCTCAACCTGTTCGTTGGAGCGGACGCAGGCGGCGCGTTGCGCCGCCTGCGTCGCCCTGCCGTCGCCTACCGGCCTATGCTGAACTCAGGCGGAAAACGCCCGGATCATGCCGGCCGCGACGGTATGGTTCGTCGCCTCGTCGATCAGCACGAACGCGCCCGTGCCCTGATGCGCGTCGTACGCATCGCATACGAGCGGCTTCTGCAAGGTCAGCGCGACACGACCGATGTCGTTCATCGCCAGTTCCTTGCGATCGGTCGCCTGCGACAGCGTATGCACGTCGAGCACTTCCTTGATCGCACCGATCTTCGCGAATACCGTGTTGGTGGTCTGCTTCAGCAGATACTTGCGCTGCGTCGACAGCGGCGTGTCGTCGAACCAGCACAGGTCCGCTTCGAGCTTCTTCGCCGGTTCCGGCGCCGCTGCGCGCAGCACGAAGGTGTCGCCGCGCGACACGTCGACGTCTTCGGCGAGACGGATCGTCACCGTCTGACCGGCGAACGCGCGGTCCACCTGCGCGGTACCGCCGACCACCGGCGCGATGATCTCGGCCACGGTCGCTTCGCGATTGGCCGGCAGCACGACGATCGTGTCGCCCAGCTTCACTTCGCCCGATTCGACGCGGCCCATGTAGCCGCGGAAATCGTCGGCCTGGCTGCCGTCCTGCCGCGCGACCCACTGCACCGGGAAGCGCAGCGCCTCACCGCTCGCGGTTTCGACCGGCAGCGCTTCGAGCACGTCGAGCAGCGGCTGGCCCGCGTACCACGGCATGCGCTCGCTCGCGGTGACGATGTTGTCGCCCTTGAGCGCCGACACCGGCACGAAGCGCACGTCCTGCAGTCCGAGGTGACGCGCGAGTTCGACATACGCGTCGCGGATCTCGTTGAAGCGCGCTTCGCTGTAGTCGACGAGGTCCATCTTGTTGATCGCGACGATCACGTGCTGCAAACCGAGCAGCTTGACGATCGCGCTATGACGCTTGGTTTGCGGCAGCAGTTGCGCGACGCCGTTTTCGAACGTCACGCGCGTCGCGTCGACGAGGATGATCGCCGCATGCGCGGTCGACGCGCCCGTCACCATGTTGCGCGTGTACTGCTCGTGGCCCGGCGTATCGGCGATGATGAACTTGCGCTTGGCGGTCGCGAAGTAGCGATACGCGACATCGATCGTGATGCCCTGCTCGCGCTCGGCTTCGAGGCCGTCGGTGAGCAGCGACAGATCGATTTCGTCGCCGACGGTGCGCTTGTTCTTCGCGCGCGACAGTGCCGACAACTGGTCGCTCAATACCGCCTTGCTGTCGTACAGCAGGCGACCGATCAGCGTGCTCTTGCCATCGTCGACGCTGCCCGCGGTGATGAAACGCAGCACGCCGAGGTCTTCTGGTTGGTGAATACTGCTCATGATTGCATTGCCCTCGTCGTGTGCTTAGAAATAGCCTTGCTTCTTGCGTTGTTCCATCGCAGCTTCAGAGACCTGATCGTCCATCCGCGTCGCGCCGCGTTCCGTGATCTCGGTAACGGCGGTCTCGGCGATGATCTTCTCGATGTCGTCCGCGTCGCTTTCGACCGGGCACGTGCAGCTGATGTCGCCCACCGTGCGGAAACGCACCAGTGCCTGTTCGCTCGTCTCGCCTTCGCGCATCGGCGTGAGCGGCGTGACCGGCACCAGCAGCCCGTTGCGGCGCACGATCTCGCGCTGATGCGCGTAGTAGATCGACGGCAGTTCGAGCTGCTCACGCGCGATGTACTGCCACACGTCGAGCTCGGTCCAGTTCGAGATCGGGAACACGCGCATATGTTCGCCGTTGTGCAGACGCGCGTTGTACAGGCTCCACAGTTCCGGGCGCTGTGCCTTCGGGTCCCACTGGCCGAATTCGTCGCGGAACGAGAAGATGCGCTCCTTCGCGCGGGCCTTTTCTTCGTCGCGGCGCGCGCCGCCGATCATCGCGGTATAGCCGTACTGCTCGATCGTTTCGAGCAGCGTGACCGCTTGCGCGGCATTGCGCGAATCCGTTTCGCGACGCAGACGCACGGTGCCGCGCTTGATCGAATCTTCGACATGACCGACCACCAGTTCCGCGCCGATTTCTTGCGCGCGACGATCGCGGAAGTCGATCACTTCGTCGTAGTTGTGACCCGTGTCGATATGCACGAGCGGGAACGGCAGCTGCGTCTTGCGGTTCGCGCCGAGGCCGAACGCCTTCAGTGCAAGCGCGAGCACCACGACGGAATCCTTGCCGCCCGAAAACAGCAGCGCCGGCTTGCTGCATTCGGCGACCAGTTCGCGCAGGATATGAATCGACTCGGCTTCGAGCCAATCGAGGTGATCCATCCGGTTGACCGTGTTGGCAAGCGGAGCGTTGACAGTGGAATCGAGCGTGGTGCTCATAGCGGGTCCTTCGTTGATTCGCCCGGCAAGCGCATGCATGCGGGCGGAAGTATTCAGATCGGTTTCGGCGGCGGTCGACCGCAAGCTCGTGCGCGGCATTCAGGCCGGCGCGTTTTCGTTGCGCTCGACCGCAATCGGGGTAATCGCCGTGATATGCAAGCCGCATTCCTTCGTATCGCGCGACTCCCACCACCAGCGCCCCGCCCGGCTGTCTTCGCCGGGGCGGATCGCGCGCGTACACGGCTCGCAGCCGATGCTCGGATAACCGCGCGCATGCAGCGGATTGACCGGCACGTCGAACGCCTTAAGATAATCCCAGACTTCGGCTTCGGTCCAGTCCGCGAGCGGGTTGAACTTGGCGATGTTGCGCGCGCCGTCGTGCTCTTCCTCGTGCAGTTCGGCACGCGTGACCGACTGCTCGCGGCGCTGCCCGGTCACCCAGGCGCTGACCTCGGCGAGCGCGCGATTGAGCGGCTCGACCTTGCGGATCTCGCAGCAGCGCTTGCGCAGCTCGACGCTTTCGTAGAACGCGTTCAGGCCGTGTTCGCCCACGTACTGCTCGACCGCGGCCGCCTGCGGATGAAACTGCTCGATGTCGTAGCCGTAGCGCTCTTTCACGCGGTCGAGCATGCCCAGCGTTTCCGCATGCAGACGGCCCGTGTTCAGCGAGAAGATGCCGATCTTCACGCCGCGCGACAGGATTGCGTGCGTGAGCAGCATGTCTTCGGCGGCGAGGCTGCTCGCGAGCTTCACGTTCGCGTGACGCGCGGCGATCGAGTCGAGCAGCGCGTCGAGTCGCTCGACCTTCGCTGCCAGCTCCGGGCTCAACGATTGGGCGGTGTTCATGCCGGCACCTTGTCAGCCTGTGCGGCACGGCGGCGGAACAGCGGCGACGGGTCATCGACGGCGCCCTGGTACTGCACGGTGAAGTCGTCGAACGCCTTCAGCGCGTCGTTGATGTCCTTGTCCGCGCGCACCGCGAACGCGTCGAAGCCGCAGCGGAACATCAGCCTGACCTGGTCGCGCAGCACGTCGCCGATCGCGCGCAGTTCGCCCTTATAGCCATAGCGCTCGCGCAGCAGACGGCCGATGCTGTAGCCGCGCCCGTCGCGGAACACCGGGAAGTCCACGGCGATCACAGCGAGTTTGTCGAAGTCGCCGGCGAGGTCCGCCGGTTCGCTATCCGGCGCGAGCCACACGCCGATTTCGGTGGCGCCGCGCGCGGCGAGCAGCGCTTCACGCTCGGCCTGCCACAGCACCAGCGGCACGATGACCTTGCCGGCTGGCAATTCGCTCACCGCCGGCAAAGCGCCGTCTTCCGCGGCACGCACGACGCTCCAGTCGTCGTTGACGATGTCGCGGTTCTTGATGATAGAAGCCATCTGTTCAGTATCCTTTTCGCGGTTACGCGTGAGCCGGTTGACGCGCGGCGTACACGCGCTCCTTGAACGGCGTGATGCCGATGCGGGTATACGTATCGATGAAACGCTCGCCTTCCTGGCGGTTGTCCACGAACGTATCGATCACCTTCGTCATCACGTCGGGCATTTCCTCGGCCGAGAACGACGGGCCGATCACGCGACCAAGGTGAGCGCCGGTCGCGCCCGTGCCCTGCTCGCCGCCGAGCGTCACCTGGTACCACTCGGAGCCGTCCTTGTCGACGCCCAGAATGCCGATGTTGCCGACGTGATGGTGACCGCACGCGTTGATGCAGCCCGAGATGTTCAGCGACACGTCGCCGAGGTCGTACACGTAGTCCAGATCGTTGAAGCGTTCCTGGATCGCGAGCGCGATCGGGATCGACTTCGCATTCGCGAGCGAGCAGAAGTCACCGCCCGGGCACGAGATGATGTCGGTCAACAAGCCGATGTTCGGCGTCGCGAAGCCCTGCGCCTTGGCCTTTTCCCACAGCGCGAACAGGTCGCGCTTCTTCACGTCGGCGAGAATCAGGTTCTGCTCGTGCGACACGCGGATCTGGCCGAACGAGTATTCGTCCGCCCAGTCGGCGACCGCTTCCATCTGCGCGTCCGTCGCGTCGCCCGGCGCGACCGTGGTCGGCTTCAGCGACAGCGTGACCGACGCATAGCCCGCGACCTTGTGCGGACGCACGTTGCGCTCGACCCAGCGCGCGAACGCGCGGTTTTCCAGCAGATGCTTTTCGAACGACGTATCGGTGTCCGGCAGCTTGTCGTAAGCGGGCGGCGCGAAGTACTGCGACACGCGATCCACTTCGGCCTGCGTCAGCGTCGACGGACCGTCCTTCAGGTGCTGCCACTCTTCCTCGACCTGCGCGGAGAACTTCTCCGGCGACAGCGCCTTCACCAGAATCTTGATCCGCGCCTTGTACATGTTGTCGCGGCGGCCGTAGCGGTTGTACACACGCAGCACGGCCTCGCTGTAGGTCAGCAGATGCTGCCACGGCAGATCGCGGCGGATAATCGCGCCGACGATCGGCGTACGGCCGAGACCCCCGCCCGCCAGAATGTCCACCACCAGTTCGCCTTGCGCGTTCTTCTTCAGATACACGCCCATGTCGTGGATCTGCACGGCCGCGCGGTCTTCCTTCGAACCCGACACGGCGATCTTGAACTTACGCGGCAGCCACGCGAATTCGGGGTGGAACGTCGACCATTGACGTAGGATTTCGGCCCACGGACGCGGATCGACGACTTCGTCGGGCGCGACGCCGGCGAATTGATCGGCGGTGATGTTGCGAATGCAGTTGCCCGAGGTCTGAATGCCGTGCATCTGCACGGCGGCGAGCTTGCGCAGGATTTCCGGCGTTTCTTCGAGCTTGATCCAGTTGTACTGGATGTTCGAGCGCGTGGAGAAATGGCCGTAGCCGCGGTCGTGTTCACGCGCGATCTGCGCGAGGACGCGCATCTGGTCGCTGCGCAGATTGCCGTACGGAATCGCGATGCGGTGCATGTACGCGTGACGCTGGTAGTACAGGCCGTTCTGCAGACGCAGCGGACGGAACTCCTCTTCGCTCAATTCGCCCGACAAGCGGCGGCGAACCTGATCGGCGTACTGCGCGACCCGTTCATCGACGATGGTCTGGTCGTACTGATCGTATTGGTACATTCGGGGACCCCAATTTTTTTCGAAACTTGCGTGACACACAGCAGTCCGGTTCTGCCGCGGCTCGAATATCCGTGTTTGTCAGCTGTCGCAAGCAAGCGTTTAGACCCATCGCTCATTTGCTTATAACAAAAACAGATATCCATATTGAAAAAGATGGACAGATCGTAATAAACTCGCCTTATATTTCAAACGACTAAAAAATTCTTTTTATATGCGGCGAGGTTATATATGAACCTGCACCAATTCCGCTTCGTCCGCGAGGCTGTGCGGCAGAACTTCAACCTCACCGAAGCGGCCAAGGCGCTGTTTACGAGCCAGCCGGGGGTCTCGAAGGCGATCATCGAGCTGGAGGACGAACTCGGCGTCGAAATCTTCACCCGCCACGGCAAGCGCGTGCGTTCGCTGACCGAGCCGGGCCGCATCATATTGCAATCGATCGAAAAAATCCTGCAGGAAGTGGAAAGCCTGAAGCGGGTGGGCAAGGACTACGCGGCGCAGGATCAGGGCAACCTGACGATCGCCGCGACCCACACGCAGGCGCGCTACTCGCTGCCGGCGGCGATCGCCGAGTTCAAGAAGCGCTTCCCGAAGGTCCACCTTTCGATTTTGCAAGGCAGCCCGACCCAGGTCGCCGAAATGGTGCTGCACGACCAGGCTGACCTCGCGATCGCGACCGAGGCGATCTCGAACTACAAGGATCTTGTGTCGCTGCCCTGCTTCCAGTGGCACCACGTCGCGGTGATGCAGCCCGACCATCCGCTGCTCGAGCGCAAGCTGCTGTCGCTCGACGACCTGACCCAGTACCCGTTGATTACGTACGACAACGCGTTCGCCGGCCGCACCAAGATCAACGAGGCGTTCCGCCTGCGCGGGCTGCATCCGGACATCGTGCTCGAGGCGATCGACGCCGACGTGATCAAGACCTACGTCGAGCTGGGCCTCGGCGTCGGCATCATGGCCGACATCGCGTTCAACGGCGAGCGCGACCGCCATTTGCGCGCGATGCCGGTCGGCCATCTGTTCGGCAGCAACGTGACGCGCGTCGCGCTGAAACAGGGCGCGTATCTGCGCAGCTACGTGTACACGCTGGTCGAGCTGCTGTCGCCGAGCCTGAACCGCAAGCTGATCGAGCAGGCGCTGAAGGGCGAACACGAAACCTATGAGCTTTGAACCGCTTTCATACCGCTTCCATACCGCTCTCTCGCTACGGAGACACTTCTGATGAAGTTGCATAACAATAATGTGCGCAACACCCTGCGCGGCCTCGCGGTCGCAGCGCTGCTCATCGCCGGCGCGGCGCACGCCGACCTGAAAGTCGGCATCGATCTGTCGAACACCGGGCCGGCCGCCGTGATCGGCATCACCAGCAAGAACGCGATGCTGATGTGGCCGCAGACGATCGCCGGCCAGAATGCCGACTACATCTTCCTCGACGACGCGTCCGACCCCGGCAACGCGGTGCGCAACATTCGCAAGCTGATCAACGAGGACCACGTCGATGTAGTCGTCGGCCCGAACATCACGCCGGCCGCGATGGCCGCGCTCGATCCGGTCGCCGACAGCCAGACGCCGATGATCACGCTGATCGGCTCGGCGAGCGTCGTCGAACCGCAGGAAGGCAAGAAGGTCTGGGCGTATAAGATGGCGCAGACCGACAGCGCGATGGCCGACGTGATGACGCGCTACATGTCGAATCACAACGTGAAAACGGTCGGCTTCATCGGTTTCGCGGACGGCTACGGTGAAAGCTGGCTCAACGAGTTCAGCAAGTTCGCGGCGCTGCGGCATATCCAGTTGGTCGCGACCGAGCGCTACAACCGCACCGACGCGAGCGTGACCGGCCAGATCCTGAAGCTGATGACCGCGAAGCCCGACGCGATCCTGATCGCCGGCGCGGGCACGCCGACGGTGCTGCCGCAGCGCACGCTGATCGAGCGCGGCTACAAGGGGCCGATTTATCAGACGCATGGCATCGCGACACCGGAGTTCATCAAGCTCGGCGGTAAAGACGTGGAAGGCACGCTGTTTCCGACGCAGCCGGTCGTCGTTGCGCGCACGCTGCCGGCCGATCATCCGTCGAAGAAGGCGGCGCTCGCGTTCGTCGACGCGTACGAAGCGAAGTACGGCCCCGGCAGCGTCACGCAGTTCGCGGGCGATGCGGCCGGCGTGTACCCGCGCCTGCAGGACGCCGTCGCGCGCGCGTTGAAGACCGCGCAGCCGGGCACGCCGGCGTTTCGCGTCGCGTTGCGCGACGAACTCGAGCACGCGCATGAGCTGGTGGTGCCGAACGGGGTCGTCAATACGAGCCCGAAGGATCACGTCGGTCTCGATCAGCGGGCTAGCGTGATGGGCACCATCAAGAATGGTAAGTTCGTTTATCTGAGCCAGTAATCCGGCAGCGGGGCGTCGATGACGCTCCGCCTTTCGGTAGAACTACGGGAGGCAAGATGGCCACCGCTTCAATCGCAGAGAACGCCAGCACTGGCATCGTCACCGTTCCAAGCACCCACGCGGGCAGCGCGACGGCCGAGCGTTTGCAAACCATCATTCTGGAGCGCGGGCTGACCGTTTTCGCGTGCATCGATTTCAGCGGCGACGCTGAGCGCGCGGGACTGACGATGCCGTTCAGCCAGCTCCTGATCTTCGGCAATCCCAAAGCCGGCACACCGTTGATGCAACTCGCGCCGACCGCCGCGCTCGATCTTCCCCTGAAGGTGCTCGTGTGGGAAGACGCGGACGGCCGCGCGTGGCTATCCTTCAACTCGACGGCCTATCTTCGCGAACGTCATGGTCTGCCGGACGACTTGATGAAGCCGGTAAGCGGTGTGGCCGCCCTCGTGGATGCGGCCGCGCGGTAAAGCGTCGAACGGTCACGAACAACCCATCGAAATCTTCGCCGTCGCGCGACTCAGGTATGCTGGGCCCTTTGTAACCGCTTCCGTTCAAGGGGAGATCATGCGGCGCGTTGTATTCAATCAGAAAGGTGGCGTGGGCAAATCGACCATCGTCTGCAACCTGGCGGCCATCAGCGCGAGCGAAGGGCTGCGCACGCTGGTGATCGACCTCGATGCCCAGGCGAATTCGACCCAGTATCTGCTCGGTCCGCAGGCGAGCGAAGTCCACCCCACTGTCGCAGGCTTCTTCGAAACCGCGCTCGGCTTCAGCTTCAAGCCCGTCGAAGCGACCTCGTACATCCATCCGACGCGCTTCGAGAATCTGGACGTGATGCCCGCCCATCCCGATCTCGACACGCTGCACGGCAAGCTCGAATCGCGCTACAAGATCTACAAGCTGCGCGACGCGCTGAACGAACTCGACATGTACGACGCTATTTACATCGACACGCCGCCCGCGCTGAACTTCTACACGCGCTCGGCGCTGATCGCCGTCGAGCGTTGTCTGATTCCGTTCGACTGCGACGACTTTTCGCGGCGCGCGCTCTACACGCTGCTCGAAAACGTCAAGGAGATCCAGCAGGATCACAACGACGCGCTGCAGGTGGAAGGCATCGTCATCAACCAGTTCCAGCCGCGCGCGAGCCTGCCGCAGAAGCTCGTCGACGAACTGATCGGCGAAGGCCTGCCGGTGCTGGGGTCGCGCTTGTCATCGTCGGTGAAGATCCGTGAGTCGCATCAGTTGGCGACACCCGTCATTCATCTTGATCCGGGGCATAAGCTCGCGCAGGAGTATCGGGCGCTGCATCGCGAATTGAGCGAGTAAGCCCGAGCGACGTCATTGGCCTAGCGACCTCAGCAGCCGCACGAGGTTTTGCGGCTCGATATGAATGATCCCGCCTCGCGGACTGTCGATGTCCGCGATCAGCGTCAGCGACAGCGCAACCGTGACCGGCAGCACGATGATCAGGATGCCTCGTCGAACGCTGCCTCTCGCTCCATAACCCTGCACGACGCACGCAAATAGTCCGATCACGATCATCAGCGTCCACGCGCCCAGCGGAATCCGGTTCAGCAGCGCCGCCTCGGAATAGTCCTGCGAATTGAGGACGTCGTTCATGCCGGTCATCACGACGGCGCCGATCGGCGTCGGCTGGTCCCTCGCGACCTGCGCCGCGAGGCGCCAAAGTGCGGCCTGAGACTTCGCTGTGTCTGCCTCGATGCGAGCGATTTCCTGCGCATCTCGTGTTTGAAAATGCGCGAGTCTCAATTGCGCGTAATGCGTCAATTCAGCCTTGATCTGCGCGCTGACGGGCGGCGCGACCACATCGGCCCGGGCGTACTCGGTTCCGATCGCGTTCGCTTCGTTTTCCTCCAGGTTCTTGCGCTGGTCGTAGCGATTGACCGCCATCGACAGATTGAAGCCGATCAGCAGCGCGAGCAACGTCAATGTCGACGTCTCCACGATCGTGAAATCTTCGCGCTCCTCGCTCTTCATTGCGAAAACGCGTCGCAGCGCCAATGCGCCAAAAGTGATCGCGCCGACGAACGCGACCAGCAGTACCACGAACAGCGTGCCAGGATGATCGACGAATGCTTGCATGCAATGCCTCCATTGCGGACATCTGCGTGAGACGCGGTAGCTCGGGGCTGAGCGGGTCGAGGTTCATCGCGTCTTTTCGTCCGTTGGCGCCATCCGCACACCGTCAGCAAAATTGTTAAAGTAACGCTCTCGTCAATCAGCAGCCGCAGTCCCCATCATGCGCACCACCCGAGCCATCCACGCCGTCGAGCGCCTGAAAACGCGCACCGGCAACCCGCGCTTCGCCGCGATCAGCCTGTCCGGCGGCCTGTTCTATCTCGTGGACAAATCGACCGGAGTCGACCAGAAGGTATCCGACCCGCTGACGCTCGACGACTTCGTCAAGTTCGTCGACGCCTACGGCCCGCAGAAACCGCGCAAGGCCAGCAAGCTCGATATCGCCTTCGAAGCGCAGATCAAGAAAAGCAAGGGCGGTTGACGCTCCAGCTTCGCCGACCTGGCGCTTCGTTGCGATGCTTTACGCCCCTTCGATCTCCACCCACCGTCCGTCCCCCGCACTGCTTTTCAGCACCGCCTCGATAAACCGCAATCCGTCGACGCCATCATCGACCGTCGTCAACAACAGGCTTTCCGCCGGCGGTGCGCGGCCTTCGTTCAGTGCATCGATCTGCAACGCCGCATCTTTGTACAACTGCGCGAACGCTTCCAGATAGCCTTCCGGATGCCCGGCCGGCACGCGCGTCGCATGCGCGGCGACCGCACTTTTCACACGCGCGCGTGTCAATCGCTCCGCAGCGCCGCCTAGCGGCGTGAACCACAACGCGTTCGGCTCCTCCTGATCGAACGCGAGCCCCGCCTTCGTGCCATACACGCGCAAGCGCAGCGCGTTCTCCGCGCCGCTCGCCACCTGGCTCGCCCACAACATGCCGCGCGCGCCGTTCGCATAACGCAGCATCGCCTGCACGTGATCGTCGATACGACGCCCCGGCACGAACGTATGCAGCTCGGCCGACAGCGCGCGCGGCATCATCCCCGTCACGAAAGCGGCCAGCTGATACGCGTGCGTGCCGATATCGCCGAGGCACCCGGCCGGCCCCGCCAAGGCCGGATCGGTACGCCAGCCCGCCTGCTTGTTGGCGCCGCCCGTTTCGAGCGGCTCGGCGAGCCAGTCCTGCGCATACTCGACCTGCACGACGCGTATCTCGCCCAGCTCGCCCCGTTCGACCAGGTCGCGCGCATGCCGCACCAGCGGGTAGCCCGAATAGGTATGCGTCACCGCAAACAGCCGCTTTGATGACTGCGCGAGCTTCGCGAGGGCTTCGCCTTCGGCGAGCGAGACCGCGAGCGGCTTGTCGCAGATCACGTGGATGCCCGCTTCGAGAAATGCCGTCGCGACCGGCGCGTGCAGATGATTCGGCGTAACGATCGCGACCGCGTCGATGCCGTCGTCGCGCGCGGCCTCGGCGCGCGCCATCTCGCGCCAGTCCGCGTAGCTTCGCGCGATGCCCGCTTCGACGGCGCTCGCCCGCGCGCGCTCAGGATCGGACGACAAAGCGCCCGCCACCAGTTCGAAGCGATCGTCGAGCCGCGCGGCGATCCGGTGCACCGCGCCGATGAACGCGCCCTGCCCGCCGCCGACCATGCCCAGCCTGAGCCTTCTTCGCTGCATCGTTTGCGCTCCCATGTCAAATGCCCAGCACGCTCTTCAACTGCGCGGTATCGACACCGCTGCCCGCGAAGTCATCGAATGCACGCTCGGCCACGCGGATGATGTGCCGACGAATGAACTCCGCGCCTTCGCGCGCGCCGTCGTGCGGATGCTTCAACGCGCATTCCCATTCGAGCACGGCCCAGCCCGGAAAATCGAACTGCGCCATCTTCGAGAAGATCGCGCCGAAGTCGATCTGCCCATCGCCGAGCGAACGAAAGCGCCCCGCGCGTTCGACCCAGCCGCTATACCCGCCGTACACGCCCTGCTTGCCGGTGGGACGGAACTCCGCGTCCTTCACATGAAACGCCTTGATGCGCTCGTGATAGATATCGATGAACGCGAGATAGTCGAGCTGCTGTAGCACGAAATGGCTCGGGTCGTACAGGATGTTCGCGCGCGAGTGCTGTTTGACCGCCGCGAGAAAGCGCTCGAACGTCACGCCGTCGTGCAGGTCTTCGCCCGGATGCAGTTCGTAGCAGACGTCGACGCCGGCCGCGTCGAACGCATCGAGAATCGGCGTCCAGCGGCGCGCGAGTTCGTCGAACGCAGTATCGACGAGACCGGCCGGCCGCTGCGGCCAAGGGTAGATATACGGCCACGCGAGCGCCCCCGAAAACGACACATGCGTGCTCAGGCCCAATCGACGCGACGCCTGCGCCGCGAGCTTCATCTGCGCGATCGCCCACTCGGTGCGCGCCGCCGGCTTGCCGCGCACGTGCGGCGCGGCGAAGCCGTCGAACAGCGTGTCGTATGCCGGATGCACGGCGACCAGTTGGCCCTGCAGATGCGTCGATAGTTCGGTGATCGCGACGCCCGCGTTGTCGACCGTCTCGCGCAGTTCGTCGCAGTACGCGTCGCTCGCGGCCGCTTTCTCGAGATCGATCAGGCGCGGGTCGCACGGCACCTGGATGCCCTTGAAGCCGAGACCCGCGGCCCAATCGGCGAGATGCGCGAGGTTATCGAACGGCACGTCGTCGCCCATGAACTGCGCGAGAAAAATCGCCGGCCCTTTGATGGTTTTCATCTTTACGGTTCCTCGAACGTTGCGCGCGGGCCGCACCCGCGCGCGTTAGACGATGCTCGGAGCGCCGCTCAGAACGGCGAGTCGGGGAAATAGAACTGCTGGGCGTTTTCCTTCGTGATCAGCACCGACGGAATGATCGTCGTGGGCGGCAGCTTGTCGCCCTTCAGCCGAGCTTCGGCCGTCAGCTTGATCGCGTCGTAGATGAATTTCGGCGAGTACGACACGTCGGCCTTGATCATCGGCGCGCCGTCCATCACGTTCTTCACCATGCCCTTCGAGCCCGCGCCGCCGAACACGATCTTGATGTCGTTGCGCTTGGCCTGATCGATCGCCTTCAGCACGCCGACCGCCATGTCGTCGTCGGCGGCCCACACGGCGTCGATGTGCTTGAAGCGCGTCAGGTAGTCCTGCATCACCTTGAACGCGTCGTCGCGATTCCAGTTCGCGTACTTCGCGTCGAGAATCTTGATGTCCGGGTAGTTCTTCAGCACGCCGGTGAAAGCGGTCCAGCGCTCGTTGTCGAGCGTGGTCGGAATGCCGCGCAGCGCGACGATGTTGCCCTTGCCGTCGAGCGCCTTCGCCAGGTACTCGGCCGGAATCTTGCCGAACGCGGTGTTGTCGCCGGCCACGTAGGCATCCTGCGCACTGGTGTTCGTCAGACCGCGATCGACCACCGTCACGTACACGCCCTTGCGCTTCACCTGCTCGACCGGTTGCGTCAGCGTCGCCGATTCGTACGGGAAGATCACGAGCGCGTTGATCTTGTTGACGGTCACCAGATCCTGCAACTGGTTCGCCTGCTCGGGCGCGTTGGCCGCCGTTTTCACGATCACTTTCAGATCGGGATGCGCCTTCTCGAGATCCTCCTTCGCCTTGTTCGCCCACCAGACGATGCCGCCGGTAAAGCCGTGATCGGCCGTCGGAATCGCGACGCCCAGCGTGACCTTGTCGTCGGCGCGCGCCGCGCCCGCCGTGCCCAGTATCCCTAACGCCAGCACGCCGGCGCCGATCGCTCGAATGACTTGCTTCATGGTGTGTGTCTCCAATCAAGAGGCGTTCGCTCGCCCCGATTTTTCGGACCTGCCGTTGGTTTACCGCGCCTGCCTTGCTACACCTGCTTGAAACGCACGTCTACCGCCGCCCGCGCTGCACGAACGCGACGAAAATAATCACCACGCCCTGCACCGCCGCGTTCAGATACACGCTGATGATGCTGGTCAGGTTCAGGATGTTCGCGATCACCGACAGCAGGATCGCGCCGATCACGGTGCCGATCACGCGTCCCTCGCCGCCCTTGAGCGCGGTGCCGCCGACCACCACCGACGCGATCGCTTCGAGCTCCCACAACAGGCCGGTGGTCGGCGTGGCGGAGCCGAGGCGCGGCACGTAGAGGACGGTAGCCACGCCTACGCAGATTCCGAGCAGCACGTACGTGACGATCTTGACCGTATCGACGCGAATCGCCGCGTAACGCGCGACCTGCTCGTTCGAACCGATCGCCTGCACGTGCCGGCCGAACGCGGTGCGATTGAGGATCAGCGCGCCGCCCGCCGCGACCACGAGGAACACCCAGATCGGCACCGGTACACCGAACAGGCTCGCGTAATAGACGGGACCATACAGATTCGAGAGAGAATCGTTGAGCGTCAGCGCGCCACCATCGGCGAGCCATGTCAGCACCGCGCGGAAAATCCCCAGCGTGCCGAGTGTGACGATGAACGGCTCGATGCGCCCTTTGGTGATCAGCAGCCCATGCGCGCAGCCGAACAGCGCGCCGAGCACGAACGCCGCGACGATGCCGATCGTCACGATCAGCAACGGCGGCAACGCATGACCGGTAGCACCGGCCGCGAGCCCGTTCATCAGCCAGATCATGATGCCGGCGATCAACGCGGCCATCGAGCCGACCGACAAATCGATGCCGCCCGAGATGATCACGAAGGTCATGCCGACCGCGATGATGCCGATGAACGACGTGCGCGTGAGCACGTTCATCAGGTTGTCGAGCGTCGCGAAGTCGCGGTTGAGCAGCGTGCCGACGATGCACAGCACGATCAGCCCGGCGAGCGGCCCGAGCGTGTAGAGCCGCTGCGCGACGCGCAGCGCGCGCCGTGATTGCACGGCTTCAGTGGGTGCCGGTCGCATGAGCGATCAACTCCTCTTCAGTCAGATGCTCGAGCGTCAGCGTCGCTTGCAGGTGTCCCGCGCGCATCACGGCGACGCGATGGCACAAGCCGATCAGCTCGATCAGTTCGGATGAAATGACGATCACCGCGCGGCCCTGCGCGGCGAGACGATGAATCAGGAAGTAGATGTCGCGTTTCGCGCCGACGTCGACGCCGCGCGTCGGTTCGTCGAGCACGATCACGTTCGGGTCGGGCTGCAGGAACTTCGCGAGCGCGAGCTTCTGCTGGTTGCCGCCCGACAGCATGCGCGCGCGGCTCGACAGGTCGCCGGTGCGTATGCCGAATTCGCCGACGGCCTTCTGCAACGCCGCGCGCCCCGCTTTCAGATCGAGCAGCGGATGCGCGTAGCGTTCGAGCGTCATCAGCGTGACGTTGTCCTGCAGGCTCATGTTGACATGAAGGCCTTTGCCCTTGCGGTCCTCGCTCAGATACGTGAGACCGTGGCGCATTGCATCGCGCGGGCTCTTCAGATCGACTGCCCGGCCGGCGATTTCGATCGTGCCGCCGGTGCGTTTGCGCAAGCCGATGATTGCCTCGAACGCCTCGGTGCGGCCCGCGCCGACGAGGCCCGCGAAGCCGAGCACTTCGCCCGCGCGCACGTCGAAGCTGAGATCCTCGACCCAGTCGGGCACCGTGAGGCTGTTCACACGCAATGCGACCGGCGTGTCGGCGGACACCGTCTGCTTGTCGGGGAACATGTCGGATACGTCGCGTCCGACCATCAGGTTCGCCATCTGCTGACGCGCGAGCCCCGAGGTTTGACCACGCGCGACGAAGCGGCCGTCGCGCATCACGATCACCTCGTCGGTGATGCGCTCCACTTCATCGAGCTTGTGCGAGATGTAGACGATCGTCACGCCATCGGCCTTCAGCTTCAGCATCAGCGCAAAGAGCCGCTCGGTTTCGGCGGGCGTCAGCGTCGCGGTCGGCTCGTCCATGATCAACAGACGCGCGCGGCGCGACAGCGCCTTCGCGATCTCGACCATCTGCTTTTCCGCGACGATCAGCTCGCGCACTTTGGTGTCCGGCGCGCGCTCGAGCCCGACCTGCGCGAGATAGCGCGCGGCGTCGCTGCGCATCGCGGCATCGTCGACGAACCAGCCGCGGCGCTTCTCGTGGCCGAGGTACATGTTCTGCGCGATCGTCAGATGCTCGGCGAGGTTGAACTCCTGGTGGATCAGCACGATGCCCTGCGCCTCGGCGTCGCGCGAACCGGCGAAGCGCTGCGCGTGGCCATCGACCAGCACGCTGCCCGAGGTTGCAGCTTCATAACCGGCAAGGATTTTCATCAGCGTCGATTTTCCCGCGCCGTTCTCGCCGAGCAGACCGTAGATGCGGCCAGGTGCGAGCTCGAAGCTCACGCCGTGCAGCACGCGCACGGGACCGAAGTCCTTGCGGATGTCGTCGAAGCGGATCGCGAGGCTCATGGTTCACGCGCTCCCACGAATCACCAGACGATGCGGCAGCAGCACGCCCGGCACGTTGGCCTGCGGATTCGCGAGACGCTGCAGCAGCAAACGCGCGGCGGTCTCGCCGAGCTCGCGCATCGGCTGCGCGATCGTCGTGAGCGGCGGATCGATCTGCGCAGCGAGCGAGATGTCGTCGAAGCCAGCCACCGCGACGTCGTCGGGCACGCGCTTGCCGACGCTGCGCAAGCCGTGGATCACGCCGATCGCGAGCGTGTCCGACACCGCGAAGATCGCGCTCGGCGCATCGGACTGCTGCATCAACCCGGCTGCGGCGGACGCGCCCGCCTCGTAATCGAGGCTGTTCAGATTCATGCGCCAGCGCGGATCGGGCGCGATGCCCGCGTCGCTCAACGCGTCGAGGTAGCCTTGCTGACGCTGGCGTGCATACAGATAGTCGACGTCGGAATTGATCAGGCCGATGCGCCGGTGACCGCGCGCGAGCAGATGGCGCACCGCGTCGCCGGCCGCGCGATAGTTGTCGATGCCGACGTACGGCACGCCCATCTCCGGATCGAACTCGCAGCACGCGACCCACGGCAGCGCCTGCGACGCCTCGCCGAGCGCCTGCTGGATCGTCGCCGGATCGAGGCAGATCGCGCCGTCCGCGCGGCGACGCCGCAGCATGTCGAAGTAGCTGCGCTCGCGGCCCGGGTCCGCGCCGGTGTCACATAGCAGCATGAAGTAGCCGTGCTGACGCGCGACGCTGTCGATGCCGCGCACGATCTCCGCGTAAAACGGATTGCCGAAGTCCGGCACCATCGTCAACAGCAGGCGGCTTTCGGCGGTGCGCAGATTGCGCGCGAGTTCGTTTACGCGGTAGCCGCTCGCGTCGATCGCCGCGAGCACCTTGTCGCGCGTGGCGGGCCGCACATTGTCGTGGCCGTTCAGCACGCGCGACACCGTCGCGACCGACACGCCCGCCTGCTCGGCCACGCCGGCGATCGAAGGCCCATCGGCCGTGCGCGGCGAGCGCCTCGGCGGCTGACGTAGCGGTTGACTGCTCGCGCCGGACGACGCGGCCGGCGACGATCGGGACGGCGTTCGGGACACACGACCTCGCAGCGAAAATGTAATCGATTACATTTTGTGGCGATGGCGATGCGAATCGCAAGCCCGGATCGCTAGGGATTAACACGGGGGCGGGCCGGCCTGGCACTTGCCCGCGAGCGTCCGGTGCAAGTCGGCCATTTGGTACAATCCCGCAGTTCTCCTGACGCGGCTTGCAAAGCGAACGCCTTTCGGAGGCCGCGGCCGCCGGCAATCCGCCGTGGCCGGGTCAGGACAAAAGTCAGCGGCAATCGTCGCCCGCTCGCCAAACCAAAACCGCCGAATCCACCATGAACATCGAGCAAGCGCGTTTCAACATGATCGAACAGCAGATCCGCCCCTGGGAAGTGCTCGACCAGGACGTGCTGAATCTGCTGTCGATCGTCAAACGTGAGAATTTCGTCCCCGCCGCCTACCGCGACCTCGCTTTCGCCGACTTCGAAGTGCCGCTGCCGGCCGGCCAGCACATGCTGGCGCCGCGCGTCGAGGCGCGCGTGCTGCAGGAGCTGGCGGTGAAGAAGCACGAAAGCGTGCTGGAAATCGGCGCGGGCTCGGGTTACATGGCGGCGCTGCTCGCGCATCGCGCGCAACACGTGCTGAGCATCGACATCGAACCGGAACTGGCCGAGCTTGCGAAGAGCAACCTGATCGCCAACGGCGTGCTGAACGTCGAAGTCGCGACCGGCGACGCTTCGCGCGGCTGGAGCGGCGCGGCGCCGTATGACGTGATCTGCGTGTCGGGCGGTCTGCCGGTGCTGCCGCAGGAAATCCTCGAACAGCTGAAGGTCGGCGGCCGTCTCGCGGCGTTCGTCGGCAGCGCGCCGGTGATGAAGGCGCAAATCATCACGCGCATCGACGAGAAGCAATACCGCATCTCCGACGTGTTCGAAACCTATGTCGAGCCGCTCGCCAATGCAGTGCAGCCGGCGCGGTTCAGATTCTAAGCGGCGGTTTTCGCTGCGCTTCGAGTTGTATTGTTGATCTGGACGGGCGGCGAGTAAGCCACCGTCCCACGAACTGGATGTCTCGCTGATGCAAAATCTGACCGCTCCCGCACTCGCCGAATGGCTCGCCGATACCTCGCGTCCCGCACCCGTGCTTCTCGACGTGCGCGAGCCGTGGGAACTGCAAACCGCGTCGATGGCCGGCGTCGTGTCGATTCCGATGCGCGAGATTCCCGCGCGCAGCGAGGAACTCGATGACGATGCGCAGATCGTCTGCATTTGCCATCACGGCGCGCGCAGCGCGCAGGTCGCGATGTTCCTCGAATCGCGCGGACACGCCAATGTGTTCAATCTGCAAGGTGGGATCGACGCGTGGTCGCGACAGGTCGATCCGTCGGTTCCGACTTATTGAGGTTCGGCGCGGAGATAGCGCGTTGAAGCGGCGCAAGGGCTGATGGTCCTTGCGCCGTTTTTCTTTTGTGCTGCGTCGGAAATGCTGGCAAAGACCCCGCAAGCCAAGGTTTTGGCTTGCGGGGTCTTTGTTTTTGCTGACGCGTTATTCAGCCATATCTTTTCGGAATATGCCCATATGGACGGGGGAGTTTCCCGCGTAGCCTTCGAGGCTTTCAAGACACGACGAGACACGTTTGTGAGCGGCCGGTATCCGCAACACGGAAGTACAGGCAAGCACGCTGCTATCTATCTCGGACAGGACGCTAGTGCAATGGAACAGTCAGAATCAGGTACGCCGGCGAACTATATATTGGCACCCGCATTCCGGTGGCTTGTGCAACGATGCGAATGCTTTATCGGTGATCGAATGGTGAAATCTAATCTCTTTGCGGTAGCGGTAATCGCGTCACTTGGCGCCGCTCTCGCGAATCAGGCTTGCGCAACAGAATTGACGTGCTTGCCATCAATTTCAGTCAATGAGTCATTGAGTCAACCGATATCCCAGGAGTGGATTCCCCAGTTGGCTAAGTCACCTCGCTTTTTGCAGGGGATAACATTCTTCGATGATGATCCTAAAAAGAATGCAAGCATCGTCCCTACTAGCGACACAGCCTTGACAGGCCACGACCGAATAGCCCGGTGGCGCTTTCGACCAAGCGGTATCCCGGTCTGGCTCGGGTGCCGATATGAGGGCACTGGCATCGCGCTTACAAGGCAACTACCCGCTTCCTATAAAGAATGCCAGCTTGTTTATGGCCCGGGTGGAATCGTCAAGAAGATTAGCTGCGAGTAGTTATGCTCACGAGCAGCGCATCGCGCAGGTCGCGATGTTCCTCGAATCCCGCGGACATGCCCACGTGTTCAATCTGCAAGGTGGGATAGACGCATGGTCGCGTGAGGTCGATCCGTCGGTTCTGACTTATTGAGGTTTGGCGCGAAGGTAGCGCGTTAAAGCGGCGCAAGACTAAATTATGTGCTCAGTGAAATTTACGGCGATGTGCATCATTCTCTACAGCATATCAAATATAGCGATTGGCGCCGAAGGCGGCTTTAAAGGGGATTTTGAGGGAACAGGTCGTGCGTGTTCCGGTGCGCTCTACGTGCGAGCTAACACAATTGAATGGAATTCAACGTATAGCTTCTGTAAGACAACACGCTACAAAATATTGGAAAAGAATTTCAGCGATGAGCAAAGACGCATTGTCTTTCACTTGAACAATCCAGGTCATCAGTGTCGATTCAAGATTGTGGAAGTTGAGCAAGCAAGTCGTCACAACTGGAATGTGAGTGGTTACCAGTCCTTGGAAGGATTTCAAAAAAGGGATTTGCCAGACTGGAATAATTCCCGTTACCCGAACGGCAAGTTTTGTCGTGTTTAACGGCAGGACCAGACTAAGCTCATTGCGTGACACACCGCTTCCTAAAGATCTTCGAGCTGAATAGCCCAAAGTGATCTTCAGCGCGGTCGTCGTGCGTCGTGTAGTACATCCCTTTCGCGCTCGCGAGCAACCGCGGCGCGTTCGATCATGTCGGGTCTCCCTGATCAGCATTCAGCATCACTGGTGCTCCGGTGTGAGGCGGCACCCCACGCCATGCACAAAAGCGCGGCGTCCCAAAGGCGCCTATGCACCGCCGACGCCCCGCCTGCGCCAGCGACGCTTCACTGGCGTCGAAGCACGCTTCGTCGCGGCGCGACGCGCACCCGAACGAGGCGCGCCGCGCGCGACTGCACCAGTTTCGCGCCGTGCCATCGATGGACCGAGTCGCCACCCCCGCGCCCATAACCGCGCCACCACAGGCATTGCACGCGCATTGCGTCGAATGCATCACATGGCATATGCCTTGCAGTAGACGAGCGGCAAGCCGTGCGAGCTCAGCCAGGCTGGCTGAAATCGGCGCTCATAAACAGTGACCATCAATGACAAGGGGAAAGCACATGAAACGTCGCAGTCTGTTGAAGTTCGGCTCCATGTCCGGCGCGCTCGCGCTCGCGGGCCGCGTGCCGTTCGCGCACGCGCAGTCCGATAGCGGTCCGATCAAGGTGGGCATCCTGCATTCGCTGTCCGGCACGATGGCGATCTCCGAGACGTCGCTGAAAGACACCGCGTTGATGACGATCGCCGACATCAACAAGAACGGCGGTGTGATGGGCCGTCAGATCCAGCCGGTGGTCGTCGACCCGGCGTCGAACTGGCCGCTGTTCGCCGAGAAGGCGCGCCAGCTTCTCACGCAGGACAAATGCGCGGTCGTGTTCGGCTGCTGGACCTCGGTGTCGCGCAAGTCGGTGCTGCCGGTGTTCGAGGAACTGAACGGCCTGCTGTTCTATCCGGTGCAGTACGAAGGCGAGGAAATGTCGCGCAACGTGTTCTATACGGGCGCAGCTCCTAACCAGCAGGCGATTCCCGCGACCGAATACCTGATGAGCGCCGAAGGCGGCGGCGCGAAGCGCTTCTTCCTGCTCGGCACCGACTATGTGTATCCGCGCACGACCAACAAGATCCTGCGCGCGTTCCTCAAATCGAAGGGCGTGCAGGAAGCCGACATTCAGGAGGTTTATACGCCGTTCGGTCACAGCGACTATCAGACCATCGTCGCCAACATCAAGACCTTCTCGCAAGGCGGCAAGACCGCGGTGATCTCGACCGTGAACGGCGATTCGAACGTGCCGTTCTACAAGGAACTCGGCAACCAGGGGCTGAAGGCGTCGGATGTGCCGGTCGTCGCGTTCTCGGTCGGCGAAGAGGAACTGCGCGGCATCGATACGAAGCCGCTCGTCGGCAATCTTGCGGCCTGGAACTACTTCATGTCGGTGCGCAACCCGTCCAACGAGAAGTTCAAGAAGCAATGGGCCACATGGGTCAAGGACAACAACCTGCCGGGTGGCACGAAGCGCGTGACCAACGATCCGATGGAGGCGACCTTCGTCGGCATCCATATGTGGAAGCAGGCGGTCGAGAAAGCAAAGAGCACCGACGTCGACAAGGTGCGCGTCGCGATGGTCGGGCAGACCTTCGCGGCACCGTCGGGCTTCACACTGGAGATGGACGGCAACCACCATCTGCACAAGCCGGTGATGATCGGCGAGGTACGCGCGGATGGCCAGTTCAACGTCGTGTGGCGTACCAAGGGGCCGATCCGCGCGCAACCGTGGAGCCCGTTCATCGCCGGCAATGCGGGCAAGCCGGATGTGGTCAGCTCGATTCCGGCGTTCCTGCGGCGCTCGCGCGTTGCGTGACGTGTCGGCGTGAGTCGCACCGCGGCGCGCGGCGAACCGCGCGTGTCTCGCCGCGGCAGCCGCGTGCCGCGACGTGTGGCCTGCGTACCGGCACGCGCAGCGCACGCGCGGCGACGCCCCGCTGAAGCGGCGGCGGCACCCTCGCGCGCCCGAGCGGCTCATCGATTCAATCCAGGGCAAAAGGCCATCATGGCGTTTTCATTTCCGACTTCCGTACGACGACGCGGCGCGGCGCTCCTGCTGCCGCTCGCGGTCCTTCTCGCCGCCGCGCCGGGCGCCGCATTCGCGCTGACCCAGGCCGACGTCGCGCCGCTCGCCGGCGACGACTTCGAGGCGAAGTCCGCCGCGATCGACAAACTGATCGCCACGCACGATACCGCGTCGCTCGCGGTGCTGAAGGCCCTCGCCGACGACAGCGCGCTCGCCACCGACTCAGGCGCGGTACTGCTGCAGGACGGTGACGCCACCCGCGATGCCGTCACCGGCCAACCGGTCGCCGCGAACGACGGGCAACCCATCACGCTGAACAACCTGCTGCGCTCGAAAGTAGCGGGCGCGCTGTCGGGTCTGCAACTCGCGTCGCCCGACCAGGCGACACGCGCAGCCGCCATCGATGCGCTGCTGCAAAACCCCGATCCATCGATCAAGCCGCTGGTGGACGCCGCGCGCGCCAAAGAAACCGATCCCGCGCTGAAGAAGCGTCTCGACACGCTGTGGGCGATGAGCGCATTGCACGACCCGGACCCTTCGAAGCGTCTCGAAGCCGTGCAACTGGTCGCCGCGCGCCACGACCTCGAAATGAACGAGTTGCTGCGCCCGCTAGTCGCGAAGAAAGCCGACGGCACGTTTGTCGAAACCGACGAACGCGTGCGCGCGGCCGCGCAAAGCGGCATCGACGAGCTCGATGCGATCCAGCGCCGCAGCCAGATCGCGGGCACGCTGTTCGCCGGGCTGTCGCTCGGCAGCGTGCTGCTGCTCGCCGCGCTCGGCCTGGCGATCACGTATGGCCTGATCGGCGTGATCAACATGGCCCACGGCGAATTCCTGATGATCGGCGCCTACGCGACCTACGTCGTGCAGAACCTCGTTCAGCGCTTCGCGCCCAACGCGTTCGACTGGTATCCGCTCTTCGCGATACCGGCCTCCTTCGTCGCGGCCGCGCTGGTCGGCATCGTGCTCGAGCGGCTCGTACTGAAGCATCTGTACGGCCGCCCGCTCGAAACGCTGCTGACCACCTTCGGCGTGAGCCTGATCCTGATTCAGGCGACCCGCATGCTGTTCGGCGCGCAGAACGTCCAGGTCGTCAATCCGTCGTGGATGAGCGGCGGCGTCACCGTCCTGCCGAACCTGATCCTGCCGTACAACCGGCTCGCGATTCTCGCGTTCTCGCTGATCGTCGTCGCGATCGCCTGGGCCGTGCTCACGCGCACTCGGTTGGGTCTGTTCGTGCGCGCGGTCACGCAGAACCGCCGGATGGCCGCGTGCGTCGGCGTAAAAACCGCGCGCGTCGATTCGTATGCGTTCGCATTCGGCGCGGGCATCGCGGGGCTCGGCGGCTGCGCGCTGTCGCAGATCGGTAATGTCGGGCCCGACCTCGGCCAGAGCTACATCATCGATTCCTTCATGGCGGTCGTGCTAGGCGGTGTCGGCCAGCTTGCGGGCACCGTGCTCGGCGGCTTCGGCCTCGGGCTCGTCAGCAAGGCGATCGAACCGTTCTGGGGCGCGGTGCTCGCGAAGATCGCGGTGCTCGTGCTGATCGTGCTGTTCATCCAGAAGCGTCCGCAGGGCATGTTCGCCTTGAAGGGCCGCAGCGCGGAGGCATGAGATGGCATCGGCTACTTCATCGGCGAACCCCTCTTCCGCAGCGTCGTCGCGCGCGGGTGCCGGCGCCGCGCGCGAGTTGAACACCGGCTTTGCGCTCGGCCTGCCACCGCGGCCCGCGTTGCTGTCGCGTCGCGCGTGGCTCGCGCTGATCGCGTTGATCATCGTGGTCGGCCTCGGCGTGCCGTTCGCCGCGCTGGTGATTCCGCAGACGAGCGCCTTGCATCTGTCCGCGTACGCGATGACGCTGACCGGCAAGTTCATGTGCTATGCGATCGCCGCGCTGGCGCTCGATCTGGTGTGGGGCTACTGCGGCATCCTGAGTCTGGGTCACGCGTTGTTCTTCGCGCTCGGCGGCTATGCGATCGGTATGTACCTGATGCGCGCGATCGGTCACGACGGCAAGTACGGCAGCGATCTGCCCGACTTCATGGTGTTTCTCGACTGGCACCAGTTGCCGTGGTACTGGCAAGGCACGCAGCATCTCGGCTACGCGCTGCTGCTCGTCGTGCTGGTGCCGGCCGTGGTCGCGTGGGTGTTCGGCTTCTTCACGTTCCGTTCGCGCGTGAAGGGCGTGTATCTGTCGATCATCACGCAGGCGATGACCTTCGCCGCGATGCTGCTGTTCTATCGCAACGAAACGGGCTTTGGCGGCAATAACGGCTTTACCGACTTCAAGCGCATCGGCGGTTTTCCGATCACTCATCAGGGCACCCGCGCCGTGTTGCTGCTGATCACGTTCGCGGTGCTGATCGCCGCGTTCATCGGCGCGCGCGCGATCGTCACGTCGAAGCTCGGCCGTGTCGTGACCGCGGTGCGCGACGGCGAAACGCGGCTGATGTTTCTCGGCTACAGCCCGCTCGCGTACAAGCTGTTCGTGTGGACCGTGTCGGCGGTGATGTGCGGCATCGCGGGCGCGTTGTACGTGCCGCAGGTCGGCATCATCAATCCGGGCGAGATGTCACCGGGCAACTCGATCGAAATGGCGATCTGGGTGGCGGTCGGCGGACGCGGCACACTGATCGGACCGATCATCGGCGCGTTCGCGGTGAACGGCGCAAAGAGCTTCTTTACGGCGAACTTCCCCGAATACTGGCTGTTCTTTCTCGGCCTGATCTTCGTGCTGGTGCCGCTGCTGCTGCCGAACGGCATCATGGGTCTCGCCGATCTGCTGACGCGCAAAAGAAACCGCTGAGGAACCGCTGATGAACGAAAACCCGATGGTTCCCGATCTGGATTTGCCCGAAGCACCGCCGGAACGCTCGCTGAGCGGCGTCGCGAGCATGGGGCACACGGTCGTGCCCGGCGAGATCGACATATCGCACGGCACGATCCTGTACCTCGAAGACGTGACCGTCAGCTTCGACGGCTTTCGCGCACTCAACGCATTGTCGCTCGCGATCGACGCGGGCGAACTGCGCTGCATCATCGGCCCGAATGGCGCGGGCAAGACGACGATGATGGACGTGATCACGGGCAAGACCGCACCCGATCACGGCAAGGTGTTTCTCGGCCAGTCGATCGATCTGACGCGGATGAACGAACCGGCGATCGCGCGCGCCGGCATCGGCCGCAAGTTCCAGAAGCCGACCGTGTTCGAACAGCATCCGGTGTGGGAAAACCTCGAACTCGCGATGAAAACCGACAAGGGCTGGTGGGCGTCGCTGCGCGCGCGGCTCGATCGAGACGCTCAGGCGCGCATCGAGCAAACGCTCGCGCTGATCGGGCTGGAAAGCGAAGCGCGCAGGCTCGCCGGCGAGCTATCGCACGGCCAGAAGCAGCGCCTCGAAATCGGCATGCTGCTCATGCAACGCCCAGCGCTGCTGCTGCTCGACGAACCAGCGGCCGGTATGACCGACGACGAAACGATGCAGCTCGCCGAATTGCTCAACCACCTGCGCGGCACCTGCTCGATGATGGTCGTCGAGCACGACATGGAGTTCGTCGCGGCGCTCGCGGGGGACACGGGCAAGGTGACGGTGATGGCCGAAGGCCGCGTGCTCGCGCACGGCACGCTCGACGAAGTGAAGCGCGATGAGACCGTGATCGAGTCTTATCTCGGCCGCTGATTGCAGCTCGAGGCGGTATCGCATCGTCAACCCGACAGGATGACTGAACCATGCTCGAAGTAGACCGACTGAACCAGTATTACGGCGGCAGCCATATTCTGCGCGACGTGAAGCTCACGGTGCCCGAGCGCAAGCTGACGGTGCTGCTAGGGCGCAACGGCGTCGGCAAGACCACGCTGCTGCGCTGCCTGATGGGCGTCGTGCCCGCGAAAAGCGGAGCGATCGCGTGGCGCGGCGAACCGCTGATGAAACTGCCCACGCATGCGCGCGTCGCCCAGGGGCTCGCCTACGTGCCGCAGGGCCGCGATATTTTTCCGCGCTTGACCGTCGAGGAAAACCTGCTGGTGGGCGCCGCCAGCAGAAGGTCGCCGAAGAAAATCCCCGATCGCATCTACGAGCTGTTCCCGGTGCTGGAGGACATGCGCAACCGGCGCGGCGGCGATCTGTCCGGCGGTCAGCAGCAACAGCTCGCGATCGGCCGCGCGCTGATGAGCGAGCCGCAACTGCTGATCCTCGACGAGCCGACCGAGGGCATCCAGCCGTCGATCATTCAGGATATCGGCCGCACGCTGCGGCAGCTCGTCGAGGACATGGGCATGACGGTGCTGCTCGTCGAGCAGTACTACGATTTCGCCAAAGCGATCGCCGATCGTTACTGGGTTATGAGTCGCGGCGAAATCATCGCGGGCGGTGAAGGGGCGAACATGGATGCCGATGGAGTGCGGGGTTTGATTGCCGTGTAAGCGTTTTTTCAATCTGCAACAGCCATTAGAAAGCTTGCGGCCCGCGCCGTCGGCCCCGTCTGACGCGACTGAAGCTCACCACTCAAGTTATCCGCCGCGCAACCGTTACACAGGCTAGGCAGCGCCGCAACGGTTCGACGAGGTGGACACCATGGACGACAACAAGCAGGTCAGACGCGAGTTTTACAGAAACCCAGCCTCCTATTGCAGGGTGATGAACGTCGTGTCGGCAGTCACCTTTGGTTTATTCGAGGTGCACAGCGGCGGTACGGTCGGCATGCTGTCGGTGCGCTGGGAGAAGCTCGGCAACGAACTCGCGCCCCAGTTGCACGCGTATTACGACAGCTGGCACGTGCTTGCGTCGTTCCCCGACGTCCTCGCGAGAATGGCCGAGACGACCGGTCCGTCGTGTTCGCCGGAAGCCTTCTGTCAGCTCTTGCTCGACTGCGGGTTCATCAATCGCGCGGAACGCGGCGTGGACGATCACGCCGCGCCGACCCGCGTGCGCCAGACACTGCCGCAATAAAACCTGGGTTAGCAACACAACATCGTTAGAGAAGGGAGAAAAGCATGTCCGTGACGGTTAACGTCGAGTATCAATACTGCCGACATGGCAAGAAAGCAATCGAGACAGGCAGCGACTCGTTGACCGTCCAGGAAAACACCCCGCGCGCTATCGTCGCGCTACTGCGGCTGCTGCATCCGCAGTGGGAGGGCATCAAGGTGCTGTCGGTAACCGAGGCCTCGCCTGAAGGCACTGCGTCGTAGTCGCTGCCGCGCGGCTCTCGCGCCGCGACCGCGTGCTATCCTCGCCGCACGCCGGCTCCCCCCTTTCATCCGCATGTCGCTCCACGAAAATCACGCCTCGCTCGCCCCCGCGCACTCCTCGTGGCGCGCGCGACTCGAACTCGGCTTCGTCGGCGGCGACGCTCGCACGACGCTCGCGCACCGGCTTCACGATGGGCCGCTGCGCGTGCAACGGCCGCTCTATCCGGAAGGCCCGGCGATCTGTCACGCGGTGATCGTGCATCCGCCCGGCGGCGTCGCGGGTGGCGATCAGCTCGACATCGACATCACGCTCGGCGCGCACACGCATGCGGTGCTGACGACGCCCGGCGCAACCAAGTGGTACAAGTCGAACGGCCGCGCGGCGCGGCAACGCATCGCGCTCACTGTCGGCAAACAGGCGAAGCTCGACTGGCTGCCGCAGAACAACATCGTGTTCGATCACGCGAACGCGCAACTCGATTTTTCGCTGACGCTCGGCGCCGGCGCGAGCGCGATCGGCTGGGACGCGACGCAGCTCGGACGCCAGGCGGCCGGCGAACGCTGGTCGGCGGGTAGCTTGCGCGCAGTGTCGCGCATCGTCGGCGCGAATGGCGAGCTGCTGTGGTTCGAACGCGCGACTCTCAGCGCCGACGATCCGCTGCGCGACGCGCCGCAGGGTCTCGCCGGCTTTCCGGCCTACGGCACGCTGTGGGCCGTAGGCGCTGCTTGCGACGACGCGCTCGCCGAGTCGCTCACCGCGCAACTGCCGTTCGACGACACGTTGCGAGCGGCAGCCTCGTGCGTGACCAACGGCGTACTGCTCGTACGCGCGGTGTCGCGCTCGATGGAAACGCTGCAGCACGCGCTCACGCGCTGCTGGCTGCAACTGCGGCCAGTCGTGCATGGTGTCGCGGCGGTGCCGTTGCGGATCTGGTCGACCTGAGCGCGCGGCTTCCTTCTTTCGCCTCCATCACCCTCTTCGCGCACCAAGACGGCGCACGCGCGCGCCCCAACCATGTGCGCGAGCTGGCGTAAAGTGCCGCCCAGCCACAGCCCAGCGCGATGGCACACAGTTTGCATTGGATTCGCCACTTCGCGGCCGGACAAGAAGAAGCCAGCGACGACCCGACTCCAACGACATCACCACCGCTCACGCCGATGACCCGCACCCTCTCCCGCTCCGCGCGCCGCACCTTGCTGGCCGCATTGCTCGCCCTGCCCATCGTCGCCGATCTCGCGTTTCATGCGGGCGCCGCGCACGCCGACACGCTCGACAACATCGCCAAGGCCGGCGTGCTGAAGGTCGCCGTGCCCGAAGACTATCCGCCGTTCGGCTCGGTCGGTCCCGACATGAAGCCGCAGGGCTACGACATCGACACGGCCGCGCTACTCGCCAAAGCGATGAACGTGAAGCTCGAACTGGTGCCGGTCAACAGCGCGAACCGCATTCCGTATCTGCAAACGGGCAAGGTCGATCTCGTGATCTCGTCGCTCGGCAAAACGCCTGAGCGCGAGAAAGTGATCGACTTCTCGAGCGCGTACGCGCCGTACTACCAGGGCGTGTTCGGTCCCGCCGATATCAAGGTCAGCGGTCCTGCCGATCTGACAGGCAAGACCGTCGGCGCGACGCGCGGCGCGCTCGAGGAAATCGGTCTCACGCAGATGGCGCCGAACGCGACGATCAAACGCTTCGAGGACAACAACGCGACGATCGCCGCTTTCCTGTCCGGCCAGGTGCAGCTGATCGCGGCCGGCAACATCGTCGCGGCCGCGATCCTCGCGAAAAATCCGCCGCGCCGTCCAGAACCGAAGTTCGTGATCAAGAACTCGCCGTGCTTCGTCGGCATGAACAAGAACGAGCCGCGCCTGCAACAGAAGGTCGATGCCGCGATCGCGCAGGCAAAGCAGGACGGCACGCTCGGTGCGATGTCGAAGAAGTGGTTCGGCGCACCGCTGCCTGCCGATCTGTGATCCTGCAAGCACGACTGTAAGCGCGCCGTTAGCCGGGCTTGATACCGTGACCGGCTGATGGCGCGACGACCACGCCGCCACGACACCTCAACGCCGAGACCCACACCCCGATGAAGCTGACACCTCGCGAGAAGGACAAGCTGCTGATCTTCACCGCCGCGCTGCTCGCCGAACGGCGCCGTGCGCGCGGCCTCAAGCTGAACTATCCGGAAGCGGTCGCCTTCATCACCGCCGCGCTGATGGAAGCCGCGCGCGACGGCAAGAGCGTCGCCGAGGTGATGCACTACGGCACCACGCTGCTCACGCGCGCCGACGTGATGGAGGGGGTCCCCGAAATGATCCCCGACATCCAGGTTGAAGCGACGTTCCCCGACGGCACCAAGCTCGTCACCGTCCATCATCCGATTCCCTGAAGTCCTCTTCGTCAAGGCAGGCCCCATGATTCCCGGCGAACTCCTCATCGACGACGGCGAGCACGAACTCAACGCGGGCCGCGCGACGGTCACGGTGGTCGTGTCGAATACCGGCGACCGTCCCGTGCAGATCGGCTCGCATTACCACTTCTACGAAGTGAACGACGCGCTGTCATTCGATCGCGAAGCGGCGCGCGGCTTTCGGCTGAATATCGCGGCGGGTACCGCGGTGCGCTTCGAGCCCGGCCAGGAGCGCACGGTCGAACTCGTCGCGCTGGCGGGCGAGCGCGTCGTGTACGGCTTCAACGGCAAGGTGATGGGCAAGCTGTGATGCGCTGCCCGCGCCCTGGCGTTTCGACCGCCCTGCTCCGCCTTGCGTTGCTTGTAGCCCGCTTGTAGCTCACTCCGGACCCACACCATGACACTACGCATTGGCCGCCGCGCGTACGCGGAGATGTTCGGCCCCACCACCGGCGACCGCGTGCGCCTCGCCGACACCGAACTGCTGATCGAGATCGAGCGCGACTTCACAACCTACGGCGAAGAGGTCAAGTTCGGCGGCGGCAAGGTGATTCGCGACGGCATGGGCCAGTCGCAGCGCGTGCATGCCGAGGTCGTGGATACCGTCGTGACGAATGCGGTGATCCTCGATCACTGGGGCATCGTGAAGGCCGACATCGGCATCAAGGACGGCCGCATCGCGGCGATCGGCAAGGCCGGCAATCCCGACATTCAGCCGAACGTGACGATCGCGATTGGCGCGGCCACCGAAGTGATCGCGGGCGAAGGGCTGATCGTGACCGCGGGCGGCATCGATACGCACATCCACTTCATCAGCCCGCAGCAGATCGAGGAAGCGCTCGCGAGCGGCGTGACGACGATGCTCGGCGGCGGCACCGGCCCCGCGACCGGCACGAATGCGACGACCTGCACGCCGGGGCCGTGGCATCTCGAACGCATGCTGCAAGCGGCCGATGGTTATCCGATGAATCTCGGCTTTCTCGGCAAGGGCAACGTGAGCCAGCCGGCACCGCTGACCGAACAGATCGCCGCTGGCGCGATCGGCCTGAAGCTGCACGAGGACTGGGGCACGACACCCGCGGCGATCGACAACTGTCTTTCCGTCGCCGACGATACCGACACGCAGGTTGCGATCCACACCGATACGCTGAACGAAGCGGGCTTCGTCGAAACGACCGTTGCAGCGTTCAAGGGCCGCACGATCCACACCTATCACACCGAAGGCGCGGGCGGCGGCCACGCGCCGGACATCATCAAGGTGTGCGGCGAAGCGAACGTGCTGCCGTCGTCGACGAATCCGACACGGCCGTATACGGTCAACACGCTCGACGAGCATCTCGACATGCTGATGGTGTGCCATCACCTCGATCCGTCGATTGCGGAGGACATCGCGTTCGCCGAATCGCGGATTCGCCGCGAGACGATCGCGGCCGAGGACATCCTGCACGATCTCGGCGCGCTTTCGATGCTGTCTTCGGATTCGCAGGCGATGGGCCGGGTCGGCGAAGTGATCATCCGCACGTGGCAGACCGCGCACAAGATGAAGGTGCAACGCGGCGCGCTGCCCGAGGACAACGCGCGTCGCGACAATTTCCGCGCGAAGCGCTACGTCGCGAAGTACACGATCAATCCGGCGATCACGCACGGCATCGCGCATGAGGTCGGCTCGATCGAGCCTGGCAAGTGGGCCGATCTGGTGTTCTGGGAGCCGGCGTTTTTCGGCATCAAGCCGTCGCTGATCCTGAAGGGCGGCATGATCGCGATGGCGCAGATGGGAGATCCGAATGCATCGATTCCGACGCCGCAGCCCGTGCATTATCGCGAGATGTTCGCGACGCGCGGCGGCGCGCTGGGTCGCACGTCGCTGACCTTCGTGTCGCAACTCGCCGCCGATGCGAACGTCGCCGAACGCTATGGTTTGGAAAAGCGCGTCGTCGCGGTGAAGAACTGCCGCAGCGTGACGAAGGCCGACATGATTCACAACGCGTGGCGCCCCAACATCAGCGTCGATCCGGAAACCTACCAGGTGATCGCCGACGGCCAGCTGCTGACCTGCGATCCGGCCACCGTGCTGCCGATGGCGCAACGCTATTTCCTGTTCTGACCATGCGTACACTGAACAAACTTCTCGCGCCGCATCTGAAGATTGCGCCTGTACTCGTCAAGCGAGCGCCGACATTGACGCTCGCGTTCGATGAACGTCGCAAGAGCCGTCTTGCCGCGACGCTCGATAACGGCGAGGAAATCGCCTTGCTGTTGCCGCGCGGCACCGTGCTGCGCGATGGCGACGTGCTCGTCGCCGATGATGGCGGCCTCGTGCGTGTCGTTGCGGCTGACGAAGCCGTGCTTGTGGTACGCGCTTCGGACGCGTTGACGTTGACGCGCGCCGCGTATCACCTCGGCAATCGTCATACGCCGGTCGAAGTGGGCACCGATTACCTGAAGCTCGAATACGATCCGGTGCTCGCCGACATGCTCGAGCGCATCGGCGCGACGCTCGAGCAGGTGTCGCTGCCGTTCCACCCTGAGGCCGGTGCATATGGCGGCGGCCACAAGCATGGGCACGACGAGACGTTCGCCGAGGACTATGCGATCGCGCAACAGGTGTTTGGTGAGCATCATGGGCATGAGCACTCGCACGATCACGACCATGACCACGTGCACGACGAATCGTGCGGACATGGGCACCACTCGCATCACCATGCGCATCGCTGAACTCACCGCGCTGCTGCATCTCGCGTCGCCGGCGCTGCCGATCGGCGCGTTCAGCTATTCGCAGGGTCTCGAAGCGGCGATCGAAGCGCAACTCATCACCGACGCCGGCTCCGCGCGCACGTGGATCGAGTGCGGGCTGACTGACGTGCTCACGCGCGGCGAGTTGCCGTTCCTCGCGCAGCAGATCGAACGCTGGCGCACGCACGACGCAGTCGAACTCGCCGACGCCAACGCCGAATTCCTCGCGAGCCGCGAGTCCGCCGAACTGCGCCGCGAAACCGAGCAGATGGGTTGGTCGCTGCGGCAGTTGTGCGTGTCGCTCGAATGGGGCGATGCGGCGAGGCGCGAAACGCTCGCGTCGCTCGCGCCGCTTGCGCAGCCGAGCGCGTTCGCATTCGCCGCCTACGCGCACGATGCGTCGACCGATGCCGCGCTCGCCGCCTACGCGTTCAGCTGGGTCGAGAACCAGGCCGCCGCCGCGCTGAAGGCGGTGCCGCTCGGCCAGCTCGCGGGACAGCGCATCATCGTCGCGCTGCGCGAACCGATCGACGCAGCCGTCGCGCGTGCGCTCGCCATTTCGCGTGACGGCCTCAACACATTCGCACCGCAGCTCGGCATTCTGTCGGCGCGCCACGAGTCGCAGTATTCGCGGCTCTTCCGCTCGTAACACGATTCCCACGATCCATCATGAACGCACCTCATCATCCGGCCTCTCATACCGCGACCCAGACCCGCACGAAGAAGCTGCCGCCGCTGCGCGTGGGCGTCGGCGGCCCGGTCGGCTCGGGCAAGACCACGCTGCTGGAAATGCTGTGCAAGGCGATGCGCGACCAGTATGACCTCGTCGCGATCACGAACGACATCTATACGAAAGAGGATCAGCGTCTGCTGACCGTCGCGGGCGCGCTGCCGGCCGAGCGCATCATGGGTGTCGAGACGGGCGGCTGCCCGCACACGGCGATCCGCGAGGACGCGTCGATCAACCTCGAAGCGGTCGAGCGCATGCTCACGCGTTTTCCGGACGCGGACATCGTGTTCATCGAATCGGGTGGCGACAATCTCGCGGCAACCTTCAGCCCGGAGCTGTCGGACCTGACGATCTATGTGATCGATGTCGCGGGCGGCGAGAAGATTCCGCGCAAGGGCGGACCCGGCATCACGAAGTCGGATCTGCTCGTGATCAACAAGACCGATCTCGCGCCGCTGGTGGGCGCAAACCTCGACGTGATGGCGTCGGATGCGAAGAAGATGCGCGGCGAGCGGCCCTTCGTGATGTGCAATCTGAAGGCGCTCGAGGGGCTCGACGAGGTGGTGAAGTTTATTGAAAAGAAGGGGTTGTTGAAGGTGTGAGCCAGTGGCGCTTCATTCGCCGGGATGACATTCGCGCAGGAATGCCATCATTTCGCTGCCATCCTTCGATAGGTAGAAGCGCACCATCTTTTCGTTGAAGTCGGCCGCGCGCTGAGCGGGCACGCTGATCGCATCGATACCGTTCGCCATCAGCACGCCGTTCATCATGAAGCGCGACGTGCGCTTGTTGCCGTCGAAGAAAAACTGCTGCAACGCGCCGAACAGGAAGAACGCACAGCCGCGTTCGAATGGATTGGAAACTTCTTCGCTGAGCGCGCGAACACCTGCGCCAAAAACCCGGTTGAGCTCTGGAGCACCAGGCACGGTGGGCAAAGGCGTATATCGCCCCGCCTCACCCAACGCGACGTCTGGCGTATAGCGCATTTCTTCACCCTCACCGCGGAAAACACCCCATTCGAGCGCTTCGTTACGCGCGACGAGGCGATGCAGGTCGCAGAAAGTCGCCTTGTCGAGTGCGAACTGACCGTTTTGGACGATCACCAACAGACGTTTCGAGCTCTCGGCGAGATTGAGGATCTGTTCCTGGTCAGAGATTTTCCGTCCGCCAACCGTGACGCCGTCGAGAAGCGTCTTAACCTCGGGAAACGTAAACGGGTTCCCTTCGAGCACACTTGCATCCCAGATGAATTCCGGCAGCATGCGATGAAAACGGAAACACACCCGTTTGATCGAATGGACCGGAATGTCCTGTGGAACCGCAGCGCGATCCCATTGAAAACCGAGTTCGGTGAAAAGCGTCATCGCAGGTGTTGAGAAACAGTTCAGATGGCCGGGCCGGTGCTTGCACAAACCCAATGTGCGGAGAATATCTTATTTGTGGGCGCATGAAGCGCAAGACCGGGCGCCACCTCGCGCGGCACCCTTGGTCACTCCGGCAACAACGCCGCCAACACATCCACCGTCCTCGCCGTCGCCCCGCGATGCCTCGCCGCAAACGCGGCAGCCGCACCGCCCATCGCGAGCCGCCGCGACTTGTCGCCGAACAGCTCGCGCAGCGCGCGCGCCAGATCGGCCGGGTCCTGCACCTGCACGGCGGCACCGGCCGCGACCGCATCGGCGGTGGCCTGCGTGAAGTTGAAAACGTGTGGCCCGATCAGCACCGGCACGCCGACCGCGCAGGCTTCGATCAGGTTCTGTCCGCCGAGCGGCAGCAGACTGCCGCCGATGAACGCCAGATCCGATGCCGCGTAGTAAGCGCCCAACTCGCCCATCGAATCGCCGAGCAGCACGTTCACGTCGCGCGGCAGCGGTGGCACGCCATCGTCGGCGATGCGCGCGGCCGACGCGACCTTCGCATCGGGTGCCCAGTTCGATCGGCGTTCGAGCCGCAACCCCGCCTTCTCGACAGCCGCCGCCACTTCATTGAAGCGTTGCGGGTGACGCGGCACCAGAATCAGCAGCGCATCGTCGACGCCGAGCGCCGCGAACGCGTCGAGCACCAGCGCCTCTTCGCCCTCGCGCGTGCTCGCCGCGACCCACACGGGCCGCGTGCCGATCGCCGCGCGCCACGCGTGGCCGCGCGCCGCGAGTTCGGGCGGCGTGCTCATGTCGAACTTCAGATTGCCGAGCACCGCGACGTTGCGCGCGCCGAGCGAGGTCAGCCGCTCGGCATCGGACGGGCTCTGCGCGAGCACGCGCGCGAAGCCGCCGAACACGTCCTTCGTCGCGCCGCCGAACTTCGCCGCGCGCTTGAACGACCGCGCCGACATCCGCGCATTGGTCAGCACGAGCGGCACGTCGGCGCGCCGGCATTCGTCGATCAAGGTCGGCCATACCTCGGTTTCCATCACGAGACCGAGCGACGGCCGCCACGCGCGCAAGAAGCGCCGTACTGCCTGCGGCATGTCGTACGGTAGATAGCTGCGCAACACGCGGTCGCCGAAAATTTCGCTGCCGGTCGCGCGGCCGCTCGGCGTCATGTGCGTGAGCAGAATGCGCGCGTCGGGGCGCGCCTTCATCAGCGCATCGATCAGCGGCTGCGCGGCGCGCGTCTCGCCAACCGACACCGCATGCACCCAGATCAACGGCGCGTTGTCTTCGGGCAAGCGTCCACGCGAATAACCGAAGCGCTCGCCGATATGCTCGCGGTAACCGCGCTCCTTGCGCGAACGGATCAACAGACGCAGCACGGCAAGCGGCGCGATCAGCCACCAGAGCGCGCGATAGATCGCTCTTAGCATCGGCGCTCCGCGTGGTTCGTCTTCGTCGCAAAGATCACGGCGCTGATCCGCGCGATGCGGGCCGGCACCTGCCCGGCCCTCGAATCGACCGCCGCGCTCAAACCAGCGCCCTGCCCTTCAGGCGCTCGAGAATGCCGAGCGGCGCGCATTCCGGCTGCACCATCGCCTTCACCGGCAGGAAGAAAGTCTGCTCCAGCATGAACTGGCCGGACATCACCGCATGCGAGGTCTGGTCGGAGAAGCACACCCACACGCTGCCCGGCGGAAACGGCATGGTCTCTTGCGGACTCGTCTTCTGATAGTCGAGGTCGGCCTTCATGCCGTCGTGCAGATTGAGCATCAGATGGTCGTACTCGCTGCGCGGCGACTTCGTCACATGCAGCAGGTTCAGCAGCCACGCGGAGCCCGGCATCTGCGGCTTGATGCGCGGCAGGAAGCGCTGCGCCATGTCCTCGAACGGCTCGCCGACGCGCCATACGCGCGGCACGCCATGTGGGTTCACGTTGGTGAACACGCGCAGGATGCGCTCGCCGTAGTTAGGCCGCGACGGAAACGCATCGACGTGCAGACGGCTGTCGTCCTTGCGCCACGAGGTTTCGCGCGTCTCGACCTGATGCAGCCGCAGGCTCGTCGGCGCGACGCGCAATTTGCCGTTGTACTCGGGAAAGAGCCCGTCGACGAGCGTGCGCGCATTCGCCTGATAACGCGCGATCAACGCGCGCACCGCCGATTGCGTGACTGCATCGCCGGCCACGCCGTGCAGCGCGCCGCCGTTCGGTTCGAGGCTGATGTTCTTGCGGTTCGGATCGGCGAGCGCCGGGTCGAGCAGCGCCTGCTCGCCGCCGTCGATCGCGAAGCGCAGGTTCGGGAAGTACAGCACCTTGCCGCGCTCGACGCCGGCGAGCAGCGGCTCGCGCGGCACGGACAGGTTGCAGCCGTGCCAGTCGGCGTTCGCTACTTCGATGATCTGGGATTCGTTCATGATCGCCCTTGGGAACGGAGGGTGCGCAAGGCGAAGCGCACCGGCGGGTGACAGCCCGTGCTGATGACTGCCGGCCCGGGTTACAGCAAACCAAACGCGGCCAGCGCCGACTTGACCTGCTGCAGCGTAGCCGGCTGACCGGCCGCGCCGAGATTGACGACGTTAGGCGACCAGTACCCGCCGGTGCGCCACGCAGTCGAGAAATTGTACAACTCGACCGTAGGCCGCTTCAGCGCCGCCGCGATGTGGACCAGACCTGTGTCGACCCCGACCGTCGCGGCCGCGCCATCGATCAGCCCGACCACCGCCGGCAGCGACAGCTTCGGCGGCACGATCGCGGCCGCGCCGAATTCCTTCGCGAGCCGCTCGCTGGTCGCGCGCTCGGCGTCGCCGCCCCACGGCAGCACGATCGACGCGCCGCGCCGCACCAGCGTTTGCCCGAGTTCGATCCACGCGGCGTCGGGCCACTGCTTGTCGGCGCGCGAAGTCGCGTGCACGAACACGACGTACGGCACCGGCAGATTCAGATTGGCTCGCGACAGCGCGAGCGCGGCACGGCCCGTATCGAGACCGAAGTCGATGTCGTCGGTGGGTTGCGGCGGCGGATCGTTCAGCGCCGCGGCCACCAGTTGCCGCGTGCGTTCGACCACGTGCGTGCGTGGCGCGATCGGCACGCGCCGCCCGTAGAAGAAGCGCACCGGCCATTCGTAGCCGGCGCCGTCGGTGCGGTTGCCGAGGCCGACGAGCGGTCCACGCGCCATGCTAGCGACCCACGCGGTCTTGATGAGCCCCTGGCAGTCGATCACCAGATCGTAGTGCTCGGCGGCGAGCGCGCGACGAAACGCGCCGATCTCGCGCCAGTTGTCGACGGACAGGATGCGCTTGCGCCAGCGCCGCAGCGACACCGGAATCGCGCGCCGCACGCCGCTCACGAGCTCCACGAGCCCGACGAAGCTCTCCTCGACGAGCCAGTCGATCTGCGCGTCGGGATGGCGGCGCCGGATGTCGGCGATCACGGGCATGTTGTGAACGACGTCGCCCAGCGACGACACCCTCACGATGAGTATCTTTTGCGCGCTCAAGAGTGGGAAAACCGGCTATCCGGCTCGAAGATGCGTTGAAAGGACCGCAATTCTAGCGCGTCGGATATCAAAGACATGAAAAACGCGGCGCGGTAAGGCAACCCGCGCCGCGTTCGGTGGCGGCGACGCTTCGACCCGTGTTGACGAATTTCGAAGCGCGCCGCCGCATCAGCCGTCAGAACGGCAGTTTCGCATCGGCCTTCTCCGCGAGAATCACGCGGCGGAAGTCGTCCTGGATGCGCTTGAGCGCCGCGTCGTTGTCGGCTTCGAAACGCATCACGACAACCGGCGTCGTATTCGACGAACGCGCGAGGCCGAAGCCGTCCGGATACTCGACGCGCAGACCGTCGATCTTCACGACGTTGTCCGCGCCGGTGAACTTCGCGTTCTGCTGCAAACGCGCGATCAGCTCGAAGTTCTCGCCTTCCTCGAGCTTCAGTTGCAGCTCGGGCGTGGAGTGCGAGTTCGGCAGCGAGTTCAGCAGCTTGCTCGGGTCGGCGACGCGGGTGAGGATCTCGAGCAGACGCGCGCCCGTGTACAGGCCGTCGTCGAAACCATACCAGCGGTCCTTGAAGAACACGTGTCCGCTCATTTCACCGGCCAGCGGCGCGCCGGTTTCGCGCAGCTTCGCCTTCACGAGCGAGTGGCCGGTCTTCCACATCAGCGGCTCGCCGCCCTTGTCCTTGACCCACTTCGCGAGATTGCGCGTGCACTTCACGTCGTAGATGATCTGCGCGCCCTTGTTGCGCGACAGCACTTCTTCGGCGAACAGCATCAGCTGACGGTCCGGGTAGATGATCTGGCCATCCTTGGTGACGACGCCCAGGCGGTCGCCGTCGCCGTCGAACGCGAAGCCGATTTCCGCATCGGTTTCCTTCAGCGCGCGAATCACGTCTTCGAGGTTCTCCGGGTGCGCCGGGTCCGGATGGTGATTCGGGAAGTTGCCGTCGACTTCGGTGAACAGCTCGACCAGTTCGCAACCGAGCTTTTTGAACAGCTTGGGTGCGAGCGCGCCGGCCACGCCGTTGCCGGTATCGACGACGATCTTGATCGGACGCGCGAGCTTCACGTCGCTCGCGATGCGCTCGAGATACGCGTCGGCGATGTCGTATTCGGTGTAGCTGCCGTTACCGTCGGCGAAGTTCTCGTCGACGATGCGCTGATGCAGCGCGAGGATCTGCTCGCCGTAAATGGCCGCGCCGCGCAGCACCATCTTGAAGCCGTTGTAGTCCGGCGGATTATGGCTACCGGTCACGACGATGCACGAGTCGACCCGGCGCTCGCCGCCCGCGAGCTTCAACGGTACGCTCGCCGCGAAGTAGCCGACCGGCGTGGGCACCATACCCACGTTCACGACGTCGACGCCGGCCGCGCGTAGGCCGTCGGACAGCGCGCCGATCAGTTCGGGGCCCGACAGGCGCCCGTCGCGCGCGACCACGACCGCGTCGCCGCCCTGCGCGCGCACTTCGCTGCCGAAGGCGCGGCCGATGGAACGCGCGGCGTCCGCGTCGAGCGTCTTGCCAATCACGCCACGAATGTCATACGCCTTGAAAATCGATTTGGAGATCATGTTGGCTCACTTGCGTGCAATGGAAAATTTTGACCTGCGCACAGACGATAACCGGTAAAAACGCGGAAAAAATCGCATTAAAAACCACCGTAATACGCGCGTTAAAAAACCGCGTTATCACGCCTCGTTGCGCCCTTGCCGGAAGCGGTCCGGTTCCAACTTATAATTGCGTTCTTCTGACCAGCCTGAATAACGCCATTCTAATGCTTAGACGCCCTCCCTTTGTAAAGTTGCCGTGGCTGCCGGCCGGGCGGGCGAACGCGCATAGCGCCGCATGCATGGCCGCACGAGGTGGCTTGACCGACGCGCAGCGGCGAGCGGCCAACGGATGCTGACACTCAAGCGCTTCGCCAATCCCGACGTCACGCGCGCGTTTACGAACATCGTCTGGCTGGGTCTCGAACGGCTCACGCAGATCGGCGTGGCAATCGTGATCAGCGGCATCCTCGCGCGTTACTTCGGACCCGACACGTTCGGCAAATGGCAGTACGCGAACACGCTGCTGCTGGTGCTCTCGCCGATCACATGGGTGTGCGGCGCGGAAATCCTCGTACCGACCATCGTCAACCGGCCGCCCGAACAACTCGGTACCGTACTCGGCAGCGCGTTCGCGTTGCGTTTCTCCGTCTCGGCCGTCGCGCTGCTGCTCACGTGGCTCGGCATTGCGCTGCATTTCTTCGAGCCGCTCGTCGGCGCGATGCTCGCCGGCCTCGCGCTCACGATGCTGTTTCGCGAGCCGTTCGTCGGCGTGATCAACGCGTGGCTGCAAAGCATGACCTACAGCAAGCCGCAGTTGCTGACCAGCATGAGCACCGCTGTGATCAAGGCCGGCCTCGTCTATCTGCTGGTGCGCGCGACGGCCGCGCCCGCACGTTTCGGCTGGCTGTGGGCGCTCGAATCGGCGGCGATCGGCGCGGTGCTGTTGCTCTACTTCATGCGCTGGCATGGCGGCAAGCTGGGCTGGCATGTCGAACGTTCGCTCTTCAAGCACTTCGCGAGCGCGGGCACGGTATTCTGGCTCGGGCTCATCTGTATGTATCTGTTCCTGAAGCTGGACCGGCTGATGCTCGAGCGCGCGATTTCGTTCGCCGACCTCGGACGCTACTCGGCCGCCCAGCAGTTGAATGAAAACTGGATCACGCTCGCGCTGATGCTCGCGCAAACCATTGCGCCCGCCTTCGTCTACCGCGTGCAAGGCATCGCGCAACTGCGCCGCAACATGTGGCGGCTCACCGCGCTGACCGCCGTGCTGATGGTGTGCGGCGCGTTCGTGCTCGATCTGCTCGCGGGCTTCATCATCCGCCGTGTGTTCGGGCCGGATTTTGAAGGCGCGATCGAGATCTTCCGCTGGGCCGTGTGGCTGTCGGTGCCCGCCGGTATCGAGGCGATCGGCAATCTGGTCGTGCTCAAGTATCAGGCCAAGTTCGTTTTGCTGGCGAAGTGGCTGCTCGCGCTCGCCGTCGCGTTCGCCGTCAATCTATTGGCGATCCCGCGACTCGGCGCGTATGGCGCGCTCGTCGGCCTCGCGGCCGGCTATCTGGCGGCCGCCTCGGTTAATCTTTATTACATCCGTTTCAAATTGCGCCCATGACGAATTCATCCGCCACCGCGCAAACCACGCTCGACGACGTCGCGGTGCTGATGCCCGCCTACAACGGCCAGGCGGACGTCGATTCTACGCTCGCGTCGTTTGAAGAAAGTGCGCTGGTGCACGTTCTGATCGTCGATGACGGCAGCACACCGCCGATCGTCGCGCCCGCGCTGCCGAACCTGAAGATCGAAGTGCTGCGCATGGCGCGCAACAGCGGCATCGAGCGCGCGCTGCAAACCGGCATCGATGCGCTCGCGCAGCGCGGCTTTCGTTTTGCGGCGCGCATCGACGCGGGCGATCGCGCGGTGCCCCAGCGGCTCGCGAAGCAGCGCGCGTTCATGGGAGCGCATCCGAACGTGGCGGGCCTCGGCATGTGGACCCAGGTCGTCACGCGTGCGGGCGAGCCGCTTTTCATGCTGACGCCGCCGGCCGAGCCGAACGTGATCCGACGCCAGCGCTTTTTCCGCTCGTGCCTCGCGCATCCGTCGATGATGCTGCGTATCGATGCCGTCCGCACAGTCGGCAACTACCGCGCCGCGTATCCTTCGGCCGAGGACCTCGATCTGTTCTTACGTCTGATGGAACGCTACGACTGCGCGAATCTGCCGGAACCGGGCCTTTTCTATGAGCTGAACGAAGGCGGCATCAGCGCGACGAAGCGGCGCCGGCAGATCGGTTCGACGCTGCGTTTGCAGTTGCGCTACTTCAACGTGGCCAATCCCTACGACTGGCTGGGCCTCGCGAAGAATCTGTCGCATCTGCTGCTGCCTTATCGCACGTTGCAGCGGGTCAAGCGCGCGCTGCTCACGCCGCGCGCGAGCCGTTGAGGCGCGCCGCGTGTGAGCGCTGTCGCTGCCGCCTGGTTCGCTGAGCTTCGCGCCGCTGCGTACGGCGCTGTTTTCGTATCACTGGTCCACACTTCATTCAACGCCGTGCCCTTTTTCGCATGAAGCCCTCTTTCAAGTCGACGCCCGCGCTGCGCATTACACTCGTCTGCAACACGGCCTGGGCAATCTATACGTATCGGCAAGGGCTGATCCGCACACTAATCGGGCGCGGGGTCGATGTGACGGTGCTTGCGCCGCGCGACCGCACGTTCGAGCTGCTCGCCGCGATGGGCTGCCGTTGCATCGAGCTGCCGATGGCGTCGAAGGGCACGAGTCCGGGCGAAGATCTGCGCACGCTCTTCGCGCTCTATCGGCAGTACAGGACGATCCGTCCGCATGTGGTGTTTCACTACACGATCAAGCCGAATATCTACGGCTCGATCGCGGCGAAGCTGGCTGGCGTGCAGTCGGTGGCGGTCACCACCGGGCTGGGCTATGTGTTCATCCAGCACAGCCGCGCCGCGCAGATCGCTAAAAGGCTGTATCGTTTCGCGTTCCGCTTTCCGCGTGAAGTGTGGTTCCTGAATCGCGACGATCAGGCCGCGTTCATCGACGGCAAGCTGCTCGCGCATCCCGAGCGCGCGCGGCTGTTGCACGGCGAGGGCGTCGATCTCGAACAGTTCGCATTCACGCCGCTGCGCGCTCGGGCGGAGTTTCGCTTCGTGCTGATCGGGCGGCTGCTGTGGGACAAGGGCGTCGGCGAATACGTCGAGGCCGCGCGGCAATTGCGCGCGCGCTATCCTCATGCGCGCTTCCAGTTGCTCGGGCCGGTAGGCGTCGACAATCCGAGCGCGATCACGCGCGACGAAGTCGCCGCGTGGGAACAGGAGGGCGTGATCGAATATCTGGGCGAAGCGCACGACGTGCGGCCGTTCATCGCCGATGCCGATTGTGTCGTGCTACCGTCGTATCGCGAAGGCGTGCCGCGCACGCTGATGGAAGCGTCGGCGATGGGCCGGCCGATCGTCGCGACCGACGTGCCCGGCTGCCGCGAGGTAGTGGCCGACGGTGTCAACGGCTTGTTGTGCGAAGCGCGCAATGCGCAGAGCCTCGCCGCGAGTCTCGCGCGCATGCTCGATATGAGCGACGCGGAGCGGCGCGCGATGGCGGAACGCGGCCGGCAGAAAGTCGCGACCGAATTCGACGAACGCATGGTCGTCGAAACGTATAAAGACCTGGTCCAGAAAATCACGGGTGTTTTACTTTAATGGGAGCAACAGCATGACCACGAAGGGCACGATTCTGGTAACCGGCGGCGCGGGTTTCATCGGCTCGCACACCTGCGTCGAACTGCTGAACGGCGGCTACGACGTCGTGGTGATCGACAACCTCGTGAATAGCAAGCGCGAATCGTTGCGGCGCGTCGAGCAAATAACCGGCCGTGCGGTGAGCTTCTATGACAACGACGCGCGCGACGCAGCCGCGCTGCAGCGCATTTTCGATGCGCATCGGATCACCGGCGCGATCCATTTCGCGGCGCTGAAAGCGGTCGGCGAATCGGTCGCGAAGCCGATCGAGTATTACGCCAACAACGTCGGCAGCCTGCTGACGCTGCTCGGCGTGATGCGGGATCGCAACGTCAAGCAGTTCGTGTTCAGTTCGTCGGCCACGGTGTACGGCGTGCCGAAAAGCTCGCCGATCGACGAATCGTTCCCGCTGTCGGCGACCAATCCGTATGGTCAATCGAAGCTGATCGCCGAGCAGATCTTGCGGGATCTGGAAGTGTCGGACCCGTCGTGGCGCATCGCGACGCTGCGCTACTTCAATCCGGTCGGCGCGCATGAGAGCGGCCTGATCGGCGAAGATCCGGCCGGCATTCCGAACAACCTGATGCCGTACGTCGCGCAGGTCGCGGTCGGCAAGCTCGAAAAGCTGCGCGTATTCGGCGGCGACTACGAGACGCCCGACGGCACCGGCGTGCGCGATTACATCCACGTGGTCGATCTCGCGCGCGGGCATCTCGCCGCGCTCGATGCGCTCGTCGAGCGCGATGCGAGCTTCGTCGTCAATCTGGGCACGGGCCAGGGCTATAGCGTGCTCGACGTGGTGCGCTCGTTCGAGAAGGCGTCGGGCCGACCGGTGCCGTACGAGATCGTCGCGCGCCGCCCGGGCGACGTCGCGCAGTGTTTCGCGGATCCGAGCGCGGCCGAGAAGATCATCGGCTGGCGCGCGCAGTTCGGTATCGAGCGCATGTGCGCGGACCACTGGCGCTGGCAGTCGACGAATCCGCAGGGGTTTGCTTAAAGCGCTTCGGCGTCATCGCGTCGGGATAAAAAACGGCGGCGGCATTCGCATAACGCGGATACCGCCGCCGTTTGCTCGCCTACTGCGCGGATTCGCGCGGATAAAAATACAAGCCGGCAACGCTCAACGCACCGGTCATTCCTTCCTTCGGCACCGCCGACACCAGAAAACGCCTGTGGGCGCCTCGCATTTCGTCAGGCGTGCAGCGCGCCGCCCGGGTGAACACGAGCTGCCAGTTTTGCGCGATGCAAAACGGCACACTGCCCTGACGCTTCGCGTACGCTTCGATGCCCACCAGAATTGGCCACAGCCGTTCCCAATCCGCGGAACCATCGAGGTCGAAAACCGCGACGCCGCCTCCCGCATCGAGATTGCGGATAGTCGAGTAAGCAGCGGGAATTCGCGGATCGTCGTACTGGGAAACGTTTTCAGGCGGCTGATGAATCCGGATCGCCGTGAAAGCCGCCACGATCACACAAACGATCACGGCAACGGGCACGGTCGCCGCTGTCACATTGTCGAGGAAGCGCTTGACCAGTAACGTCAGCGCCAGAGCAGGAACGACGTAGTAGAAAATTCCGACATAGGTCAGCGAAAGATCGTCGACGCCGAAAGCGGCATAAAAGACGAAGGCGACTGTCGCGCTCGCCAGCGCCAGCGACAATGCACGCTCAGGCGCGACGCGGCTTTCATTGTCGCGCGCGGGATCGTTCGTCACCAGCACAGCACAAGCCGCCGCGCCCAGCAGGATGCCGAAGAGTCCGTTACTCCAGAAAACTCCGGCGAAGCGCGCGGCGTCCACTAAACGATTCGCTCGGTGGACATGGCTAAAAGCGGCATATTCAGCGAGCGGTCCGGGAAAATGAAGGATCGTCTGGATCGCGAGAGGAATGAGGAAAAGCGCCACGATCGCTAGTGCAACGGCAATCGTTCGAACATTGCCCGCGAGGAAATGCCGGCTCAAGATCCAGGTCTCACTGGAACCCGATCTGACGGAAATCCAGGTATTGGCTATCAGCGCGCACGCCAGCATGACGGCCGTCATACCCAGAAAAGAAGCATGACCGTTCAGCAAAAATCCAAGGCTTAGGGCAAGGAGCATAAGCCCGTCTGCGCGTCCCATGATCAATGCGGCTACGGACACCGTGAACGCCGCAAAAGCAAAGTAGTAGAGATGCGGGAACCAGGGACCCGCGAAGGCCTGGTAGTTGATGTAAGCGGTGACACCAACGAATAGGGCTGTGGTGACGACGGCTGCCGCGGTGGCGCCCCTCGTCGCCTGCTGCATCCTGATCAAAAGCGTCCCGATTGCCGCGATCCAGAAAGCGGAAAGCAGCGCAACCGCAAGGATCTGACCGGAAAACGGCGACGCGATCGCGTGCGTCAGATCGAAAAATACGATCTCGCCCGCGGCAAGCGCGTAAAGAAGCGCAGGACCAGGATGATTGAACCCCACGCGCGAGTAATGTCCGACGAGCAGCTTCAGATGCTTTGCGTCGTCGATCAGCAACGAGTTCGCCGCAAAGTCTCCGACCTCGTGCAATTGCGCTGACGGAAAGGTCTGACCGAACACGATGATGAACAGCCAGACACAGAGCGCCGAAATAACGAACGCTGCCAACCCTTTGAGCATCGAACACCTGTTTTCGTTTTATCCAACCAGATGGAAAACAGGATTCTAAGGTAGCTGTCGGCGCGCTATGTCATCGACAGCCACGCATTTCTTCCGGTCGGAAACTAAGCTGCCGCCCCCGACTCTTCGAGCCGGAACACGGCAATGGCTTCCTTCAGAATGACCGCCTGCTCCTCCAGCGATTTCGCCGCGGCCGCCGCCTGCTCGACGAGCGCCGCGTTGTGCTGGGTGACCTCGTCGATCTGCGACACCGCCTTGTTGACCTGCTCGATGCCGTCGCTCTGTTCGAGTGCCGACGCCTCGATCTCGCTCATCACGCCGGTCACACGCTCGACGGCCTTCATCGCTTCCTGAATCGTCTTCTGCGCATCCGACACCAGCGACGCACCTTCCTCGACCTTCGCCGCCGACTCGCCGATCAGCTCCTTGATCTCCTTGGCCGCCGCGCCGGAGCGCTGCGCGAGGCTGCGCACTTCCGAGGCGACCACCGCGAAGCCGCGGCCCTGCTCACCCGCGCGAGCCGCTTCGACGGCCGCGTTCAGCGCGAGGATGTTGGTCTGGAACGCGATCCCCTCGATCATGCCGATGATCTCGGTGACCTTGCGCGATGAATCGCTGATGCCGTCCATCGTCTCCGTCACGCGCGATACCACCTTGCCGCCGCGCGTGACCGTATCGAGCGCGCCGTGCGCGAGGCGGTTCGCCTGCTTCGCGTTGTCGGCGTTCTGCTTCACGGTCGCCGACAGCTGCTCCATGCTCGCCGCGGTCTCCTGCAGCGCGGCCGCCTGCTGCTCGGTGCGCGCCGACAGATCGGCATTGCCCGACGCGATCTCGTTCGCGCCCTGCGTAATAGCGCTCGTGCTGCCGCGCACCTTGCCGACCGTTTCGACGAGGCCGTCGCGCATCCGCGTCAGCGCGCCAAGCAGCTGACCCATCTCGTTGCGCGATTTCACCTTGATCGCGACGCTCAGGTCACCGGCCGCGATGCGCTCGAAGTGCTTGACCGTCGCGTTGACCGGCTTGATCAGCGCCGACGACAACGCGACGCGCGCGCCCACGGCAATCACGAGCGCGATCACCGCGATCGCACCGAACAGCACTGTCGCGAGCTGGAAGCGGCGCGCGGCGGTCGCGGCCTGCTGATGCTGATTGTCCATCTGCGCTTTTTCGAGCGCGTCGATCGCCTTCGAGTAAGACGCGTACAGGCTGTTCGCGGTATCCCCCTGGATGGTACGGAAGGTGTTGAAGTCGAAATCGGTCAGTGCCTTGAATTCCGGTTCGACCGCCTTGTCGACGAGCGCCGCGCGCGCTTCGCCGACGCTGTGCGCGAGCTTGCGCTCGGCGTCGCTCGCGAACGGGCCGGCCATGTAGTTGTGGAAGTCGTCGTTCGATTCGACCAGCACCTTGTGCGCGGCCGGCAGCAGATCGTCGGTCTGCTTGCCGATACTGAACAACGTCTGATAGGTACCCAGCGCGAGTTGCACCTGCAGAAGCTTCTCGGAACTCGCCTTCAGATGCGACAGCGCGGCCTCGCTGCGCTGCGTGTCGTCGAGGCTGTCGTTGGCGAGCTTCAGCGCGCCGTATCCGACAGCGATGACTGTCAGCAGGAAGGCGACGAATACGCTGATCACGAGCGTCAGCCCGCCGCGAATTGTGATGTTGTTTAGCATGGGGTCTCCGGAACGCCTTTGTTGCGCGCGACTGACACTTCGTCGCATCCAGGTTTACGGTTGCGGCGCGCATGCGGCGTATAGGGGGAATCCATGAGGAGCGAGTGCTGACGGGCCTCTGCGGACCGCTTCGATCTCGCTATCTGGGATATTCCTGCTGCCCCGCCTGAAAGCTTTGCGTCCCTGCCGCACGCCGGCCGCCGTGCGTTTCGTTTGTATAATTCCGCGTCTTCGCTCAGGCCCATTTTCATGCTTAGTTTTGCGCTCGGCTTCCTCGTCTCTCTGCTGATCACGCTGTTGATCGTGCGCTATGCGCATCTGCATGAAAAATTTTCGACCGATACCGATCTGGCCGGCGTGCAGAAATTCCATGTGCGTCCGGTCCCGCGCATCGGCGGGGCCGGGATTCTGCTCGGGCTGCTCGCCGCCGCGGTGCAATTGCATCGTGCGTATCCGGCCGTGTCGGGCAGCATTCTCGGGCTGATCGCGTGCGGGATGCCGGCGTTCGGCTCGGGGCTCGTCGAGGATCTGACCAAGCGCGTGTCGCCGCTCGTACGCCTCGTCTGCACGATGGCGGCCGCCGCCCTCGCCTGGTTCTTTCTCGACATCGCGGTCACGCGCATCAGCGTGCCGCCGCTCGACTTTCTGCTGTCATATGCGGCGATCTCGTTCGTGGTCACGGTGCTCGCGGTCGCGGCGCTCGCCAACGCGATCAATATCATCGACGGCTTCAACGGCCTCGCGTCGATGGTCGCGTTCATGATGTTCGCATCGCTCGCGTATGTGGCGTTCCAGGTGCACGACCCGGTCGTGCTGTCGGCGTCGTTCATGATGATGGGCGCGGTGCTCGGCTTCTTCATCTGGAACTTCCCGGCCGGGCTGATTTTTCTCGGCGACGGCGGCGCGTACTTCATCGGCTTCATGCTCGCCGAGCTGTCGATCCTGCTCGTGATGCGCAATCGCGACGTATCCGCGTGGTATCCGGTGCTGCTCTTCATGTACCCGATCTTCGAGACCTGCTTCTCGATCTACCGCAAGAAGTTCATTCGCGGCATGTCGCCGGGCATTCCGGACGGCGTTCATCTGCATATGCTGGTCTACAAGCGGCTGATGCGCTGGGCGGTCGGCGCGCGCACCGCGCGCGAGCTGACGCGCCGCAACTCGCTGACGTCGCCGTACCTTTGGCTGCTGTGCCTGATCGCGGTCGTGCCGGCGACGCTGTTCTGGCGGCACACGCTGCATCTGTTCTGCTTCGTTGTCGTATTTGCGGCGACTTATGTGTGGCTTTACGTGAGCATCGTGCGGTTCAAGTCGCCGAGGTGGATGGTGGTGAGGAAGGGGAAGCGGTAATTCCTCGAAATTCATTAATGCACGCGAAAAAAAACCGTGCGACCTCGCACGGCTGTTCTAACTAGTCGCTCACCTCCGACTAGGGAAGGTCGGATATGTCGTCAACCTTCGTTATTTTCCAGATGCCACCAAAATTGCGCATGAACACGATCACGCTCAATTTGTCCTTCGAACCGAACGTAACAGGCACGACCGCGACATGGCCTAACATCACTGCAGGATGAACTGCAATGTGGGCGAGCCAATCATTCTCATCTTCATCTTGCACCTTAAGAAAGTAGTCACTATCGCCGGGCAACCTGTCGTGTTCATAGTCGTCTCGTAGCTTGCTGACTGTACCTTTCGCCACGTAGTCAAAGATTCCTTCGTCAAGCAACGGAAACGTCAGGTTTGCACCTAACTTGATGTACCACGAATAAAACGCCTTTGCTTGCCCTTCCGGCGTCGTTTGCGTGGTAGCGGAAAACGCCGATTGCCAAAAGAAGAAGGCCAATAGCGCGAGAACTGAAAGAAAGCGCTTGATGTGCATGTCAGTCGTGGCGATAGATCTTGTATGAGGGCCTTGTGGTTCGGTAGAAACGAGCCCCGTCGCCGGGGCTTTCGTCTACTTCGTGCGATACCACCGCCATAGCTTCATGATCGCCACGTACGCCAGCACCGCGACGATCAGTTCGATGGTCACCCACGTCACGAAAATTAGATCTCCGGGGTCCCGGATGCCAAGCCAATCCGAAGCACGCCACCAGACGGCTAGATGGCTCTCCGTCATTGGATAGGGATACGGGCGAACATAGCGAACCGAAAGAACGAACAGACACAGAAACAGCACGACCTTGAACACCCTACGGGCAAGTATTGCCATACGTGAAGACCTCGATTGTTCCGTACGCGCGAAGCCCCGGACGGCCGGTGAGAATCGTACTGGTGTTCAACAGCGAGTTGCGGATGACCAGAAAATCACCACGGCTCGGCAGGGTGATGCAGCCGAGTGAAGCACCTTCACCGCCTGCCGGATGCAACCGGAAATGCCCGCGCTTGACACCATTGACCCATGTAAAGTCATCAATGCTGCCGTCATCCCGATACAGGGCGAACCATTCATTGTGATTCGTTGGGCTGCCCCATGCGGCATTCCACGTATCCTTCGCCAAGGCAAGGGCTTGTGAACCGAGCCCGCCAGTGGGTCGGTCTACGATCCAATACTTACCGGCGGGAATCGGCCCCTTGTTCGGAACCGCCGTGCAGCCGCCCCGATTGCGGTATTGATCGTTGCCTGAATATGCGTTGAACGTGCCAAGGCCATTGATCGTGAGCGGCGACAGCCGCGCGTTGTTCACGAGAAATTTGCCGAAGTAAGCCATGTTTCACGCCTCCTGATTACGCTGCCTGTAAGTCATTGCGTCCTGCATAGGTGCTTCCCGTTGCTGAAATCTTGACCCTAGGCGCGCGGCCCACTGGCGCGCTACTGCCGGGCGCAGGCTTCAGCCAACTCCGAAAAAATAGCAGGACCTTAAGCACCCTTCGGACAGGTGTTGCCATATGTGATGACCTCAATTGTTCGGTATGCCTTAAGCCCCCCGCTTCGTGCGATACCACCGCCATAGTTTCATGATTGCCATATAGACCAGCGTAGTCGCAGTGAGATTCATGGCTACCGTCACCCAGAAAAATAGATCATCGGGGTCACGGATGCCCAACCAGTTGGCGACGTGCAACCATGCGCGCGACTCGCTTTCGGTCCACTCCACGGGATAGGGATGGACGTACGGCAGCAAAAGACGGAACAGGCCGCAAAACAGCGCGACCTTGAGCGCCCTACGGGCAAGTGTTGCCATGAGTGATGACCTCAATTGTTCCGTAGGCGCGAAGCCCCGAACAACGTGCGGGAATTTGCATCGTGTGCAGCAGCGCGTGGCGGATTCTCATGAAATCGCTATGGCTCGGCAGGGTAATACAGCCAAGCGAAATCCCGCTCCCGCCTGCCGGATGCAACCGGAACTGCCCGCGCTTGACACCATTAACCCATGTCCAGTCATCAATCGCCCCATCGTCCCGATACAGGGCGAACCATTCACGGTGATTCGACGGATGGCCTACGACCGAATTGAGACTGTCGATAGCCCACGCGTAAGCCTGAGAGCCGATGCCGCCCGTGGGACGGCCCACGATCCAGTACTTGCCGGCAGGGATGGGACCGTTATCGGGCACCGTTGTGCAGCCGCCCCGATTGCGGTATTGATTGTTGCCCGAATAGGCGTCGAACGTGCCGATGCCATTAATGGTGAGCGGTAATAGGGGCTCGTTGTTCACGAGAAATTTGCCGGTGTAGGCCATATGTCACGCCTCCTGCTTGCGCTGGCTGTAGGTCATCGTGTCCTGCATGGGTTCCTCCCGTTGGTAAAATCTTTGCCATAGGCGCGCGGGCTGCTGGCGCTACAGGACGACTCCGGATTTGTCGCCTCTTTCGCCTGGACAAAAAAAGCGCGCCACTGGGCGCGCAAAACATTTGCATCACAGAAAAAAGAGCCAACCGAGCCACCACCTCAGCGGGAAAGACATACCGGGTGGCAACGGGTCCATGCTAGGTGTATGTGCTGGGCGCAGCTATCAGAGAACTCCGAAAAGCCGGGGTGTGCGCGATGGTCGTCAACTCTCCTGGGCAAAAATAAAAAAAAGCCCCAGCATGTCTGCAGGGGCTTCTAACGATAAACATCCGACGGCCAATTTCAACGGGGCGAATGACCTGCTTTTGCGAGTACTGATTCAATGCTCCGACTACTCCGATGACTCGCGGAGGCAGAGCTCCTACGACACCCGCGTCGCCGGCGCCACACTACGCAGCGTCGTCGCCGTCGCCGGCAGATACTCCGGCACCCAGCGCCGCAGATCGCGCCGCACTTCATCGTCGGCCGGCACGCGATGCTGCATCAGCCACGGCAGCAGGTTGTCGATCAGGCTGTCCGGCACCTCGCGCGCCTGCGCGATGCGCAGCTTCGGGTGCGGCGTGCGCGTGGTGGTTTCGTCGTCGGCGAGCAGTTCCTCGTAAAGCTTCTCGCCCGGGCGCAAACCCGTGAACACGACGCGAATCTGTTCTTCGGTGAAGCCGTACAGGCGGATCAGATCGTGCGCGAGATCGGCGATACGCACCGGCTTGCCCATGTCGAGAATGAAAATCTCGCCGCCGCGCCCCATGCTCGACGCCTGCAACACGAGCTGCGACGCCTCCGGAATCGTCATGAAGAACCGCGTGATTTCCGGATGCGTGACCGTCACCGGGCCGCCGCGCGCGATCTGCTCCTGAAACTTGGGAATCACGCTGCCCGCGCTGCCGAGCACGTTGCCGAAGCGCACGGTCTCGAACTGCGTGCGCCGTGCGCCCTGCTGCTGCAGCGCCGAGCACGCCATCTCCGCGAGCCGCTTGCTCGCGCCCATCACGTTGGTCGGGTTGACGGCCTTGTCGGTCGAAATCAGCACGAAATGCGCGACGTCGTGGCGGATCGCCGCGCGCGCGACGCGGTACGTGCCGAGCACGTTGTTGCGCACCGCCTGCCACGTGTTGACCTCTTCCATCAACGGCACGTGCTTGTAGGCCGCCGCATGAAATACGATGTGCGGACAGTAGCGCGCCATCACCTGATCGAGCAGCAGCGAATCCTTCACGTCACCGACGAGCGGCACCACCGACACTTCCGGATACTTGTCGCGCAGCTCTTCGTTCAGGCGATAGATCGAGAACTCGGAGATGTCGAACGCGACCAGTTGCACCGGACCGAAGCGCAGAATCTGCCGGCACAGCTCCGAGCCGATCGAGCCGCCCGCGCCCGTCACCATCACGACGCGGTTCTTCAGCAGCGCGGCGACGTGCTCGGTGTCGATCGTCACCGGGTCGCGGCCGAGCAGGTCTTCGAGATCGATCTGCCGCACCCGCGACAGGAATGCCTGGCCTTGCGTGAGCGGCGTGAGCGCGGGCAGCGTCATCGCGCGTACGCCGGCGCGCACGCACAGCGTGGCGATGCGCCGATGCGCTTCCACCGACGCCGACGGAACCGCGATGATCACGTGCTCGACCTTCAGCTCCGTGCAGATTTTCTGCAGATCGCTGATCGCGCCAACCACGCGATAGCCATAGATTTCACGGCCCTGCTTGATCGGATCGTCGTCGAGCAGACCGACGAGGCGCCATTGGCCCGAGCGCTTCAGCTCGCGCACGAGGTTCGCGCCGGCATTGCCCGCGCCAAGCACGAGCACCGGCTTGCCCTGGCCGACCAGCCCGCCGTAGCGATAGAACTCCTTGGCCGCGCGATACAGTGCGCGTGAGCCGCCCATGGTCAGGAACAGCAGCATCGGCGACACGATCAGCACCGAGCGCGGCACGACCGGCGCGGGCTGCAACAGCGCCGAGCCGATCACGACGACGAGCGCGCCGACGCCGATCGCTTTCGCGATCCGCACGAGATCGGGCAGGCTCGCGAACACCCACATGCCGCGATAGAGGCCGTAGCTGCGAAACATCACCGCGTAGATCAGCAGCACCCACACGAGTGCATGCAGCCCGCTCGACCAGAACGGCGCGGGCACTGGTCCGTTGAACCGGATCACATAGGCCAGCAGCCAGGCCATGGCCACCGCGCACAGGTCGAACGCAAACGCACTGAACGAAAGCCATCTGGCTTTGAAGCTTTTCATTGCGCAGAACCTCAGATTGGCCCGGAACGGGACACATGGCGCCGCCAGCGGCGATCAATACACAGCCCTGCTATAACCAGCACGGCAGCCCATGCGACGACAACCAGCCATTGATACAGAAGGGCGAATTGTAGCGCCCACAGAGCAAGCATTATGCCCGCCGCCATGAACAAGTACCAAATCCACGCGGTCGATGCATGCCCCAAACCCGACTGCACCAGTCTTTGATAGTAGTGTTCACGATGCGCCTGCCAAAATTTTTCACCGCGCAACAGGCGCTTGAGCAGCGTGACCGACGCATCGCCGATGAACGGCGCGAAGCACAGCGCCGGAAACCACACCGGCCAGACGCCCTCGCGCCAGCCCCAATAGCCGAGCGCGCCGGCCAGAAAGCCGAGCGGGATCGAGCCGGCGTCGCCGAGAAAGATGCGCGCCGGGTGAAAGTTGAACAGCAGAAAGCCCGCGGCCGCGCCCGCGACGATCAGGCTCGCCGTCGCGAGCGCAGGGTCCGCATGCGCCGACAGCGAGGCGGCCACCGCGTAGCCGCCGAAGCCGAACAGCGCCATGCCGCCCGCGAGGCCGTCCGAGCCGTCCATGAAGTTGTAGAGATTGACGAGCCACACGAGTAGGACCGCCATGCACGCGAGCGCCCACCACGGTACGTCGGCTGGATAGACGGCGATCAGCGCCGCCACCGCCGCCGCATGGCCGCCGAAGCGCACCCGTGCGGGCAGGCCGCGGCGATCGTCGATCTGCGAAAGCGCCGCGAGCAGCGCCGCGGCAAGCGCGGGCAGCCACAGCGACGGCACCGCGAGCGCGATCAGCAACACCACGACCGGCACGATGCCCCAGCCGCCGACGCGCGGTGTCGGACGCGTGTGCAGCGAGCGGTCGTTGGGGATGTCGGTGGCGAGCCGCCACGCGAGGCCGGTGCGCAAGAGCGTCCACAGGATCGCCGCGCAGGCGGCCAGCGCGGCGACGGCCCAGACGAGCAGATGGAACAACGGGCAGGTGGTGAGTGCAGCGACTGGCATCGCCTTTTGTGGAAGCCAAAAGCTTAGAATTCTAAACCACCGCGTGTGTGCCGGTAGTCTGCATGGGGCAGCGCCATACGCGAGTCTTCCAACTGTGGGTCGCTCCGACGCACTTCGCGCCTGCGGTGCTACCAGACTGTACGTGCGACGCAGTCGCTTGGCCCTCCCGGCAACCACCCAAGGATGTCCTGGAACCTGGTATGATCGGAGCCCCAATTGAACCCTGCCTCAGAGGATGAATGTGAGCACAAATCAGGTGTGGATTGAAGTCTCACTTCTGGAGCACTGGGGACCAAAACCGCACGGCATCCCGCGCGTCACGCAAAACATCTTCCTGCAAAGCTTGCGTCGCGACGATGTGCGGTATTTTTACTACCACCGCACGGAAGAATCGTTCATTGCCATCCGGGACGTCGCGTACTTCAAGCGGCTTGCCGCTGGAGACGAACCGTTCAACGCGGACCGCTGCCCCGCAGGTCACCCGCTCACATCGCAGCTTGCGGAAGGCGATCGGATCTTCTTTTGCGAAGTCGGCTGGGACCACGCGCCGTACTATGGTTGTATGGCTGAATTGAGGCGTGAGCACCCGCGTACGATCTTCGAGTATCTTGTCCACGACCTGATCCCGATCACATCACCGATGTTTTTCGAGCAGGAATTCGGCAACCGTGCGGCTCAATTCCTCAGGTTGCTTCCGACTGTCGTCGACCGGTACGTCTGTGTGTCGGATAGCACAGCCCGCGATGTGCGCAGCATCCTGGCACCGCGGGCCGAGACGGTCGTGATGAAGAGCGGCAACGATATGGGCCAGACGGGCGTCGCGCCGGACATCGACCGGCCATATGTGCTCAGCGTCGGAACGATAGAGATACGAAAAAATCATCTGCTGCTGTACTACGTCTGGCGAAAACTTGCGGCAGACCTCGGTGAACGCTGCCCAAAGCTGGTTCTGGTAGGTCGCGCGGGATGGCTGGCGAGCGATCTCGTCTATCTGCTTTCGCATGACCCGCTCGTAAGGGATCTGATCGAGATCCGTCACGGCATCACGGACGAACGGCTGGTCGGCTTGCTGAAAGGCAGCATGTTTACGGCATTCCCGTCGCATGCCGAAGGATGGGGTTTGCCTGCGAGCGAAAGCCTGTTTTACGGCAAAGTGTGCGTCACGTCGAACAACACAAGCCTTCCGGAGATCAATCCGTTCCCTGCGCTGATGTTCGACTCGTACGACACGGGCCAGGCCTATAGGGTGATTCGCGGCCTGATCGACGACCCCGAACGACTGAAGGCTTATGAAGCGCAGATTCCACAGCGGTTCGAGCGACAAACGTGGGAAAAAAGCTTTGACGAACTCTTTGGCCTAATCGAAGCATAGTCGTCTAAAGCAAGTGCAACTCGGCGTCGCCTCATGGAGGACCGACGTAAATCCGTTCGGCAACGCGTTCGCCCGCGCTGGCGCATCGGGCGGCGCGCGTTCCGCGGGATCGGCTGCGCCTACTCGGTGAAAGAGGACTTGCGGTCATGCTTCTCCCTTGCGCAACCAGGACAGCCAAACGGCCTCTCGCAGCGCTCGCAGAGTGGATTATCGCGGCATGATAGTTATCGATTCGATGCCGATTCCGATACGGCGGGGATCTTCGATGCCGAGCCCAGGCAGATCTTTCGGCCGGCAAGGATGGGGAATGACGAACTCCAGCGCATTTGCGTCCACATCGTTGAAGCAAAATTCATAGGTCGTCGCCTCTTCGATCGGCGCGAGCTTCTTAGCGGACGTCTTTGCGCCGGCGCGTACCTGCAGGTCTTTTCTGACGTTGGGACCGAAGACGCTTTTGAGTTCCAACCTGAGCGCAAAGTCGCGTGGCAGCTTGTGCGTAAATTCAAGCTTTACGATATCGCCGATAGTCCATCGTCCCCAACTTTCCGCTACCGAGAGTCCCGAAAACGAGGAGACATAGGCAGGCATCCCGTCGATGGATAGAGCTATTCCATCCTCCAGCGCAGCGGCATAGCGGCTCCCGTTATCAATCGTCCGATTGACGGTATTGAGAGGCTTTTGGCCAATGACGACTTGAGAAAGCGGGAGCGCGTCGACACAGCTGAACGTTTCGATGGAAAGCCCGAAATCGTCGAATAGCCGCTTGATATACGCACGCGTAAATCCCAATTCGAGCCAGCCCCAGCGGCGCATCGCCCGCAAGGACTCCCCGTCGAGGCGCGGCCCCCAAGGATAGGGAAGCAGCGAGTTCTCCTGTTCAAGGATAGGTTCCGCCGCCAGTATTATCTTTGCATCGAGCTCCAGGTGATTAATGAGCATTTCGCGCAGACAGTCTCGATGATCGATGACGTGATGGAATGACTCGAAAAAGATAACCGCGTCGTACTTGTAGTTTGCAGTCCTGGACGCTAACCATTGGTCCAATGTTTGCGCGATGACGTTTGGCGGCTCGGGATAGTGCTTCGTTGCATCGCGAATGATCTTGCACTGCAACTCGTTCGGATCGAGCGCGTCGACGCGATATCCCATGCGCGACAGATTCGTGGTCAGCGAACCCACGCCGCAACCGACTTCAAGAATGCGCGCGCTCGGCGGAAGGTTAGCGACCTTGATAAGAAACCCATATGCAATCAGCGATATACCCACGGTCCCTGCGGATTTGGTACCCCAAGGATACGGCCAGTCCCGTTCATGCTCCGGATTGAGGTTCGCGTCCGGCAACCCTTCGAGATGGGCGTCATGCGTCCGACCAATGATTTCCTCGTGTACCGATTTCACACGGGCAATATAAGTATCGGAAACAGGGTCGAGGCGTTTCATTTCAGAAAGGTCGCCACTGGGTGAGATAGAAAACGCCGCCAAGCGCCGAATGAGATCAGCATTATCCTGAGCAGCATGCTCGACATCTGCAAGCATACGATCCAACTCTGCGAATTCGGCTTGATTAAAGAGAGTCATGGGTGCCCCTTTCTCCTCATGAGTGAAGTCGCACGGACGGCGGGTTCTATTCAGCCATTCAGAACGCCGCACGGTCTTCGCGGCGCCCCGCTCATTCGGCACTCGCGCGGGAGTTGCCGGCGCAGTCTGGTCTATTTCCGAGCGAGCTTTTCTTCAAGTGCCCAGATCAATCGCTCCTTGTCATTGACGACCTTCTCCAGCACTTCGGAACGGTACTCATAAATCCTCGCGCGTTCTTCCGCGGCTTTCGCTCGAGCGATCAATGCATCGATCTCATGCGGCAAAAGCCCCGCCCACGCTGGCAAATGGGCAGCGCGCCGCTCCTTGTATCGTTCGATGGCCGTAGCGACGCGATCCTTGTCGAACCCGGCAATGAGGTTGGTAAATTTGTTCTGCGTCAGGTGCTCATGAGCGACGTAATAGGCGACATTCTCGACGCGCATATCGCACGCTTCCAAACCGTGGATGGCGTAGATGTAAGGAAAGATGGAGAGGAGCCGTTCGCGAAAATCTGGAATAGTCATTCGTCGAAACATGGAAAGACACCAGTGATTCATCTCCATGAACACCAGAGGCCTGAAAGTTTCGAGGGTTGCGCGGGCGCCTTCGAAGACATCGAGCTCGAAACCCTCGACATCGACTTTCATCGCGTCAATACGCGCGAGGCCCATGGATTCGAATGCTTCGTCCAGACGATAGACCGGGACAGTGTCTACGAAATGGATGCCGTCGTTGATCGAGAACTTGTCGGCAACGAACGATCCAGCCAGGAAGTCAGGATTTCCCTGCATTTTCAATTCGCCAGCCTGCGCGCCCAACGCGAAATTAAGACGCGATACGTTAGTCACTCCAGCCGCGGACAGGTTTTTTTCCAATAGCTCGAAAGTTCGAGGCACAGGTTCAACGGCGGCAATCTTGCCGTTTGGGCAGAACGTAGAAAAAGCGATGGACGTAAATCCGATGTTCGCGCCTACGTCGATAACATGCGACTCGTTGGTAACCAGGGAGTGCAGCACGTCGAGCGTCGCCGGCTCGAATGTGTCACCCATGCTGGTGAGATAGCCGCTGTCGCCAGTAATGTCGAAAATGGCATCAACAATGCGTACCTTCCTGCTTTGTAGACTCATTTGCAATCCTGAGGTGTAAGTATTTGTGTACGATCCGCAGCTAGACAACGATTCTCTATAAGCAGAAGCGCAAATATGGCGTCACCCGAAGTCCCCATGCACCCGCACGGCATGACATAGGCGCGATCCCGTGACTCGAGCGGTACTCGACGATGAAATCGGCGAACGAGACTGCCACCATCTGTTGCCGGAGGTTTGGGCGTCGGTGGACGATACCATCTTTGCGATGATGTGCACGTTCCCTCGCCTGCAGCCAAAAGCTTTTCTCCGCACCGGACGATTCGCTACAGTTCGCGGAACGCAATTGAGCGAATTCCGACTCCGATCTGGCGGGCGTCCTCATTGCCCCACTCGGGCACGTCTTTGGGTCTGCCTGGACAAGGGATCAGCAGCGTCAACATCTTTGTCTTTACGTCACGAAACCTGAACGAATATGACTTTTTGTCTTCTACCATCCTTAGAGTCTCGACCTGAGACTTCTGGTCGATCACTACAGTGAGGTACTTGCCGACATTTGGCCCAAAGACTTGATGAAGTTCGAGCAGTATTTCCAGGTTTGACGGTAACTGCTCGTTAAACACCAACTCAACGCGAGAGCCGACCGTCCATCGCCCCCAGTCCTCTCTGAACGAGAGGCCAGAGGCCCATTTGAGGAAGCTTGGGAACCCTTCTGCGGCGAGATTGAACCCCTCTTCGATCGTAGCCTTGTAACGACGAGAGTCGGCTTTCAGTAGAACTTCACAATATGGACGTTGAATGCGGCGCGATCCGACGACGATTTGCGATAACGGAAGGGCCAGGTCCGTTTCGAGACGCTTATATTGCATGCCAACCCGAGCCAATAAGTCTTGCAGATACCTTCGTGTAAACCCGAGTTCAAGCCGCCCCCATTTGCGCATCGAGCGCAGTGATGCGCCATCCAGACGAGGCCCCCAAGGATACGGGAGCAGCTCGGAAGTGCTCGGAAAAATTGACTCTGCGGCAATGATGATTTTGGCGTTATCTTCAATGTGCCCGTCTCGCGTAAGCTTCTCGAGACAAGACTTGTGATCCATGATACTGTGGAACGATTCAAAAAAAATCACTGCGTCGTATTTATAGCTTTTTTGGCGTTTATCGATCCAGTCGTTAAGCGTCGACGCGATGACATTCGGCACGAATGGCAGATCCCTGGTCGTGGCGACGACCGAATCGCATTGCGCGAAGCTCGGGTCCAGCGCGTCGACTCGATATCCCATACGCGCCAGATTCCAGGTCAGCGAGCCCGTACCGCAACCCACTTCGAGGATGCGTCCGTGACGCGGGATGTCTGCAACCTGGATCAGGAACCCGCATGCAATAAGCATCGCAGCAACCGACTTCGGATGTCGGGCATCCCATGGATCCGGCCCCGAACTTTCACCTTCATGGTTCGACTGACGCGTGGCTTCCGGCTCCAAGGTATGCATTTGACCCACGATCTCTTCGTGCACTTGGCGAATTTTCGTCAGGTACTCGTCGGAGAAGGGATCCATCTCGTTCAGCGTACGAAGTTCGCCGGCAGCTCTGATCGAAATCCTCGCCAAGCGGTCCTGCAAGTTGACGTCACGAGTGGCTCCGTGCTCGATGGAGGCCAGAATCTCGTCGATTTCTTTCAGTTCTCCCTGGTCGAAAATTGCCATAGAATCCTCGGAAAGTTAATGGACCGTTGCCTGGTCGGCATCCCGGCGCGACCTGAAATAAGCCAGCGGAATACTCAATGGCGGAGCACGAAAGGTAGTTTTCGCGGTCAATCAAGCTGCATATGTGCTATCGAAAAGTTCGTCTCGCAACCTTACCTCAAAAGGTGTGTTCATGGTTCGCAGTCGAAACCGTTGGGGATATTTACGCTCGCTAATATATCTATCCGCATTCATTGTCCTCACGGTAACGTACTTTTCGCTGTTTCATTTTTTGGCACGAACCAGCGATGACGTGAACTCGTTGTTGGCAGCCCGAGACATAGTGCTCGGCAATCCTCTGCTTCGCGGTTGGGAATTCCCCCCCGACCCATTCTATTTCACGGATTTGCTTCCAGAGGGTGTGTTGACTCTCTTCCTGGGGTTAACCCCTCGAATCCTGTTTATTTTTCCAGCGATGGTCTGGGCAGCTGTTGTCTGCTCCTGCATCTGGATGACCGGTCGGATCACCCCGGAGAGCCGATGGCAACAGGCTGCGGTGTTCGTGTGCCTGGGACTTCCAATCGTCATCGACGACCACTCGATGCGTGTTCTCGGCACCGCACCCACGCACATCACGACGATCCTTCTCGGGGCAGGTCTGTTCTGGTTCGCGTATCGTCAATGGTGCGCGCCACAGCTTTCGAAGGCAATTTTTTTTTGGCTGGCGTTGCTCGCGTTCATGGGGAGCTTCAGCGACCCCTTTATCGTATCCGCCGCGATCGGACCGGCAATCGTGGTTTGCGGATTGCACTGGCTCGCTGCAGTAAAGCGCGACAAATGTGTCTGGGTCGCCGCTTCGCTGGCGCTCGGCCTCGTCATCGGAAGGTTGGCCATTGTGGTGGTGGCAAAGGTCCACGGCTTCGCGATTTCGCCTCAACCTTCGGCCTTCGCGGATTTCGAACGGCTTTCGGGTAACTTCGCGCTAGTGACTCGCGGCTTGCTGATGATCTTTGGCGCGGACTTCACAGGCAGACCGCTAGCTCCCAGCGGCGGCATGAGCTTCAGAGAGGCTCTGGCCGCGACGCCGGTTACGATGTTCGCTCGCGTCGTATTTCTGGTCGCCGCGATCGCTGGTAGCCTGCTGATGGTCAGCCGCATGTTCTCGGGCAGGCTCGAGCAGCTCAGAAACAGAGACTTTCTATTGATGTGCTTCTCGTGGTCTAGCGTCATCGCCATGCTCGCCGCGCTTCTTAGCGACCAGATGCAGAACCTGACGTCGTATCGCTATCTTTTGCCGACGTTGGTGTATGGATCGATCGTAGGTGCAAAGCTGCTTGGCGGGAGCACTTTGGGACGATTGCTAATCGTTGCTGCCGGCATATTGTCGGCCGGATCGTTTTGGGGAACGCTCCATGTAGCGCGTGAAAACCCGACTTACTTTGGCCCTGCAATCCAGGGTCTTGCAGCGTGGCTTCAAGAGAATCGCTTGACTGACGGGTATGGGCCATATTGGTCTGCCTCGTCGACCACGCTCGCGTCAGGCAACTCCGTGCGTACGCGCGCCGTAATAAAAGGTGCGGATGCCTTGATCCGGCCATACTTGTGGCTATCGCGGCACGAGTGGTACGGATCTCCAACCGGGAAGCGATTCATCCTCGTCGACCCGGTTAATCCGGACAACTACACCACAGCCGATGTTATCGCCCAGTTCGGCCAGCCCTCTGTGCTAAAGCGCGTGAACGGTTACGACATACTCATCTATGCCGACCCGGACTCGCGCCTTTCTCAGCTTGTGGCCAAGTGATGCCGGACGACGGATGGCGGAAAAATTATCGGCTGTTAATTGGAGCGCTGGGAAGGTGGTGGTATCGAGATTCGCCTGCAGCGATTTTCAGCGCGTCGCCCGATACCATGCTGCTGTCTGCAACAGTCCTTGTTCGACAGTGTGCGGCGGATACCAGCCGAGCGTCTTACCGATGTGCGAGCTATCGAGCCGTAACTCGCCGATCAGCCGGTCGACTTGCGCGGAACGCCCGCTAACCTTGCCCAGCATGCGCAGCACGCCTGGCGGCACAGGCACGAGACGGCACGGCGCGTGAAGTTGCGTCGCGAGCATGCGAGCCAGTTCGGCGACGCTCAAATCGTGCCGGTCCGTCACGTGAAACGTCTCCCCCGCCGCGCGCGGATCTGTCACGGATTGGACGATTGCATCGGCGAGATTATCGACGAACACGAGGCTGCGCCGCGCGGTAATCGCGCCAAGCGGCAGTGGAAGACCTCGGGAAATTGCATCCATCAGCTGCAGGAAGTTCGCCTGCACGCCCGACCCATAAACCAGAGGCGGGCGCACCACGACCACTTCCAGTCCGCTTTCACGCGACAAGGCGAAAAGCGCCCGTTCAGCTTCGAGCTTGGATACACCATAAGGATCGCATGGGGCCGGCTCGTCGCTCTCGCGCAGCGGACGGCCCTCATCGCGTTCGCCAATCGCCTTGATACTGCTAACGAATACGAGCCGGCGCGCACCGGCGTGGAGCGCTGCCTTGGCAACACGCAACGTCCCTGCAACATTGGTCTCGCGGTAGGCGGCCAGTGGATCGGTACTGGTGTCGCGCATCATGTGCACTCGCGCTGCCAGATGCACGACCGTATCGGGAACGAGCGCCGCAGGCCAGCGACTGCCGACCTCCAGGAAGTCACTCGTTTCGAGAACCCACTCGCGCACTCCGTCGCAAGTAGTGCCCGGCTTGCGCACGACGCCTGTGACGGCGTCTCCGCGCTGCAGGAGAGCACGCGAAACGGCATGACCGACGAAACCGTTCGCGCCGGTGATGAGTACGGTGTGAGTCATGGTGGAATGCGCAAAATAAGGTGGTCCGGCACGAACCTCTGCACGCCGTAAGGTATGCGCGGGCTATGATCCGCGCATCGGCGTCGTTTCGGCCGACAGAACAGTTCCGGGTTCGGTGCGGATGCACCCGATCGAACAGCAACCCATACGCGGTCTCTCCCGATCCGGTTCACATTCGCTCAGCGGTCGCTACCTGGTCGTACAGCCGTCGGTACGCGCGGCCTAAGGCGAGCGCTGAACACAACCGCTCATAACGGGCCCGCGCCGCCAGTCCCATCTGTCCAGCCAATGTTTCGTCGGCGAGCAATTGGCAAGCAGCCGCGGCGAACTCACGCGGAGATTCGGGCGGAACGACGAAACCAGTCACATTGTGCTCGTTCACAAACGACGTGCCCGAACTGACCTCACAGCAAACCATGGGTTTGCCGAACATCGATGCTTCGACCAGCACCATCCCGAACGCTTCCGAGCGGAGGTGCGAAGGCAGGAGCATCGCACGGCACCCCTTCAGCAATGCGATTTTCTCTTCTTCGCTGACCTGGCCGGCAAAGATGACGTTGGAAGCACCGACATCCGCCGCGAGTTTCTTCAGGTTTTGCATTTCTGGCCCCGATCCCGCGATTACCAGGGTTGCCGGAATCAAGGGCGCGGCTTCGATCAGCGTGTGCAAACCCTTGTAGTAGCGCAGTACACCAAGCGAAAGAAAATACGGTTTATCGCCGAGTGCCATGCGGGCGAGCGTTTGCGGTCCGCATCGCTGGGCGAAATCGCTGTTCGCGTAGTCGCCGATCCCTAGCGGTATGACTTGCAGCCGCTGCGGCGCGACCAGCGAAGCCAGTACGGTGCTCGATTTCGCGTAAGCCGGCGAGGTCGCGACTACGGCCGACATCGAAGACAACATGCGCGCCATCAACGGCCCGTAAATGGAGCCGAGGAAACGCTGACGGACGACATCGGAGTGATACGTCATGACGGCGGGTTTGTCGCTGCCGCCCATCATGCGCAACACATCGCCGAACGGCCAGGGGAAATGGAAATGCAGAACGTCGGCCCAGTCCGCGAGCCTACGATACTGCCGGAACGCATCGAGACCGCCAAGATCGCAAGACGCGGGCGCCGCCCATGATTTGGATCGAATCACCTGCCCTTCTGCAACCGTCAGTTCGCGCGGCACAGGCTGAGGTGAAAGCGTAAATATCTTCGATTCGACGCCGCACGCCTTCGTCGCCAGGCTGATTTGCCGGATCGCCTCCTGAAGGCCGCCAGGGGGATCGGGAAAATAAGTGCGGTATATATGCAGCGCCTTCATACGGCTTCCTTCGCGCGGCAGACACGCATGGTTACGGAGCGCTCCGCGCTCGGCGTCCGATTCCGTCGTCGCGTGATCTGGTGGATTTCGTCGCCCAGCCGGTAAAAGAGCGGGCTCGTGGATTCGAGAGAACGTGGCCGAGCCCGTGCAGCGTTCTCCACCGCACGGTCACGACCGGACATCCTGTCCCGCAAGACTGCCGACATGCGGCTACGCGCGTTGCTGCAATTGCGCCGCGGCCAGACGAGCAAAGCGTTGTGCGCTCAGCGCCCACGTGTCGAAAGTGAGACGACGCGGGTCCGGCACCTTGCCTTGCGAGTGCAATTCGAGCCAGCGGTGAATGGCCTGCTCGAGATCCGCCGCCTGCGTGCCGGTGAAATAGAACGCCGCGTCGCCCGCGACTTCGCGAAAAACCTCGATGTCACGCGCGATCATGGGAAGACCGTGCTTGGCAGCTTCGATCAGCGGCAAACCGTACCCCTCACCTTCCGACGGCGATAGCAGGCAGGATGAAACGGCATAGACCCGTTCGAGATATTCGTCGCTGATGCCTTCCAGCCAGAAAAGGCGCTTGCCGAGTTCCGGCGCGTTGCGGATCGCCTCGACCGTCGCGGGAATGGTGCGCCGGTCGCTGGCAGGCAACGACTTCCACCCCTCGTAACCGACGATCACGAGATTGACGTCCACCCCCGCCTTCCATAGCTGCTCGAAAGCCTGAACCGCCTGCAAATGCCCTTTGCGCGGTTCGATCGTGCCGACCATCAGAAACGTTGGACGCAGCTTCATCTGCTCCAAGGTCGCCTCCGCGTCGTCGGGCAGACCCGAGCTCGGGAACGATGCGTTGACATCAGCACCGTGATGCGACACCAGCAGGACCGGCTTGCGCGCCTGCGACGCATGGTGATCGGCCAGCCATTGAGCGACGTCTTTGCGCACATGTTCGGAGATGCAGAAAAGCATGTCGGAGTTAGCGCAGATCGTCGCCGCCCACGTCTTATGCGTGTCATGCGCCCACGGCGGGAAAAACTCGGGACGGGTAACTGGCAACAGGTCGTGTACAACGAACCCGATCTGGGCTCCCGCTGAGCGCCAATAGTTATACAGACCGTTCCCAGCCGCGGCAGCGACACCGTCCGAGTACAGGTCGAGCGCGATCAACGCATCGCCTCGTGCGGGGATGACGAGCTCGTCGATCGGATCGACAAGCTCGTAACCGGGCTGCTTCGACAGGTACGTCTGCGCCTTACGCACGCGCCAGCGGCCGTTTTCCTGATTCAGATACACCGGAACGATGTTGTAGCCGTTCGGCGGGGTGACGAGCAACTCGCGCAGCAGCGAGCGGGCCACGCGCTCGATGCCGGTCTTCAGATCGTTGCGGGCGGTCGCCGAAATATCCAGGTAGATGGTCGGCTTGACGGGCGACGCAAGCAGATTGGTGGCGACCAGCACGCTGTGGCGGTCCAGCGCCGCGGAAGGGGGGAACTGACGCCAGAACCGGGTCGCGGTCTGCTTCATCTGCTGAAGCGCCCGCGTCTCGTACACATGCTCGATCACCGACGCATAGCCAGCAGTGGTCTTGTGCGGCTCATGATTGTCGTAGATGTACTCTTTCGCTCGTGCGCCGAGCCGCTCGCGCAGCGACGCGTCGCGCCACAGGCGTTCTAGCGCGGCGACGAGATCGCCGGTCTTGAACTCGTCGTCGAGCTTGATCAGCGTGTCATCGGGATACTCCGCCATTGGACCGTTCGCGTTCACGATCAGCGAAACGCCATGCACGAGACAGTCGAGCACGGTGCGGGACGTTTCTCCACGCGAACACGTGCGCAGCTGTACCGCCACGTCGACGACGGACAGATAGTCGACGAACGACTCGTGGTCGACGAACCCCGTGATGCTGATGCGCGATGCACCTTCACTGCGGCTGATCGTCTCGTCGATGCTGAGGCCGTAGTCCGACTCTTCGCGGCCACCGACGAAAATCAGTTTGCAATGCTTGTCCTTGACGAGCGCCGAACGATCCCACGCTTCGAGCAACGTGTGATTGAGCTTCGTGAAGTCCATGAAGCCGAACGCGCAGACGATGAAATCGTCGCTGGCAAGGCCGAGCTTGCGTCGTGCCTCGACTCGCCGCGTGGTGTCGACAGCCGCTCGATGCTGACGGACGACGCGCATCTTGTCCATGAACGCTTTGCCATAGAAACTGCCGGCGAGTTCACGACTATAGTTCGAGTGAACGATCACCCCGAGCGCGTTCGACATCACATCCACGCTGCAGGGCCACTGACGCTTCGCGGCCTGGCCGCCTTCGCGCGCATGCTGCTCGAGCGCGCCGTAGCCATGCGAACGAACCAGCGCGTGCTTCATCGCGTCCGGCTCGCGACCGGTCATATCCATCCATAGCACCAGCGAACTCAGATAGAAGTCGTGCGCCACGACAACGCCAGGATAGCGACGCATCAGATCGAACATGTGTTCGTGGAATGGCGAATTGCCCATCTGATACACGACACGATCGAACAGGTCCGCGTTCTGCTCGAACCACGCGATAGGCTTGACGTCGAAGATCTCGCCCGCTGGGCCGGGCAAAACTTCATCTCCCTGCTGATCCGAAATCACCGTGATTTCATACGTCTCGCCGAGCGTCGGCAATAACTCCGACACGTAATCGGCAATGCCCGTGCGTTCCGGCGGCAGCGGCGACACCATCGCAAGGCGCGGCCGCCCCACCGGCGCCGCGGCACCGGGCTGCCCGGCGTCGCGCCGCGCATCATGTGCACGACGTTCGAGGTGCGCGGCCACGCCCGACTCGATCGCGCGCAAGGCCCGCTGCGCCGTCTTGTCCCACGAAAATTCCTGGGCCTGCTGAAGCGCGCTTGCGCGCAGAGACTGGCGGAACGAGTCGTCGGTGAGCGCTTTGGTCATTAACTCGCGAAGCTGCGAAAGCGACGCCGGATCGAACATCGCGTCTTCGCGCCCGATGACCTCGGGTACGCTCGTCGCATTCGAGCCGAGTACCACCGCACCGCACGCCATCGCCTCGAGCGGCGGCAGCCCGAAGCCTTCATGAAACGACGGAAAGACGAACAGTTCGCATGCCCGATACAGCGAAAGCAGGTCCTGGTCCGTTACATGCCCCAGTACGCGCAGCTGATCCGGTTCGAGCCCGACTTCCGCGGCGAGAGTCTCGATCTGTCTGATCCGCTCTTCGTCGGCGCCCCCGACGAGGACGACCTGACGCCCGTTGCGCAGCTCGGCCGGCATCGATGCGAAGGCCCGGACGAGTTGCGCAAAATTCTTGCGCGGTTCGAGATTACCGGCGCTCATGACGAACCGTTCGGCAAGGCCGAACTTGTCGCGTAGCGCAGCAAGTTCGCCTGGCGCAAACCCTCCCGGTGTGAACATACTGTCGCAAGCTGTCGACATGTTCACAATCCGGCCTTCCATCTCCGGCAGTGCGCCAAGGCACTCCAACCGAGCGTAATCCGAGATCGACAGAAGTAGATCTGCGTGTTTCAGCGATTCGATCTTGAGGTCGTAGTAATTCTTGTAGTGAGCGGGCCAGTGCGGATCCGGATTCAGATAGGGAATCAGATCGTACAAGGTCACGGCCGTGAATGGACCATCCCCGAGCAAGCCCACGGAAGTTACCGCGTCGTCGACGAAACCTTCGAACAGACTGGTGAGGAACACCGCGTCCGGATTGATCGACTGGATCAGACGCTCGCGGGCCAACTCCGCCAGACGCGCTCGGGCCTCGTTAGCCGTATCGAATGCGGCAACAGGACCTTCAGCATCGAAAACGATGATGTCTTCGGCACGCACATCGGCCTGCAGCTGCTGGCGCAGCTCGTCGAGTCCTTCGGTGTATAGACCACCATTGAGCAGCAACTTGATCGAATGGTCTCCGCGGTTGCGTAGCACACCCTTCACGAGCGCGAGCGAATAGCGACCGATACCACGAAAACGGCTGGCCGATTGACAACCTTGAAGGTCTAGTACGATTTTCACAGTTATTTCTTCGCGAGCAGGATGGATTATCCGAGCAGTGACCGGTAGCAACGCACGATTTCAGGCATGACGAGCGGCCAAAGCAAACGATGGCGCGCAGCCCATATCGAGCGATCCGGCGACGATGCGATGGCCGCAGCAATCCCCGCACGCAACGAGTCTCTTGACTTCGGATCGACCCAGGTGACGGAGTCACCGAAATATTCTGTCGTGGAGCCGACTTGCGTCAGCAGCACTTTGGCGCCCAGTGCAGCGGCCTCAATCGCAGCGATGCTCGGCGTCTCGAGCAGGCTCGGCATGGCGAAGAACTCGCAACCGGCCATCGCCGAGCGCAACATCTCCGACGCGTACGGAAGCGTTCCAACGATTTTCAACTGATCGCCACCCGCCTCGATACAGGCACGTGCGTATTGCTTGTCGCGCGCGGCCCCGGCGATGACGAACTGCAGGTCAGGCCGCTCTTCGCGCAACACCCGAACGAACTCGAGCTGGTTTTTGCGCGGCTCGAGATTCGCAACATTCAGTACAAACGGGCCATCGATATCGTGAGCTTCGCGAAACACGTTGGTGTCGGCGGGCACGAGAAAATCCGCCTCGGCGGCGTTGTACACGCAATGAAATTTTTCGCGCGCGATGCCGAAAACATCGCTCAACGCGTCGCCTTCCATGTGCGAATTGACGATCACCCGATCAGCCAATTCCAGGATATTCCATATCGCCGCATAGGGATAGTCGTCTTTCGTCTCGCGCGTGATCCACAGGTTCGGATTCACGACGAGCTTGAGCCCGCGCTTTTTCGCGAAATCGCACATTTCGACAACGCCGGGCATGACCGAGAACGCGTGGAAGATCTGATAGTCATCCAACGAGGGGTTCCACATGTCGTACAGATCGGCCTGCACGCCGAACCGCGGCAGGTGATGCGCATACGCCGCCATCTGCCGCTCACCGCCGCCGGGGACGTCCATCGCCCAAGGGTAGTTGTAGAAAAGCGCTTTCATTCATTGTCCCGAGTCAACGCGTCACGAGACGCAACAATTGTTATTTGCAGAATCACGACTGGTTCCACATCGTATGCATCAACCAGTCACGCCCGGTCACACCCGATGCCTCATCCGAAACAAGAAACGCCACCAGGTTGGCCACTTCGGCTGGCGTATTGAACCGCTTCAACTCGAGCGGCGCGCAGGTTTCTTCATAAAACTGCTGCGCGCTGATACCTCGTTCGGAAGCCATCCGTTCGATATCCTTGAATGACATCTCCGTGCCCACCCACCCCGGACACACAGCATTCACGGTAATGCCTTCGGCGCCCAGCTCTTTCGCCCAGCATTTCGTCATGCCGATCAGGCCGAACTTCGACGCGCAATAGGCCGAATAGCCGGCCCGGCCTTCCTGCCCCAGTTGCGATGCAATGTTGACGATACGTCCCGGACGCGCCAGCCGAGCGATCAGGCCCTTCGTCAGCAGATATGGGCCGATGAGGTTAGTGCCCAATACTTCGTCCAACGGATCGTCGCCACTGTCCAGCAGGCCGAAGGTCTTGCAAATCCCGGCGTTATTGACAATCGCCCACAGTTCATCCCGCCAGCTGCTTGCGAATCGACTGACCGCCTGGGCGTCGGCAAGATCCAGCGCATGAACGCGCGCCTGCATATCGGTCACGAACGGCTCGCCGCGAAGTGCGTCTGCCGATGCTTCGCTGCTCGTCAACAGGTCCAGAGCATACCCCTTGCCTGCCAGCGTTTGCGCGATCGACAGCCCGATGCCGCGACTCGCACCTGTCACGAGAATGCGTTTCGTCATGTTCCGATACTCCAGAAAAATTCGTCGCCACGCATCTTTCCGACTGCGCGCATCAACTGCATCGCCGACTCGGACCACGACAGCACTTCCATGTTGTCCGGAAAGAGTATCTCGCCGTTCGCGCGCTGGCTGATCCACTGCTGAAGCAGCGCGTGCAACTCAGTGTGCGACGAACCGGTGAAATAGGTCGCCGCATCTGCGCAAATTTCGCGGAACACCGGAATGCTGCGGGCGATCAACGGAAGCCGGTAGTGCGCGGCCTCGACGAGCGGCAAGCCGAAGCCTTCGGCGCACGACAGCGCAAGCAGCGCCGACGACGCCATGTACACTTCTCTCAGATACTCGTCGCTAATGCCGTCGAGCCAGAACAACTGCCTGCCCAGGCGCGGATGGGTCTTGAGCCGCTCGATCAGCCGCTCGATCTTCCAGCCCGCCCGCCCGACGAAGACCAGATTGACGTCTTTGCCTTCGGCCCACAGTGCCTCGATCACATCGAGCGCCAGTTCATGCCCTTTGCGCGGTTCGAGCGTGCCCACCATCAGGAAAGTCGTAGCGGACTTGAGGCGCGCCAGTACTTCGCCAGCTTCTGCTGGCAATCCAGTCGAGGGAATGCTTTCCGCGATGTCTGAACCGAGATGGAAATAACCTAGCTGAGGCGGCTCGCGGCGCCTCAACGGATGTTGCCTGATCCATGCCTGCACGTCGGTTTGCACCGACTCCGAGATACAGATCAGTCCATCGCCTTCCTCGCTGACGCAATCGAACCAGTAGTTGAAAAGCTGCAGGTAGTCATTGCCTTCGAACCAGGCATTCGTCCCTTCGAACCATTCTGGGTACATCAGAGGTATCAGGTCGTAGACGACGAAGTAAATGCCGACTCCGTGCGAGCGAAAACGAACCAGTTCCTCGCGCAACGACGGCGTGATGTTGTACGCGAGGTCGACGCTCAGAAAGATGTCGCCCGCAGCGGGCTCGATCGCAATTTCGTCGGGCGATTCCGGTTGCCCTGTCAATTGGTGCTCAGCCAGAGAAGTCGCCGTCACAAACCGCCCGCTCGAGCCGTCGCCACGTACGGCCACTACTTTCCAGTCTTTCGGAGGTCGCTGCCTCAACGCTTGAAGCAATGCCCGCGTGACCCGCTGGATGCCCGTGCCCTTGTCGAAGCCGGCAAGTTCGGTCACGTCAAAATATAGTCGATGGCGCATGAACCGTTCGTATCAATAGTGTGCTTGACGTTGTCCCCAAAGGAATCCATCGTCTATCTGGGTTGTCGCCCCCATCTACGCAAAGTCCGGCATCGCGTGTGACTCGATGCCGGACTCGCGCACAACCCGTCGACCGCAGTTAGCTGACGCGCCGTGCGTCGCGCTGGCCCTGCTGGCGATTCTTTTCGATGGCTTCGAAGATCACGGATTGTTCAATGTAGTGACCGAAGTTGCCATTGTTGGTCGGCGCCATGACGCCGGCTGTCCGGACGAGACCCATATAAGCCTTGCCGCTCAAAAAGTGCTTGTCATAGCGGATTTTTTCCCACAGATCCGACAGCGAGAAAGCTTCCGGTACCGTGGTGGGCAAGCCTATACGGCGGAACACGTCGTAATGGAGCTCCACCGTTTCCTCGTCGGACAAGCCGAGCAGTAACGCCACTTCCGCCGACACGCACATGCCGATCGATATCGCCTCTCCGTGGTACACGTCGCCCTCGGACAGGTGTTCGACGGCATGGCCGATCGCGTGCCCGTATTGCTTCAGCGTTTCATCGTAATCCGAATCGAGATCGCCGCTCATCACCTCGAGCTTCAGTTCAATCGACTTCTTTACAACTTCGGTCAGGAAGTCCGGATCCACCAGATGCTCGCTGTTGGACATCAGGTACGACAGGAATTTGGTGTCCTGACAGATCGCATGCTTGATCGTTTCGGCAAGGCCGTCGCGAATCAGACGAACGTCGAGTGTTCGCAGCACGAGCGGATCGACCACGATCTTCGACGCCGGGTAATAACTGCCAATCAGGTTCTTGCCGTGATCGAAGTTGATCGCCTGCTTGAAGTCGATCGCCGCGTCCACCTGCGACAGCAGGCTCGTCGGAAAATGCACGAGGCCGATACCGCGATACAGCGTCGAGGCGAGAAAGCCCGCGAGATTGTTCACCACGCCGCCGCCCAGACTGAAGATCACGGAATGCTTGTCGAATCCGTAGTCGAGCGCCTTCTCGACCAGTTGCGAGTAGATCTTGAAGCTCTTTGAGGCTTCGCTTGCCGGCACGACCAACGTACGCACCGACCGACCAGAGCGCTCGATTCCTTCGAGCACGCGGCGCAGGTACAGCTTTTCCACATTCTTGTCCGTCACCAGCAGGTGCTTGGACTCTTTCCGGATGTGGTTGAACACGCCCATTTCGTCGAGATGACGCAGGGAATCCTTCTGAACAATGACCTCGCTAACCAGTCTCTTGTCAGCGTGGAAATTGAAGTGGCGTACGTCTGTCTGGTCGCTCATATGAATCTGATGCACGGCAGCCCGTGCCGAATGAATTGAAGACGCGGTTAAGACCGCACGCGCAAGACCCGGACCAACGGCTCCAGACATTGCGGCATCAAGTACTGGTTGTGTACATTGCGCTGCAACTGGGGCGACACCGGCGTATTAAGCGCCGCTTCGACGCCCTTCTGGATCGATTCGGTCGACATCGGATCGACCTGATGAACCAGTTCGTTGCCGAAATGCTCTTGCGTCCACGGCCCGCTCGACAGCACCATCGGTACGCGTGCCAGCGCCGCCTCGAACGCGGAGAAGCCGGCCGGCTCGAGCGACACTTCGATGAACGCCTTGCAGCCGCGCACAGCCGAGCGAAGAATTTCTGACTTCGGCGCCAGGTACGGGAGGAACTTGAAGTGCGCCGGCGCGGCTTTCACACAAGCTTCGTAATATTCGCGGTCGCGGTAGTCGCCTACGAATACGAGCGGAATTCTGGAGTCGCGCAGAGCATGGATAGCCGCAAGCTGGTTCTTACGCTCTTCGATGATACCGACCGACAGCAGATAATCGTCGACCTTATAAGCCTGTTTGAAGAGATCGCCGCTGATCAGCTCTTCGAAGCAGGAATCAGCGCCCCAACGACAAAACGCGACTTTCGACTGGTCGACGGGAACGTGCGCGTTGACATTCTCAAACTCGGATTTCGACTTGAAAACGATCACGTCGGCCAGAGCGAAGAACGCCGCGGCGGAATTCTTCTCCCCTTGCGACGGCTCCTTCGACCACCACAGGCTCGGCATCAGCACGAGCTTCTTGCCCTCCGCCTTGACTTCGCGAACGAATTCCATGCCGGTTGGGATAACGGAATAGTGCAGCACGACGTCGTATTTGTTCAGCGGTTGGGCCGTCGGGCCATACAGGTCCGCTCGCACACCAAGCTGCCGCAGGTTCACCATCAGGTCGACGAGTTCGAGCTCACCGCCGCCGCGATGCAAGAACGCAGCCGGATAAGTGGTAATAAGTACACGCGAATCGGTCATTCAACGCTCCATTTAATGTCGCCAGCCAACGGGTCGGTGCTCGACTCGACCGGCTCGGCCCATACCAGATCCAGCATTTTAGCGGTTCGGGCATCCCAGGTATTATCGCCCACGTATTGGCGCGCCTCCACGGGATCGAGCCTGCCGCGTTGCAGCTGCCGCTCGATAGCGGCGATGAACGCTTCGGGCGAGCCGCCCACCTCCAGCCCCGCGAGGCGTTCCTTCGTAAAGTCGAGCGGCGTCGCGACGACCGGCAGCCCGGCCGCGAGGTACTCGAAGAACTTCATCGGAAACATCGACCGGGTGTAATTGTTCAGCAGTGTCGGCAGCAGGCCGACGTTCATGCCTCGCAAATACGAGGGCAGTTGCTGATAGCTCCGGTACCCCAGCAAATGAACGTTCGGCAGCGCCCTGAGCCGCGCAACCATTTCGCTTCGCTGACCTTCCCGCTCTTCACCGATAAAAATCCACTGCCAGTCCGGTCGCCGTTTCGCCGCTTCGTGGATCAGCGGAAAGTCGACCTTAAAGTCCGACAGCACACCGTGATAAATCAGCCGGGGGGCGGGGATCGATGCGACATCGGGCGGCAGTTCGCTTCCTTCGAATGCTCGCCCGAAATGGCGCGCATCCACCACATTCGCGAAGTAATGAGTGTTGGCGTTGTAGCGCAGACAGTGATCGCGAAGCGCGACTGCCGTTGTGAAAACGGCCTTGCTCTGCGCCAACAATTGCTGCTGCGCGACATCGAAAGCCTCGACGTCGACGCCCGGGATGGCCGCCAGATCGTCCACACAGTGATAGACGAAGGCGCCATGCGGCAAGTCTTCGATCGCGCCCAGCATGAAAGGGTGATACGTCCAGACGAGCGGATCGCCAAACCGATGCTTCCGCGTGAACCGGGCAATGCTCCATTTCAGCAAGGCCTGATTGAACATCCGGACCATCGGCATGTGATGCCTGGCCGGAATCATCAGTGGCGATAGGACCCAGACGTTTTTCTCGCGCTGCGGTGGCGCAAGGAAATTCGAACGCAAGCCGCTCCACAGCCGCCGCCAGATTCTTGCCCAATCCTTCCCGCTCGACACCTTCGGCGAGCGCAGCCCCGGACTTTCCACATACAGCACGCGCCAGCCATTCTGCGCGAGGATATGCGCGGTGTGCTGCTTGTTCGTCCAGTACGGTTCGTCCCAATCGGCGGTCGAAAACAGAATGCAATCGGACGTTCGCCGCCTGGCGTGCACGCCCTCACCCATTGAAGGCCTCGACTGCATGATCCAACAGGCTCGCCACCATACGTTCGGAGGCGCGACCATCTCCATACGGATTCGGCCGGTTGCGCAGCGCCCAGCGCCGCTCCGGATCGTCGAGCCAGTCGATCACCGCGGCTTCGATGCTTTCCGGACGCTGACCGGCAAGCGTCGAGAAGCCGGCATCGACGCCTTCCCTTCGCTCGGTATGACTGCGCATCACGACGACGGGTACGCCGAAGGTCGGTGCCTCTTCCTGGATGCCGCCCGAATCGCTGATCACCAGCGCACTGCGGCTGATCAGGTACAAGCTGGACGGGTAATCGACGGGCTCGATCAGTGCGAGATTGCGAATGTTGCCGAGTTCTTGCATGACCGGCTCACGCACGGCGGGATTCAGATGGACGGGGAAAACCCATTGGTATTGCCCGTATCGGCTGCACAACGTGCGTAGCACATGGCAAATCCCCAGCAGCGTGTCGCCGAAATTCTCTCGCCGGTGACACGTCACCAGGATCGTCTCGCGGCCTGCCTCGCCGCCCGCAGGCAGCACCAGACTCTGCGATGCGCGCTGCCACGAATCGCGCGCCATCATGATCGCATCGACGACGGTATTTCCGGTCACCATGACCTTCGAGTCGTCGATGCCTTCGCGCAGCAGATTTTGCCGCGCGAGTTGCGTAGGTGCGAAATGACGGCTGACGATGCGGCCAAGCAGACTCCGATTGGCTTCTTCGGGGAACGGGTTCTGCAGGTCACCGGTACGCAAGCCGGCTTCCACGTGGGCGACCCGAATGCCCCGGTGAAACGCCGCGAGGCCCGCGCAAAACGCCGTGGTCGTATCGCCTTGCACGACGACCCAGTCAGGCCGCACGCGGGAGAATACCTCGTCCATTTCCGTGAGCAGGCGCGCCGAGAGGATGTTCAGCGAATTGCCAGGGCTCATCGTTTCCACACTGACATCGGGCACGATGCCGAAGAAATCCAGTGCCTGCGCGAGCATTTCGCGATGCTGGCCTGTCGCGCACACGATCGTATCGACCTGCTTGCGCAGTGCCGCGACGACGGGCGCCAGCTTGATGACTTCGGGGCGCGTCCCCATGACGACCATGATTTTCATGTCAGGCGTGTCCCGTTCAAGGCTTGCACCGATTGGCCCTGCCATTCGAGCGTCATGCCATACGGCGTCGGCGCCGCCGCCGAAAGCTGCACGCGCCACGCTCCGTCATCGGCAATCACATTGGCCAGCGATTTCGCTCGCAGGAAATCCATTGCGTCGTCTTCGTGCATGAAGAGCGGCTTGTGCGCCCGCGCCTGCATATGAGCGATGAACTGCTGGTGCGCCTCGATTCGCGCATCCTCGTCCGGCCAGCCATATTGATACCGCTCGGAGAATGGATGATCGAGATAGCCGAATAGTGTGCGACTGTCGAAGGCCAGATCGAAAGCCTGTTTGAATACCGCGAGCGGGTCACCCGAAGCCAGCATGCAGTCGCCATGCAGCATCGTTTGCTGGCTATGGCCGATGAACCCCGCGGGAAGGCCGGCAAGGCCACCGCCACGGGCTATCAGGAATTCCGGGTCGTTGCGGATGATGCCGCCGATACAGCCGTCGTAGCCCGCATCCGAGAGGGCCGCGAGCGCATAGGGCGGGCTTTGGTGAAAGGGCGATACGGCATACCGCACCGGCTTGCGAATCACCTCTTCAATGAGCCGCATGGATTCGCTGCCTTCGACCAGGGCGGCCTCGAAAGAGCCGCCCCAGTTCGGCGCGTGCGTCGCTGTATGCGACAGGATTGCGGCGCGCGGATCGGCAGCCAGTTCGCGCAGGATTCTGTGATGAGCCTCGTTGCCGAGATTGCTCGTATGCACGGCCAGCGAGAACGGAACGCCGAGACGGCGGTACGCATTCCACAGCGGCCGTGCCGATTCGACGTCCTCGTCGCAATCGAGTCGTGAAGTGATTGCCGCGTCGTGGCCCCACGGAATCTCTGTGAGCACAGGCTGGCATGCGGTTCGATCGCTCCGATGCGACGACACGAAGTTTTCGACCAGGCGCCATTCGAAAGAATCGATGGGTCCAACTGGCCGGTTGAACCACAACACGCTGCCGGCATCGCGTTCCCACAGCGCGGCATAGGTGAAACCGCGCTCGCCGTCGATATGCACCGAAGCGAGACGGCAATCTTGCGGCGCGTCGATCGGTGCGCTGGTCGCCCATATCGAGCCGTCCGCGCGAATGGCCCCGAAGCCGAGGTTGTTCCACTCGTCGGTAAAGTCGAAGCGCTCGAACGGCCGCAGCCAGGCGCGCCCGCCAAGTCGCGACGCGAGTTCCGTATAACGCACGACGGCGCGGCTTTGCGCGGTCTCGCGATTGGGGGCCGAAGGACTGCGCGCTGCCTGCTCGAAGCCGTCCGGCCAGGGGCGTTCCTGGCAGCCCAGCTCGCTTGCCAGCGAAAGAGGCAGCCGCCCGAATACGATGAGCTTGTTGCGCGGTTTGCCCAACCATTGCACCAGCGCATCGCCCCATGCATCGGGAACATCGACGGCCGTGACGATCGTCGCTTCGAGATCGCGCAACATGCCCGGCGCAATGGCGCGCGCACCGGTCGAGCTGACCGAGCGGCGCAGCGCGGCCAGCACATACTCGCCGGCTTCCTTCGAGGCGCAGGAGTGCAGTATGCCGATCATGCAGTCACCACATGGCGGAATTTGGCCCGGCGTCCGACGCGAAGAAGTTCGCCGTGACCGACATACGAAATCGCGAAGGCGTCCTTCCAGTAGCCCTTCAGCTTGCGGGTCGTGTCCTCCTCGTTCGCCCACGGTTCTAGCACGATACGCAGTGTCGGCGGAGAGGTGCGCAGGTCGATCTGAAACTCCTGAATGCCGCCGACGCGATGGTCGAGCATGTCCTGAATGTGGTGCGTAGGATGTGCGACACCGTTGATCGGCACCACATCGTGAATCCGCCCGACGACATCGGTCAGGAACAGACCGGCGCTGCGTTCTTCGACGGTCGCGAGGTCGCCCGTGGCATAGCGGATCAGCGGCATCAGGCGGTTTCGGAAACCGGTGAAAACGAGTTCATTCCTGCCGTCCGCGCCGTCGCCCGCATCGCTGGGGACCGGACGGTTTTCCGGCCAGCCCTCGGATTCGAGGATCTGGAAACCGTTCTGGTGTCCATCGAGCTCGTAGGCCATCACGCCCAACTCCGCCAGACCGTAGCGATTGATCACGCGGCAGCGCAGCGCTCTTTCGATCACTTCGCGCTGATGCGCCTCGAGCAGCTCCCCACTGGATTCGAATATTTCGAAGGCTTTGCCGGTCTGGTATTTGCGCTCGATATAGCATGCGAGCGCGTAGATCGTCGACGGGTGGCCATGCGCGAGATAAGGCATGCGTCGCTTGAGCGTGCGCCACATCTCCTCGAGTCCTTCGTCATCGATCCGATCGAAGAAGATGTTGCTGCGGTTCATCGCGAAGCATTTGAAATCCTCGCGCGATGGCCATTGCGGCACGACCTCGTCGGGAAACCGGCAGGCGAAATGCAATTCGGACCGGTAACCGCGCTTGCCTGCGCGGCGTCGCGCGTAGAACGTGACGGCCGACGAATAGTCGGCGGCTTCCTGGTCGTAAAAAATTGTGCAGGACAATCCCGTCGAACCGCCGGTCTTGCAGGCGTGATGGCGCGTACCTTCAAGCGGGCGCGAGAACAGGCGTGCGCCCTGCTCGCGAATGACGTCCTTGGTCAGATACGGGAGTTCTTCCAGATAGCCCGGGTCCTTCCCTGCCTTGATGGGATCGAACTGCTTTTCGCGAAACAGATCGCGATAGTAAGGAACGTGCTCGCCAGCGAATTGCAGGATTGATGTGAGGCGCTCAAGCGCGATGCGGCGCCGCGCTTCAAATGGCAGTTGGTAGTGCCGACGGAGTTCGGCGATCTTCGGCCGCACGCTGCGCTTTTCCCGGCTTTCGGCAATCGGATAGGCGACGTATGCGCCTGCAACGCCCTTCAACAGGCGGAACGGTTGATGCAAAAACAACGATTCGCCATAGCGAACCAGAGGGTGATCTGCGCGCATGGATGCATGCCTTAGCTTTGCCCCGGTTTAGCAGGAGCCGAAATAGAATAAGCTTCGAGCCACGCGGCCCGGACGGGCTGCGGCCTTTCGCTTGACACAGGTCAAACGGACGAAGCCGGAAGGCTCAGCGCTTCCGCTTCCACCGGACGAACCACCGGTTCGTCCGCTGTCACTTTCCCATGCTCGAGGCTGATCTTGCGGGTGCAGACCCGCTCGATCAAACCCGGATCGTGCGTTGCGACGACCACGATGGATGCATTACCGACAAGCGTCTCGAGACGTTGGGCAGCCTTGACGCTGAAATCGGCGTCACCGACGCTCAGCCATTCGTCCATGATCAGAATGTCTGCTTCGATGCTGGTCGAAATAGCAAACGCGAGCCGCAGCATCATCCCGCTGGAATACGTTCGAACCGGCAGATTCAGGTATTCGCCGAGATCGCTGAATTCGGCAATTTCATCGATTTTGGCTCGGATCCTGGCCGGCTTCAAACCGTCGATCACGCCTCGCAGATAGATGTTTTCGAAGCCGGTGGCATCTGGATCGAGTCCCATCGACACATCGAGCAGCGAAGCAATCTTGCCACGCACCGTCAGCTTGCCACGCACCGGCTCATAGACGCCGGAGAGCGTTCGCAACAACGTGGTCTTGCCCGAGCCGTTGTGCCCGACGAGTCCGACGCGCTCACCGTCCTGGAAGGTGAAATTGAGGTCGTCGAGAGCCCGTACGATCGCGTGATGGCCGGCATCCTGCCCGATGCGACCGCCCGTCGTCAGATTCAGCACAGCCTTTTTGAGAGAACGATGAGAGTTCTCGTAAATCGGGAACTCGACATAAATTCCCTCGGCAACAATAGATGAACTCACGATATCAAAGCCAATAGGGAACGCGATTGCGAGCGCGACGCATCAGGAACTGCGAAAAAGCAAAGCCGACGATCAGCAAGCCGATCGACCAGACCCACGACTCCCAGTGGATCGGCCGCCCGGTGATCGGCGCACGCACCGTTTCGATCAGGTGATACAGCGGATTGTATTCGGCAACCCACGCACGGTCTTTCAGGATTTCCGGCGACCACATGACAGGGGTAAAAAAGAAAACCACCTGAATGAGATTGGTCACGATCGGCGGAATATCGCGGAAACGCGCACACAGCACACCCAATGTGACACCAACCCAGATGCCATGCAGCAGCAGCATGAACAACCCGATAGGCACCAGCAGGAACTCGAAGGTTGGCCAACGACCGAAGACAATCAGCAGAACCACGACGACGGGCAGGCTGTGCAGCAGAATCACGAAATTGCGCCACACGATTCTGCACACATGAATGGTCAGCGGTATGCGTATCTGCTTGATCAGATAGGATGCGCCAATGAACGCATTGCAGCCCTCGTTCGCGACTGAGGACAGATAGCCCCAGATGACCAGCCCCACGGCCAGATAAGGCAGATAGTCCTCGACGTTCTGGTGCAGCAGCGTCGAGTACAACGCGCCCAACACCAGAACCATGATGGCCGTGCTGAGCGTGAACCAGAACGGGCCGATGACCGAGCGGCGGTAGCGCTGACGAATGTCGTGCCAGCCGAGCGTTCCCCACACGCGCACGGACCTGATACCGACCGCCAGGTCATCGCTTCCGCTATGAGCTGCAAGGTCGGACTTGCCGCGATCGATTGCTGCTATGTCCATCTCAGGCCCTTCCGTACACGTCCTCGAAGCGGACAATGTCGTCCTCGCCGAGGTATTCGCCACTCTGCACCTCGATCATCACGAGACCGATCACGCCAGGGTTCTCGAGCCGATGCTTGTGGCCGGCAGGAATATAGGTCGACTCGTTGGTCGAAACGAATAGCGTGTTGTCGCCGTTGGTCACCTTCGCCATGCCGCTTACGACGATCCAGTGCTCGCTACGATGATGATGCATCTGCAGGCTGAGACTGGCGCCCGGCTTGACCTCGATGCGCTTGATCTTGAACCGCGACGCGTCTTCGAGGATCGTATAAGTGCCCCATGGCCGATGTACCGTGCGATGCAACTTGTGCGCCTCATGGCCGCGGGCCTTGAGTTTCGAATAGATGTGACGAACGTCCTGCGCACGGTCCCGGTCCGCCACGAGTAGCGCATCCGGCGTATCGATCACGATCAGGTTTTGTACACCCACCGCACCGATGACCCTTTCGCGGCTCATCAAATAACAGTTCTCGACGTCGTGCAGCATCGCATCGCCTTCTACCCGATTGCCGTTGCCATCGGGCTTGCACAGATCGCTGAGCGCGGTCCATGAACCGATGTCGCTCCAGCCGATAGTACACGGTACGACCGCCGCCTTGTCGCAACGCTCCATGACTGCGTAATCGATGGAATCATCCGGTACGGCGCTGAAGGTTTTGGGTTCGAGTTGAACCTGCGTCCAGCCATTGCCCTCGGAAAGGCGGGAGACCTTCATGCAAGCCTCAACCGCATCGACGATTTGCGGACAATGTCGGCGCATCTCGCTCAGCATGGCGGCCGCGGTGAAACAGAACATTCCCGAGTTCCACAAGAAACGCTCGCAGGCCACATATTCGCGCGCCGTTTCAAGCGGCGGCTTTTCAATAAAACGCACGACCGCGTTGCCGTCCGCCTCGATGTATCCGTAACCTGTCTCAGGCCGGTCAGGCTGGATACCAAACGTTACAATTTTCCCTTCCTGGGCGAGCGCCGTTGCGCGCTCGACGGCAGCTGCAAAAGCGGCCTGGTCGGAAATCAGGTGGTCGGCGGCCAGTACGAGCATGACCGCGTCCGGGCCTTTCTTCGCGGCGATATGGAGAGCGGCTGCCGCAATCGCAGCGGCGGTGTTGCGGCCGAAAGGCTCGCAGATGAACGACGCGGCCACATTGTCGGCGTTCACCTCGCGGAACTCGTCCTCGGCTTTGAAAAAGAGTTCGCGGTTCGCGACCGTCAGAACCTCATTCACATGCGGCAGAGCGACAGCCCTCAAGAAAGCCTTCTGCAGCAGACTTTGTCCATCCGAAAGACGAATGAAAGGCTTGGGGTGCAGCTCACGGGAGACCGGCCACAGTCGGGATCCCGCACCTCCGCATAGGATGATAGGTGTCAAACTCACAAATTCCTCTCTGTCAACTTTGGAAGCGGCGCTTCGCAGTCTTGATATTGGTGCGGCCAAGGGTTTGACGGGCGCGACTTGCGCAAACCAGGTTCATACATTCGGCCGCTTTAACCCCGAACGAATTGATCATTCTATCGTACGGCGTAGGGTGCTGAACACAGCGAAGGGATTGTAGGGCCGCATTGACACCGGCGGAGTGTGGCAATGCTACAAATTGCAAGCGGCAGAAACCCGAGAAGAGGTAAATAACGGTCCGAGGCGTGCCGCCGCGCCCGGTTTCGGACGAACGTCGCCACGCTCAACAGTGAACGATGCGTGCCGTTGTCGGCCCGCCTACCTGGGCCCGTGAACTGCGGGCGTGACGTGGTGGCATCGACGTCCCACAATTGAACGGTGGTTTCGAATTTGTTGCGGGTGACGGTCGACATCTGCATCGATGCCGCCCGGTGCGCTGGAATCCAGATTGCATACCATGCGGCGGGACGGCCGCAATGGTATGAGTCCGCACTGTTTAGCGCCAGCCACCCGCCAACGGGGCAGACGCTGTTGGCTTGCCCAGCGCGGCCGCTCGCCAGGCAGCGTTGGCGCTTACTATCGCGCGTCTTCGCCGCCAACCATCCATTTGATGGTTTCGGAAAAGTCGAATGGCTGCACGCCGGGCACGAGACGACGCAATTTCTCGGTCGAACCCACCAGGACTCTGACCTCGTTGGCCCGAACGAACGCGGGATTGACACGCACCTCGAGCTGGTGCCCGGAGACCTCGCTCACTGCCTCGAGCACCTGCTGAAGCGTATAAGGCTTGCCGCTGCACACATTCACGACCTCGGACTCGACATTCGACTCCAGCAGTCCGCGATAAATCTTCGCGACCGTGCGCACATCGGAAAAGTCGCGCGCCACATCCAGATTGCCTAATTCGATGACAGGCAGTCGCTTGACGAAGTGCGAGACGATCTTTGGGATTAGGAAACGCTCTGCCTGGCCACGCCCGGTGTAGTTGAACGGACGCACGATTACGATGGGCAACCGGTCAAACCACGTCTTGACCAGATGCTCCATCGCAAGCTTGCTGGCCGCGTAATGATTAATGGGCGCCGGGGTCACACCTTCGTCGATTACGCCACCGGCATTGCCATAGACGTTCGCGCTGCTGACAATCAGAATCTTGTCCGGCCGGTGACCGACGTCGGCGCAGGCTTGAAGCAGATTGAGCGTACCAAGCACGTTGACCCGGTACATGTCGAGTGTCACTTCGTGCGCGACGAAGCTGATTGCAGCCAGATGCGCGATGCAATCAGGGCGGACCGCCTCGATCACGCGACGGCAATCGTCGAGCGATGTGATGTCGAGTTGCAGCTCGCTTCCTTGCCGAAGATCGCCGACACAGGTACCCGTCACCTCATAACCGGCGCTCAGCAGTTCCTCGCGAAGATAAGCGCCCGTAAAGCCATGGGCACCTGTGATCAAGACGCGGCGCATAGGCATATCAGAACGAGAAACCAATCTGGTTGCGGCGCCGATCCGACTCAACCATCAGTGTGCACAACTCTTCGAGCGTAGTGCTTGGCGTCCAGCCAAGTTTTTCCTTCGCCTTGGAGGCGTCGCCGATCAACAGATCGACTTCCGCCGGACGATAGAACTCCGGATTCACACGCACCAGTACTTTGCCGTTGGATGCGTCGAGCCCTTCTTCTTTCTCCGCCTTGCCGCGCCACTCGATGTCCGTGCCGATAGCACGGAAGGCCATCGATACGAAATCGCGCACGGTTTCCGTACGATTGGTGGCGAGAACGAAGGTGTCCGGCTCGTCGGCTTGCAGCATGCGGTACATGCCTTCGACGTATTCCTTCGCGAAACCCCAGTCCCGCTTCGCGTCGATATTGCCGAGTTCGAGTACGTCGAGCTTGCCGAGCGAAATCTTGGCGACCGAGTCCGTAATCTTCCGTGTGACGAATTCACGCCCGCGCAGCGGCGATTCGTGATTGAACAGAATGCCGCTCGAGCCAAAAATATTGTAAGACTCGCGATAATTGACCGTGATCCAGTGTGCGTAAAGCTTCGCTACGCCGTATGGACTGCGCGGGTGAAACGGGGTGTCTTCCTTTTGGGGGATCGCCTGCACCTTGCCGAACATTTCGGAGGTGGACGCCTGATAGAAGCGAATCGAACGATCGACGATGCGGATCGCCTCGAGCACGTTCAGCGCCCCGACACCGGTGATCTCAGCCGTCGTGGCCGGCTGCTGGAACGATACGCCGACGAAGCTCTGCGCCGCCAGGTTATAGACCTCGCGCGGCTTGGCCATTTCGAGCAGGCGAATCGTTGCGCCGAGATCGGTCAGGTCGTGCTCGACCAGATGAAGCTTCGGATGCTGCAGTACACCCACTTCATCGAGACGCCAGAAGTTGACCGAGCTGGTACGCCGATACGTGCCATAGACGTCGTAGCCACGTTCGAGGAGCAATTGCGTCAGATACGCACCATCTTGCCCGGTAATGCCAGTCACCACAGCGCTCGTCAAGTCCTTCTCCTTCAGTAAGCCGCTCACGCGAGTCCGCGCGTTGAGCATAGGTCAATATTGAACGCCGATTATAGCCGACGGGGCAACCCTGCCGGGACGCCGAGATAGTCGCGGACGGCGCACGTGAGAGCTGCCGACCGATTCCGCTGACTATCGATGGAGCGACTCCGGACCGAATCCGCCGGCACGCCGACACGCGACGAGCATGCGATTCGCCCCGGCACCGAATCAGGCTCAGCCCGCGAACGCGCACCACGTTGGCAGAAGCTTGATCTTCCTGGCGGTAAGCGCGCGCTCGCAAGACTGGGTGATGACGATCCCGTGCGCGTCCAGCGTGTCCTGGATGTGATCCCGGCCGGAATAGCGCAGGTTCTCGCGCACATTCGGCGCTGGAGAAATACTTACGCGCCGCCCTGCCAGCTCGGCAGTGAGCGGCGCGAATACATCCTTGTTCGTCTCGATGTCCGGGACGTCGATAAAGATCGGCCCTCTAAAGCCGCTGGCCGACACGTACGCTGCCACCGTCCTGGCCACTGCAACGCCAGCCGGCAGCGTCGGCGGGGGCGCGCCACGCCTGAGGACCAATACCGACCTGATATCTTCGAATTGCACGACAGTGAGCAGAGCGACGACCAGCGCGAACACGGTGATGCCGGAACGCCGCGATCGGCTCGATCGCGCGCGCACATGCCGGTAGAGGTTCGAGAATACGACGAGCAAAACCGGATAGACCACGAACCATCCATAGCGCCCGGAGGCGCGGAAGGGCGACACCAGCGCCATTAACGCGCGCGGAAGCTCGATTCCGAACACCAGCGAGGAACCCAGATAGACCTGATTCGAAAGACTCAGTATCGTCAGCGCCAGCCATAGCGACCGGACGGGTGCGTCGACGCCTGCAACGATCCGGCGCCCGAGCATGAACCCCGCCATCAGGACGAACAGCAAGAGGCCGAGCCCCAGATATTGATAACCCTCGTACTGTCCGGCAGTGCCGATCGGCAGCGTCGATACATACCTCGACGTATCTTCTCCGTCTGCGCCTAGCGGATTGATGAACGCGTTCAGGTTCATCGAGTAGAAGCCGAAGCCGCTGCTGTCATCGCGGAAATGCTGGAAATAGCCGGCCGCGAACATTGCCGACAGCATGAGCGCGAGAATGATGCAAGCCTGACGCGCAACGAAGCGCAGCGTTGCCGTATCAGCGCGGTAGCTGCATGCACGCCACTGGGTCAGCACCGCCATCAGCACGAGAGGCGGCGTGAAATAGAAGTGCGTGAATACCGAAAAGACGATTAACGCGAGAAAAATGCGCAACCGGTCGCTAGACGTCATCGACGCGGACAGAAGCGTGCCCCAACCGATGATGATCAGAAAATGCGGCAACAGGTTGAGATGGCCTACCCGGTAGTAAAACGTCGGCAGAAGCCCGAGCAACAGCGCGCCCAGCAACGCGCACACCGACGAGACTGCGAGCTGCCTTAGCGCCCAATAAATGGACGAGAATTGCAGCAACGCGCACAGATAAACCCAAGCGCCGTAGGTCTGCGCCGCCGGGCCGAGGAACGGCCCGAGCAACTTCGTGACGATCGCCAAGAGCAGGTTACCGTCCATAAACACGATGTTTGCGCCCACCGGAAAATCGCTCGTCTCGATATGTCCGAGCGGAAACTGCCACGACGAGCTACGGAACAGGTTGAGCGCGGCCAGATTCCTCCGGTAGTCGCCGAGGTACAACCATTCGAGATGCGAAGGATGCAATGCCGAAAGACCCATCCAACCGTCGAAGATGAAGACCGATACCGCCAACAGCAGCGCGTACGCCACGAGATCGAGCGATACGCGCGGTGCACGCTCGGGTACCGGCGCATCGACGAGGCCATTCGGTCTTGAATCGACGGACATGGATGGAAGACGTCCAGTAGCGATGATTCGGATGCGGGCGCCGCCGCACGCTTGCATCAGGCAAAGACGAACCGCCTGTCGAGTCGGTACTTCACGACATAGCCGATCGTCAGGCCGATGGCGCCGCCGACGAAGCGTGCCGGCTCGGAATGAAAGATGGCGTCGGCGCCAAACTCGAAGCCCCAGAAGATGAACGTGGTCGCCACGCCCATCAACGAATACAGAAAGAAGCTCGCCACCCCATGCGAAAGGTTATTGTGGCGATAGCGAAAAATCCAGATCTTGTCGAGGACGAACTTCAGTACGAGACCGCCTCCGGTGCCGACCACCACTGAAAGCATGACGTCGAAAGGACCCTCGTACACAATCAGCGACAGCTTTTGCAGGCCGATGTTCACGACGATCGACAGGGCCGCGAAGACTGCATAAAGAATGACGAGGTGGGGGGTGGCGAGAGGTTTGGCCGATGAATTCACGGTATCGTTGCGTTGATCTATCGACTGTCTGAAAGCGGTCGGCCGGCGCGAGCGCGACTGGCCCGCCGGCCGGCTTCCATTACAGCGACAGCCGGTTGAAGATGCGGCGCGGAATGGAGCGAATGATCAGCATGATGCCCGCCCAGAACCACGGGGTATACACCACGTCGCGGTGACGCGCCACGGCCTTCACGATGTCGGTGGCCACAGCCTGCGGTGTCGCCACGAGCGGCTTGGGCAACGGCAGGCCCTGCGTCATCGGCGTAGCGACGAAGCCAGGCTTGATCGTCACCACATGTCCACCGACCTTTTTCAGGCGTGCATTGAGTCCTTCGCAGAACGTGGCAAGTGCGGCTTTCGCACTGCCGTAAAGGTAGTTCGACGGACGTCCACGATCGCCTGCGACCGAGGCGATCACCGCTAGTGTGCCACTGCGCTGTTCCTCGACGATATTAGCGAAACGCGTCAGTAGCGCGATCACCGAAACGACGTTCGTCGTGAACTCGCGCACCGCGACGGCAGCGTCGCGCTCGCATTCGCGCTGATCGGGCAAGGTGCCCGGCGCAACCAGCACGATGTCGATGCTGCCGAGAGCGGCCCGGCATGCCTGCACAACCAATTCCTGCGCGCCGAAATCGTCGATGTCCAACTGGTGGCAGCTGACCAGTTCGGCGCCGCGCGCCTTCAGATCGTCGGCGGTTTCCTGAAGGCGCCGCGCGTTGCGCGCGACCAGTGCGAAGCCTACTCCCGGTCCGTTCCATGCGCGCGCGCAGGCCGAAGCGATGGCCGAAGTGGCACCAATGATGACGATGTTCTTCATGAGCGAGTCGTTCGTTCCCAGAATCGAGAAAGCAAGGCAGGGTCCCTCAGTGTCTCCAGGTCGGTCCACCGCGGGTAGGCCGCGCGGAAGTCCTCCCCCGACATGTGCGCATCCTTTGCCGGATACAGACGTCCACCGCTCGCGCGGACGATCGCGTCGAGCGTATCGAACAGGCGCCGGTTGGACGCCTCGCGCTGCGGGAAGTCGAGCGCCAGCGAAGTGCCCTCCCGTGGAAAGGAAAGCCACCCCGGCGACCGAAGATCACCGCAGCGCTTGAGCACGGCAAGAAACGAGCCGGTGCCGCTGCGCGAAATCGCATCGAGCACGTCGCGTATTGCCTCGCGCGCGCAATTTGGCGGAATCACGCATTGATATTGCTGGAAGCCGGAGCGTCCATAGATGCGGTTCCACTGCAGCAGCGCGTCGAGCGGATAAAAATAGCTATCGTATCCGACCTTCGCCTTGGTCTCGCCAGCGGCCTGGCGGCGATAATACGCCTCGTTGAAAAGACGCAGCGTCAGTTTGTTGAACACAGGAACGGGCGAGACGATGGGAACCGTGTGCTTTTTGCGGCGCTCGACTGCAAGCGGCCCTTCCGGCGCATGATCGCCGACCATGAAAATCCCACGTCCGAGCGCCGCGCCACGGCTCTGGCAATCGATCCACGCGACGCTGTATTCGTGATGTCGATCGAGGCGCTCTGACAGGACGAAGAATTCGTCGACATTGTCGAAGCGGATGCTCGACACATCCATCAGGCTCGTGCGGATTGGCATCAGTTGAATCTCGACCCAGGTGATCAGTCCCGTGAGCCCCAGTCCGCCGATAGTCGCACCGAAAAAATCGGGCTCGGCGTCCGTCGCGCTTCCGGGCGCGCATTCGAGCTCGCTGCCATCGCTGCGCAAAAGGCCGAAGCGGCGCACATGGCGGCCGAAGGTGCCTCGGACGTGATGGTTCTTGCCATGAACATCGTTGGCCACAGCGCCACCAAGCGTCACGTATTTGGTTCCCGGCGTAACGGGCAGCATCCAGCCGCGCGGAATCGCTAGCTCGAGAATCGTCTCCAGCGTGACGCCCGCCTCGGCGCGCAGCACGCCACTCGACGCGTCGAAGTCGATGAGCCTATCGAGACCCCGCATGCACACGACCTGGCCCGAGGACGCGAGACAACTGTCGCCATAGCTGCGGCCCTGGCCGAATCCGAGCGTCGTGCCGCTAGCCGACGCCGCCGAGCGCCACGCTGGCGCTACGCCGTCGCGCCATGCCGGTGTGTGCGGATTCTGCGGCGCATAGGGATAAAGCCCCCAGGACTGAACGTGCGCCATGTTTTAGATGGCCAGCCAGAACACGACAGCGCACAACCCGATGACGGCCCAGCTACCTCGATCCTTGGCGGCGAAAACGACAGGATCGTCGTGCATCCGACCGCGATGGGCGATGATCCAGATACGGCTGACCCAATAGAGCAGCAGCGGACAGGCCAGCCAGATGAACTGGGGATGGCGATACAGCAAAAGCGTGTTGGCGTCCTGGATATACAGCGCCAGCACCAGCACGGATAGATAGCCAGCCGCTGCTCCGAGCGATGAGACCAGCGAAAGATCACCCGCCACATATCCTCGGCCCCGCGACGTGACGAGCCCGCGCGCCTGAAGCAGGTGCAGTTCGGCAAAGCGCTTGACGAGGGCGAGACTCAGGAAAATGAACATCGAGAAAGCGAGCAGCCAGAAGCTCAGCCGCGCATCGATGGCCGCGCTCCCCGCCACGATTCGGGATGTGTAGAGGCAAGCGAGCGCCACGACGTCCACCATGACCTGCCGCTTCAGATAGAAAGAGTAGGCGAGTGTCAGCGTGTAGTAGGCGATCAGCACCAAGGTGAATCGGTACGGCAGTAACGCGTGGGCGATTCCGAACCCGATTACCAATAGAACCGGAAACAATATCGCGCCCTGCCAGAGCGGCAAGGTTCCTGCCGCGAGCGGGCGCCGACGCTTGGTCGGGTGGTGCCGATCGTCCTCGAGATCGAGCAGATCATTCAGCAGGTAGACGCTCGATGCGCACAGCCCGAACGAAACGAAACCGAGGGCGGCCATGGCGAGCAGATGCACCGACGATGCCTCGTGCGCAGCCAACAGCGGCAAGAAAATCAGCAGGTTCTTGAGCCACTGATGCAACCGCAGTGACTTCGCCCACACCCGGGTGCGTGGCGGACGCGTCTCGATGACGGTCTCGACGTTGCCCCGCTTGCGCGCGACCCGCTCGACGCCGACCGATGGATTGACCACGTAGGCGCGGTCGGCAACCTCCCACACGGGAACGTCCGCATGCGAATTGCCAGCGTAATCGAAGCCCTTTTCGCTGAATTCCGCGACCAGCCGATCGCGCTTGTTGCGCGAGCTTAGATTGACATTGCCATTGGTCGCGAAGGTTTGGTCGAACAAACTCAGGTGATCGGCAATCGCATGTGCGAAGCGCTCATGGCTCGCGGTGGCAAGCACGAGGCGGCGCCCAGTGGCGCGCTCCTGCTTGAGCCAGTCCAGGACCGTCTCGTCATAGGGCAGCACCGTCACGTCGATATTGGTCGTCTGGGCGAGACGCGACTTGAGCCCAGGCTTGCCAAAGCGCAACAGCCAGAGCAGCGGCTCATAAAAACGGTGAGGGGCGGCTTTAAAAAATGCGAATGCGCTTTCGATCAGCACATCGGAGCGCATCAGCGTTCCGTCGAGATCGACTACGAGGGGTTTTTGACTCATTTGAGCGGGCCTAAACAGAGAAAAGTGTGATCACGCGAAACGCTCTTCCGCTTCCCCACTCCCCGAATGATCGCAATCGCTGGCGGCCAACAGGGGTCTCGTTCGTCGGTTGATATTTACACCGCCCTTCCCGGCATAGGGATGGCAACATGGGCGCCCGCATTATGCGAGGCGCTCGTCGCGCGACAGGCACAACTTCAACGCCTCCTTCCAATGCGGCGCGGCGAGCCCGAACACACGCGCCAGTTTGTCGTTCGACATCCTCGAATTGGCGGGGCGCTTTGCGGGCGTCGGGTAGTCCACGGCCGGAATCGGCAGCGTGTTCGGCTTGTTCGGCAAATCCGCGAGTTCGAAGATCGCCGACGCAAAGCCGTGCCAAGACGTCGAGCCGCCCGCGCACAGGTGATAGATGCCGGAACGCTCGTTCCACCAGTTCGCGCCGTCTTCGGCGGCGAAGCCCTGCGCGCACAGATGCGCGGTCAGCGTCGCGATCGTGTTGCACCACGTGGGCGCGCCGAACTGATCGGCCACCACCTTCAACTCGGGACGATCGGCGCCTAGCCGCAGCATCGTGAGCAGAAAGTTCTTGCCGCGCGTGCCGTACACCCAGCTGGTGCGCAACACGAGATGATCGACGCCGCTCGCCGCGATCGCCTGCTCGCCCGCGAGCTTGCTGCGGCCGTAGATGTTCTGCGGGTCGGTCGGATCGTCCTCGATGTACGCGCCTTCCTTGGTGCCGTTGAACACGTAGTCGGTCGAATAGTGGATCAGCGCGGCGCCGATCCTTTTCGCTTCGTCGGCGAGCACGCCCGGCGCTTCGCCGTTGATGCGCATTGCCAGCTCGCGCTCCTCTTCGGCCTTGTCCACCGCCGTGTAGGCGGCCGGATTGACGATCAGCGCGGGACGCAGCTCGCGCACCACCGCGCGAATTTGATCGAGGTTCGACAGGTCGAGCCGCGCGCGATCGACCGCCACCACGTTGCCGAGCCCTTGCAGCGTGCGCGCAAGCTCATAGCCAACCTGCCCGTTGACGCCGGTGACGAGAATCGTCCGTTTCGCATCGTGTGCGCTCATGCGATCCCCTTAGGCATAGACTTCGGCGTCGGCGAGACGCTTGCCCGCCGCATCCTTGGCCGCGAGCAGCGGCTCGAAGTCGATCGGCCATTCGATGCCGATCGCCGGATCATTCCACGCAATGCTGCGCTCGTGCTCCGGGAACCAGTAGTCGGTGGTCTTGTACAGGAACTGCGCGGACTCGGACAGCACGACGAAGCCGTGCGCGAAACCGGGCGGCACCCACAACTGCCGGTGGTTCTCCACCGACAACGTCACGCCGACCCACTTGCCGAAGTTCGGCGAGCTCTTGCGGATGTCAACGGCGACGTCGAACACCTCTCCCTCGACCACGCGCACGAACTTCCCCTGCGCATGCTGGATCTGATAGTGCAGCCCGCGCAGCACGCCCTTCGAAGAACGCGAATGATTGTCCTGCACGAACTCGACACCTCGCTCGACCTTCTCGGCGAATTCGAGCGCATTGAAGCTTTCGAAGAAAAAGCCGCGCGCATCGCCGAATACCTTCGGCTCGATGATCTTGACTTCGGGCAGCGAGGTTGCGGTTACCTGGATGGCCATGCGACTCGATCCGTCAGAATGTTTTGCAGGTACTGCCCGTAGCCATTTTTCGCGAGCGGCCTGGCGAGCGCGAGCAGTTGCTCGCCATCGATCCATTGACGCCGGTAAGCGATCTCTTCCGGACACGCGACCACCAGACCCTGACGCTTTTGCAGCGTGGCGATGAAGGTTGCGGCTTCGATCAGCGAATCGTGCGTGCCGGTGTCGAGCCACGCATAACCGCGGCCCAGGATTTCGACGTTGAGCGTCGCGTTTGCGAGGTAGCGCGAGTTCACGTCGGTAATTTCGAGCTCGCCGCGCTGCGACGGCTTTATGTCGGCGGCGATGTCGCAGACCTGTTTGTCGTAGAAATACAGGCCCGTGACCGCGTAGTTCGAACGCGGCCTCGCTGGCTTCTCTTCGATCGACAATGCGCGGAACTGCTTGTCGAATTCGACCACGCCGTAGCGCTCCGGGTCCTGCACGTGATACGCGAACACGGTCGCGCCTTCGGTCTGAGCGTCGGCGCGCTCCAGTTGCTTCGCGAGATCGTGGCCGTAGAAGATGTTGTCGCCCAGAATCAACGCCGACGGATCGTTGTTGACGAACTCCCGGCCGATGATGAACGCCTGCGCGAGCCCATCCGGCGACGGCTGCACCGCGTACTCAATGTTCATGCCCCACTGGCTGCCGTCGCCGAGCATCGCCTCGAAGCGCGGCGTGTCCTGCGGCGTGGAGATGATCAGCACGTCGCGGATGCCCGCCACCATCAGCGTGGACAGCGGATAGTAGATCATCGGCTTGTCGTACACCGGCAGCAGCTGCTTGGAGACGACGTGCGTAATCGGATACAGGCGGGTGCCCGAACCGCCCGCGAGAATAATGCCTTTGCGCGCCATTGCCGTGCCTTTACGCGCGCTGCGCGTAGTTGGTCTCGACCCACTTCCGGTATTCGCCCGAAGCGACCTCGTCGACCCATTGCTGGTTGTCGAGATACCACTGGACCGTTTTGGCGAGCCCCGTCTCGAACGTTTCCGCCGGCTTCCAGCCGAGTTCGCGCTCGAGCTTGCGGGCGTCGATCGCGTAACGGCGGTCGTGGCCCGGACGATCCTTCACATAGGTGATCTGGTCGCGATACGACCCGGCCGCCTTCGGACGCTTCTGGTCGAGCAGGTCGCACAGCGTGTGCACGACTTCAAGATTCTTCTTCTCGTTCCAGCCGCCGACGTTGTACGTCTCGCCCGGCGTGCCGCGCGCGAGCACTTCGCGAATCGCGCTGCAATGGTCGCCGACGTACAGCCAGTCCCGCACGTTCTGACCGTCGCCATACACGGGCAGCGGCTTGCCGCCGAGCGCGTTGGCGATCATCAGCGGAATCAGCTTTTCGGGGAACTGGTACGGGCCGTAATTGTTCGAGCAGTTGGTAGTCAGCACCGGCAGGCCATACGTGTGATGGTAGGCGCGCACGAGGTGATCCGAACCGGCTTTGGTCGCCGAATAGGGGCTATTCGGCGCATAAGGCGTCGTTTCGGAAAACTGCGGATCGGTTGCAGACAGTGAGCCGAACACTTCGTCGGTCGATACGTGCAGGAAGCGGAACGCGGCGCGCTCCGGCTCGCCGAGCGTGTTCCAGTAGCTGCGTGTCGCTTCGAGCAGCGTGAAGGTGCCGACCACGTTGGTTTGCACGAAATCGGCCGGACCGTGAATCGAGCGATCCACGTGGCTTTCGGCCGCGAAGTGCAGCACGGCGCGCGGCTTGTGCTCGGCCAATAGCGCGTCGAGCGCGGCCCGATCGCAAATGTCGACGCGCGCGAAAATATGTTTGGGGTTGCCCTGTAGCGTCTTCAGCGTGCCCAGGTTGCCGGCGTAGGTCAGTTTATCTACGTTGAGCACCGCTTCGTCCGACCCATTCAGCCAGTCGAGCACGAAATTAGCGCCGATAAACCCGGCACCGCCCGTTACCAGGATCATGTAATTCCCTTGTGGATGTGGGTCGCGTCCCTGAATCGATTTGCATTCGCCGACGTGACCACGATGCATGATGGTTTGCGATTCTGCAGCAGTTCAATGCATCCGCTTGTGCGCAAGCAAACGCTCTGACGCTAGTCTTATGATGACCTGATTATAAGGTCATGCCCGCCAAAAACTCGAATCGAATAATCTCGAACAGGTCTCGCGGATATGGCGGCCATCAACTTTTTCATTGACCGTTTATGCGGCCGATGGCCAGAACCGAGCAAGGAAATTTTTTTCCTTCCCTCCATCGGCGTTGCCGGCCCATCGTCCTGACCGACCGGACGTCGCCCCGGCAAAGCGGCTATTATGTCACGCTAGCTTGCTGCTCTGCCCACCGTGGCACGCGTCGTGCAACACCGCGCGTATCGAATCGATCTGATTTCCTCGATGACACCCCACAACGCTTCCAGTACGTCCGCTCCCCTCGTTCCTCTTGCATTCGGCGATCTGCAAGGCTGCCGTGCGCCGTTTCAGCAACTGCTCGCCAAAGCCGCGCCGCCGGACGGCACACCGCTGTGGTTCGCCGGCGATCTGATCAACCGCGGCCCCGACTCGCTCGACACATTGCGCGACGTAATCGCGTTCGGCGAGCGCGCGGTGCCCGTGCTCGGCAATCACGATCTGCATCTGCTGTCGGTGTCGGCGGGGATTCGCAAGTCGAAGAAAGGGGACACGATCGAAGACATCCTCGCCGCGCCCGATGCCGCCGATCTGCTCGAGTGGATTCGCCACCGGCCGCTCGCGCATTTCGACAACGGCATGCTGATGGTGCACGCGGGCGTGCTGCCGCAATGGGATACGACGCTGACGCTGGAACTCGCCGACGAATTGCAGCGCGCGCTGCGTGCGCCGAACTGGAAAGAAACGCTTGCCGGCCTGTACGGCAACGAGCCGAACCGCTGGAAGCCGGGCCTGAAGGGAATCGAGCGTCTGCGCGTTACATGCAGCGCGTTGACGCGCATGCGCTTTTGCAGCGCCGATGGGGTGATGGATTTCAGCAGCAGCGGCACGCTCGCATCCACGCCGAGCGGTTGCATGCCATGGTTCGACGTGCCGTCGCGCCAGACCGCAGACGTGACCGTCGTGTTCGGTCATTGGGCCGCGCTCGGCCTGATGCTGCGCGACAACCTGATCGGCCTCGACTCGGGTTGCGTGTGGGGGCACAAGCTGTCGGCGGTACGGCTCGCGCGAAATCCTGCGGAGCGTACGTTGACGCAGGTCGATTGCGATTCGTGCGGTGTGCCGCGCGGGGGCAATTAAACAGAAGCCGGCGACGCTGCCCGGCAGCGCCGCCGCTCAGGCCGAGCGGCGCGGCTGATCGACGGGCTCGATCAGGGTTTCCGGCGTCTCGGCGGCGTCGCTCGACGACGCGGCAGCTACCACGTCGCCTTCTTGCGCGACCGTCCCCGCCACTGCGTTGCCGGCCTGCATGTCCCGCAACGCGTTCGCCACCACGTTCTGAGCCTGCGCCGCAAGCACCCGCCGGTCAGCGTTCGGTGCGAGCGGTGCGCCGACATAGACGTGGGCGGTTAGCGGACCGCCACGCAACAGCATGTCGAGCGAGTCGGACAACGAGACATCGTCGATATACGCGGGTGCGGTCGACTGCCGGCCCTGCGCATCCTCGTACATGATGCACAGCGGCTGCACCGGCACACCGGCCGACACCGCCGCCTGAAACATGTTCGCGTGAAACGGCAGCAACTCGAGCCCGTTCGAGGTCGTGCCTTCGGGGAACACGCACATCAGTTCACCCGCGCTGAGGCGATCGGCGAGTTCGTGCATGATCCGCTTCGCGTCGCTGCGCTTCTCGCGCTGGATGAACACCGTGTCGAGCTGCTGCGCGAGCCAGCCGACCACCGGCCATTGCCGGATCTCCGCCTTCGACACGAACGGCGTCGGCCGCCACGCGTTGATCACGTAGATGTCGATCCACGAGATGTGATTGGCGACGACGAGCGCGCCACGATCGAGCCGCACCGCATCGTTATGCACGACAAGGCGCATGCCGCACAACCGCAGCATCTTCAGCGACCACGCGCGATTGAGCGAGTGACGCCGCTCGGCGCTCGCGTTCGGAAAGCGCGTCGCGACGGTCCACATGCCGTGCAGCAGATGCGTGATGAGACGGATCTTGCGTAACGCGAGCTTCATGGGCGGGGCTTTCCTTGACTGGACCGAGACGATGCCGCTCAGCGCTGCTCGTACGCGAGCTGACCCGACACGACGGTCGCGCGCACCTGCGCCGGCAACTCGTAGCCGAGGAACGGCGTGTTGTGCCCCTGGCTCTTCAGCACGCGCGGCTCGACGCGCCAGTGAGCATGACGGTCGAACACGCAGAGGTCGGCCACCGCGCCGACCGCGATGCGGCCAGCCGCTTCGAGGCCGAGCACCTGCGCCGGCGCCGCGGTGATGCGATTGAGCGCGCTCGCGAGCGGCACGCCCGCTTCGTCGGCCCACTTGACCGTCAGCGACAGGAACAGTTCGAGGCCGGTTGCGCCTGGCGTCGCTTCGGCGAACGGCAGCAGCTTTTCGTCGTCGTCGACCGGCGTGTGCGCCGAGCAGATCGCGTCGATCGTGCCGTCGACGAGGCCTGCGCGGATCGCTTCGCGATCGCGCTGCTGGCGCAGCGGCGGATCGAGCCGGAACTGCGCGTCGAAATAGCCGATGTCGAGGTCGATCAGATGCAGGTGGTTCACGGTGACGTCGCACGACACCGGCAGGCCTTCGGCCTTTGCCGCGCGCACGAGCGCGACGCCCGCCGCCGACGACACATGCGACACATGCACGCGCGCGCCGGTCACGCGCACGAGTTCGAAGATCGTATGCAGCGCGATCGTTTCGGCCGACACCGGCACGCCCGACAAACCGAGCCGCGACGCCAGCGCTCCGCTCGCGGCGACGCCGCCCTTGCCGAGGTACGCATCGACGGGACGCAGCCACACGGTGAAGCCATACGTCTTCGCGTATTGCAGCGCGCGCATCAGCACCTGGGTATCGACGATCGGCGTATCGGCCTGCGAGAAGCCGACGCAGCCCGCCTCGGTCAGCTGAACCATCTCGGTGATGACCTGCCCCTTCAGACCGACCGTCAGCGCGCCGAGCGGATACACGTGCGCCTTGTTCAGATTGCGCGCGCGGAACTTCAGCATTTCGACGAGGCCCGGTTCGTCGAGCGTCGGATCGGTGTCCGGCGGACATACGAGGCTCGTCACGCCGCCCGCGAGCGCCGCGGCCATTTCCGAGCCGAGCGTCGCCTTGTGCTCGTAGCCCGGCTCGCGCAAACGCGCGCACAGGTCGACGAGACCCGGCGCGATCGACAGTCCGTGGGCGTTGAGCGTGCGCTCCGCCTGGAAGCCGGCCGGCGCCTGGCCGAGAGCGGCGATCTTGCCCGCCTCGATAAAAATATCCTGCCGCTGTTCGGTGCCCGCTGCCGGATCGATCAGCGTGCCGCCGTGAATATGAATCTTCATGCGCTGCCTTTGTTAAACCTGTGGTTCAGCCTGTGCTTCGGCTTCCTGATGGTCGCTGCTTAATCGTTATTGCCCGCGACGATCCCCATCACCGCCATGCGCACCGCGATACCGAACGTCACCTGATTCAGGATCACCGATTGCGGGCCGTCCGCGACCTGCGAGTCGATCTCGACGCCGCGGTTCATCGGGCCGGGGTGCATCACGATCGCATCCGGGGCGGCGAGCGCGAGACGCTCGGGCGTCAGCCCCCAGCTCTTGAAGTACTCCTGCGACGACGGCAGCAACGCGCCGCTCATGCGTTCGTTCTGCAGGCGCAGCATGATGATGACGTCGACGTCCTTCAGCCCTTCGTCGAGGTTGTGGAACACGCGCACGCCCATCTGTTCGAGGCCGCCCGGCAGCAGCGTGCGCGGACCGATCGCGCGCACTTCGGGCACGCCGAGCGTGGTCAGCGCATGAATGTCCGAGCGCGCGACGCGCGAATGCAGGATGTCGCCGACGATCGCCACGCGCAGCTTCGTGAAGTCTTTCTTGTAGTGGCGGATCGTGTACATGTCGAGCAGACCCTGCGTCGGGTGCGCGTGACGGCCGTCGCCGGCGTTGATCACGTGCACGTGCGGCGCGCAATGCTGCGCGATCAGGAACGGCGCGCCGCTCGACGCATGACGCACGACGAACAGATCCGCGTGCATCGCCGACAGGTTGTTGATCGTGTCGAGCAGCGATTCGCCCTTGCTCGTCGACGACGCGTTGATGTTCAGATTCAGCACGTCGGCCGACAGCCGCGTGGCCGCGATCTCGAACGTCGTACGGGTGCGCGTCGAGTTCTCGAAGAACAGGTTGAACACCGACTTGCCGCGCAGCAGCGGCACCTTCTTCACTTCGCGATCAGTCACGCTGACGAACTGGTCGGCGGTCTCGAGAATGTGATTGACGATGGCCTTCGGCAAGCCCTCGATCGACAGCAGATGCTTGAGCTCGCCGTTCTTCGTGAGCTGCGGGTTGCCCTTCAGGAAGCCGTAGCGGAAGCGCTCGGATGCGCTAGCGGAGGAATCTTGCGGAGCCTGGGTGGCGGTGTTCATGATGTACCTGCTTCAAATACGGGCTTCAACGTGATCGAGGTCGGCGCGTCGCTCGCGCGAGATTCAATCAACGCGTGCTTCAGTGTGAAAAGAGAACCGCTGGCCGCCCGCGCCGTCGTCTTCGTGGGCCAGCACGAGCGTCGCGTCGGCCGGCACGTCGACCACGCCGCCGACGAAGCGCGCCGCCACCGGCAACTCGCGTCCGCCGCGATCGGCGAGCACCGCGAGTTCGACCGACGCCGGCCGGCCATAGTCATACAGCTCGTTCACCGCAGCGCGAATCGTGCGGCCGGTGTACAGCACGTCGTCGACCAGCACGATGCGGCTGCCATCGACCGCGAACGGCAGCGAGGTCGGGCTCGCCTGCGCGTGCAGCCCTTTCTTCGCGTAGTCGTCGCGATGCAGCGCGACGTTCACCACGCCGAAGCTCGGTAGGTTCAGGTCGCGCGCGAGCCGCTCGGCGAGCCATGCGCCGCCGCTATGGATACCCGCGAGCACCGCCGCCTGGGCGCCGTCGTGCGCTGCGGCGAGCTGGTCGCCATAGGCCGCGCGAATCTGGTCGAGCAACGCGCGATACAGCGCTTCGGCGTCAATGGAACTCATGATCGTCGGAAAGTCCGTCAAGATATTGCTGGAGGATGATGCTCGCGGCTTCGGCATCGAGCATGTCGATGCGGGCGTTGCCGGCGCGGATTTGCGCCTCGGCCTCGACCGACGAGTAGCGCTCGTCGACCCACGTGACCGGCAGATTGAAGCGGCCGTTCAGCTGGTTGCCGAAGCGCTTCGCGAGCTGCGTGCGCTCGTGCGGTGTGCCGTCGGGGTGCATCGGCAGGCCGACCACCAGCGCATCGGGCTTCCATTCGACGATCAGCTTGCCGAGCGCTTCGAAACGGTACTCCTTGCTGCGGTTCTGCACGACGACGAGCGGCCGCGCGCGGCGCGTCAGCGAATTGCCGACCGCCACGCCGATGCGTTTCACGCCGTAGTCGAACGCAAGCAGCGTCGCCTCACGTCCGGCCGGCAGATTCATGCGCGGCCCCTCATGCGTGCCCGGCCTCGCCCGACAGCATCGACAGCGACACGCCGAGCAGCGCGAGCGCCGCTTCGAGACGATCTTCGGCCGGCACGTCGAAGACGATCTTCGGATCGGCCTCGACCGTCAGCCAGCCGTTCTTCGAGATTTCGTCTTCGAGCTGACCGGCGCCCCAGCCGGCGTGGCCGAGCGTCAGCAGGAAACGCTCCGGACCGTTGCCGCTCGCGACGGCCTCGAGCACGTCTTTCGAGGTGGTCATTTCGAGCCCTCCCGGCACCGACATCGACGACGTGTACGCGCTGCCGCCTTTCGGATCGTGCAGCACGAAGCCGCGCTCGGTTTGCACCGGGCCGCCGAAATACACGGGAACATGGAGAAGAGGTTCGATCTCGAGCTTCAGATCGATGCGATTGAAGAGCGCTTCCAGGTCGATATCGGTCGGCCGGTTGATCACGAGGCCGAGCGCGCCGCGCTCACTGTGATCGCAAAGGTAGACCACCGTTCCTGAAAACGTCGGATCGGCCATGTTCGGCATGGCGATCAGGAACTGGTTGGTCAGATTGATGCGATCGGTACTCTTGGACATAGTTCGGATTTTAGCAAAGACGATGCGCGATGGCGGGCTGCTTTGAGCATTGCAACGCGTTGGGTTGCACGCTACGTGCGGCGTCATCGACGCCGGATCAAGTTCCACTCTATCACGCGCGCGACTCGCGCCATGCCGCGATCAGGCGCCGAAACACCGCGTAGAACGGCAGGTTCGACGCGTGTCGCGAAGTAGCGGGATTGTGACTCGTCAAATTGGGTTTCAGCGGATTCGGCGCGCGTCGGTCGAGGCGTTGCGGACGCAATTCGCGCGCCACGTCGCGCGTTTGGTTCGGCGTGGCTTGCGCTTCACGCGCCGCCCTGCTCGATCGCGCGCGTGAGCGCGGTGAGCGCCGCCTGCGTGAAGCTGCCGCCGGCCGGCCCAACGCCCGCGGCGACCTTGTGCAGCGACGCGCGCAACGCCTCGGCGGCCTGCTCGAGCGTGTCGGCCGCCGGCGCGCCGACGATCACGTGTACGCGCACCGCCGGCGTCGCGACGGCCGCATGCGCACGACGCCGCCATGCGAGCCCGAGGGCATCGGCGAGCAGCGCCACGTGACCGAGGCCGAGCGCGCAGGCGGCGGAGCCGAGCCGGTAGGCGGCGTCGCCCGCCTGCAGTGCTTCGCTCGGGTCCGCTTTCTCTGGCTGATCGGCCGCGCGGGCATGCGCGGCGAGCGCCTCGATCGACGCTTCGGCGGTCTGCAGGAAATCTTCGTACGCGTTCGCGTTGACACTCAGCACGCCGAGATCGCGCGTGTGCGGCAGCGACTGCACCTCGAGCGCGCGCGCCTCCCACAGCGCTTCCGACGACTGCGTGCCGGCGACGTGCCAGTCGACGGTCAAGCCGTAATCGTGCAGCACCTCGACCTGGTCGGCGTCCTGGGCGGCCGCGCCGAACAGCGCGTAGTCGCGCCACAGCAGCGCGAGCGTCGCGCGCACCAGCGAACGCGGCGCGCGCTCGATGCCGCGCGCGTGATCGGCGAGCGCCAGGTTGCAGCGCGCGTAAAAGCGCCGTGCTTCGATATCGCGAATTGCGTGGCCGCGCGCGCGCAGCGCCTTCGCGCAGGCGCGAGCGAGCCGCCAGAAGTCGTAGGGATCGGGGCTGGCGAGTTCGGTGAACACGGCGTCGAGCTCGTCGAGCGCGGCGTTCGTGACCGCAAGCGCCACCGCGCTACCCGTGTCGGCCTGCGAGCGCAGCACCGGCAGCAGAGCGCGCTCGTAGCGCGCCCGCAGATGTGCCAGCTGATCGGCCGATTGAGCGTGCAGCGACGCCGGGGGCACCGGCCGCGCGCACAGCGCGAGCTCTTCGAACGCGACGGCGGAGCCCGGCGTGGGTTCGACGAGTTGCGCGCACAGCTCGCGGTAATGGTTGAACAGCGTCGGCGAGCAGCTGAGCTCGCGCAGATTGTGACGTTCGAGCGCCGCGCGGAAGTCGCGCAGCGCCGCGCCGAACACTGGCCGGGCGCTTTGCGCTTCGGCCGACTCGTCGCTCGCGAGCGGCGAGAGCCGCACCAGCGCATCGGCGAAACGCTGCGCGCTGAGCCAGCCCGCCGTGCGCAAGGCATGCGACGCACGCAGCAGCGCGGCACCGCTCTCGTGGCGCTGCTCGAACGCGAGCGACGCCTCGGCGAGCGCCAGTTCCGCCGGGCGGACCGCGCCGCCGCGCGGATTCGGCAGTGCATCGATGGAAACGGGTGCTGCGGATCGAAGAGTCATGGGCAGGCGACACGAAGCTGACGGCGCCGTCGCTTCGCGCCGCGTGCCGAGTGGGCGGCCACCGCGCGAACCGGCGACAGGACAATGACAGACTACCGTTGCGACACGACGCGTCCGGCGATGTTCCGCGCCAGCGCGCTCAGACAGGCGCCGGGCGCGCCGGACGCATCAAGCGATTGCAGCAATTGTGCGGTGGCGACACCGCTCACTTTCGGGATTGAAGCTCAGGGTTCAGGTTCGGGACCGAACCTCGGGACACCGTTTTGGGGCCGAAGCTTCCGGGGGCTTGCCGTGCTTCAGATCTGGACCATTTCGAAGTCTTCCTTGCGCGCTCCGCACTCGGGACACGTCCAGTTGATGGGCACGTCTTCCCAGCGCGTGCCCGGCGCAATGCCTTCGTCGGGCAAGCCGGCCTCTTCGTCGTAAATCCAGCCGCAAATCAGGCACATCCAGCTTTGATATTCCATTCTTTTGTCGCGTCGTTGAGTCCGTGGAAACGGGAGCCATGATGGTACCGTGTTGGCGCCCCCATGCCTAGCAATCGAAAACGCGCAACCGTAGCGTGGACCGGCCTTCGGCGGGCGCCCGCGCGCCGTGCCAGCGCCGCTTCCGGCGGCTTGCCACGCGTCGGGCGGGCGCCAGCGACACGGTAGAGTGGGCCCTCGGGCAAGCCGCGCGAAAAAACGCCCTGTCAGCGGTTTAGGCCGCATAATTGAGCCAATTGCGCACTGTGCGCCGAAATCCTGCTTTTCTTATCCATTTTCATGCCCAGCGACACGCCTCCGATCGTCCTCACCTTCGGCCTCTCCGATCCCACTGGCGGCTCCGGCCTGCAGGCGGACCTGATGACACTTGCCAGCATGGGCTGCCACGGCGTATCCGTGCTCACGGGCTATACCGTGCGCGACTCGGCGAGCTGCGATGAAGTCACCGGCCTCGACCCTGACATCGTCGCGACGCAGGCGCGCATGCTGCTCGAGGACATGCCGATCGCCGCCTTCAAGGTCGGCGCGTGCACGCGCGCCGAGGTGGTCAGCGCGATCGCGGAAGTGGTTGCCGACTACGACGATGTCCCGCTGATCCTCGCCCCGGACTTCACGCTCGACGACGAACACGTGCTCGCCGCCGACGAACTGCGCGAAGCGATCGCCGATCTGCTCGCCCCGCAAACCACGCTGCTGGTCGCCGACTCGTCGACGCTGCTCGCGCTTGCGCAGCCCGACGGCGACGCGGAGGCGCCGAGCCTCGACGCCGCGATCTCGCATCTGCTGTCGCAGGGCTGCGAGTACATTCTGTCGACCGAAACCGGCACGCACCGGCTCGTCAACACGCTCTTCAGCGAGGACGGCCAGTTGCGTCAGGACTTGTGGGACCGTGCGCCCCATCGGCTGACGGGCCTGACCGATACGCTTGGCGCGGCGATCGCCGCGCTGCTCGCCAACGGCCAGGAGCCCGCGGAAGCGGTGCGCGAAAGCCAGGAGTATCTGTATCAGGCGGTGCGCAATGCGTTCCGGCCCGGCATGGGGGCGTACATGCCCGATCGTTTCTTCTGGGCACGCAGCAGCGACGACGACGAAACCCCGCCGGCCCAAGGCAAGGGCGCAGCGCCCGGGGAAGCGCGACACTGACCTCGTCATTCATCGGTAATCGACTAGAAACCCGCTATTAGGCGGGTTTTTTCATTTAGTGCGTCTTTCGCGCCAATGTAACCAGACGTGTTCCTGCGTAATTAAACGTCACAACGTCAGTGACACCTTTTGTCTAGACTTTACGCATCACTGACAGCCATATGTCCCCACATGTCTTTCCCGACCTTTTTTATCCATCCACCGAAATGCGGCGGTTCGACCGTTATTTCGTGCTTTGATTTGAACAAAGGTAATGATCAATTCATTAGCTTTGTTTGGGATCAGGATGGGTGGGGAAACTGTCGCGCGAAGCTGCTCGAGACGCAAGTCGGCGGTGGACATCATCCGTTTGGGATTCATCGGGTGATGAAACATCCGGTCAACTACTGCACGATCCTGCGCGATCCGCTCGCGCGCCACATCTCTCACTACCGGTATGCCGCGAACGGCAAGAACGGCCAAATCATGCGCGGGGTCAGCGTGTCGACGCCGGAGGCTATGGCGCTTCAAGGCGTGCTATCGCTCGACGAGTGGGTCAGCGAATCGCTCGGCGGCCGGAACCTGTTCGTGCAGATGCTGAGCGGCGAACCGGCGGTCAACGAAGCGTCCCTCGCCGTCGCGAAAATCCATTTGCGCGAACATATCGGTACCGTCGGCGTCTGCGAGGACATGAGCGAATTCTTACTGCGGTTGTGCGGTTCGACCGGAATGAAATTACCGTTCTGCTTCGAAGCGAACCGCATTAATGGCAAACCGAATGGCACAGCACTGTTAAGCGAAGCAGCAAGACAGAAATTTGTCGATCACAATAGCCTTGATTACGAGCTGTTTCGCGATGCCAATCGCATCGTCGAAGCTTATGCGAAAGAATCGGGCAGCGTCTTTTCGAATGCGCTTGAATTGGTCCGCGTGATCCAGGCAGAAATAAATCGGCTCGAGAATCCGCACATTTATAGCGCAACGGTTCTGGGCATCGACGGCTCATTCCTGTCGCGCGTGCATGAGGTGATCCGCCGCTTCGATCTGACGCCGATCGATACTTAGTCCGTCCTGAACAATCCGTAGAGCCTTGAGTAGCTGGGCTTCCGGGTAGAAATCGTGTTGTTGGAATTGCAGAGACCTGGCATATTGCTTCACATAGCCTGCAAATTCTGACGAGGTTCAGATGG
>NZ_JBFPKN010000069.1:0-7677 GCF_040948805.1 Paraburkholderia sp. BR13439 | reverse complement strand
AACAACTCGCATCCCGATTCGCTGCGTGGCGCGAATTCACCGGCATCGCTCAAAATCCGTCGACTGTCTCCTGAGCGATTGACTCTTCGCAGTAGTCCGTGCCACTGCCGACAAGTTGACAATGCCGCCCGAAAACATACAGCAACCCGCCAATCAGCATCATTTTCGCTTCCCCTTTTGGTAGTCCTGCCGTGCGCCGACGATCTGCACGATTTCGATGATGCCGGCCTGCTTCAATACCCGGTAGACCAGAATGTAGTTCGGCCCCAGCACCATTTCGCGCGTGCCGCGCACACGGCCGGCACGGTACAGTTCGGGATGCTCGGGCAAGACGTCGGTTTTCCGCTCGATTTCATCGTCCAGCTCAAGCGCGGCAACCGGGTTGTCGGCCGCAATGTAATCAAAGATTCTGTGCCGTTTCTCGCGCGCCTTCGCGCGCCACTCCACGATCAAGATTTAGCCCCGCGTGCGAGCCGCCTGCGCAATGCCGCCTTCTTCTCTGCCATCTCCTGCTGCACCTGCGCGTGCGGCACGTTCGGGCGCGGGTCGTCCATCGACTCCTGCACCTGCTCGCGGAACCACTTGTCATAGGCGCGTGCGGCGTGCGCCTCCTTCAGCGCGGCCGATCGGTCGGGCCGCGTGGTGCGCTCGATCGAGTCAGGATCGAAGCCGGCCGCGTCCACGTCGAAGCGGCTGATACCCATGTCGCGCAGGAAACTCACGAGCGTTTCGAGCTTGCGGAACACGCGCACGTCGCCGCGCTTGGCCGACAGGAAACGCTCGGTCAGGCCGTACTTGGCCGCAAGCGTCCAGCCGTTGCCGTGGCCGACGACATGCGCCGCGCGCACGGCGCCGGCTTCCACGAGCCGCGTAAGGGTCTTCTGGTCGATGGTTTCGGTTGCCATGTGGATCTCACTCAACGAGTTTGGGACGCCATGCGCGCACGATGGCCTCGAACTGCGGGCCGCAGCCCAGCGTCTCGGGATAGCTGTTCGCCCGCGAGGCGAGGCGGAACACCACGCACATATCGTCCATAATGGTGTCGTCCACGCCCCATGCGGTCGTGAGGTCGTAGCTGCCGCACTGGCCGGCGTTCCACCAGGCCAGCAGGAAGTCGGCCACGCGCCGGCTCTGGCCGGTGTCGCCGCGTGCGTGCTCGACCAGGCGCTCGAGCGCCGCGCGTTCGGCTGGGGCCATCTGTACGGGTTGCATCGTCACTCCATAGGGCCGGCTCGCGCCGGCAACGGTATTGGGGTACCTACAATTATTGTACGCCAACCCATTTTACTGTAAAGTGGGGGTCGGGGTATTTTTGAGCGTCGCGGCGGTTGGACATAACGCCTGTTCTACGTGAGAGCGGCAATCAACCGCATCAGCAAAAAAGGGCACCTCGGTGCCCTTTTTCATGAGATTGCGCGCCTCCCGAAGGGCCGGGAAGACGTAAAAGAAGGTCGTCGATGTCGATATCGTCAAACGGGTTCGGAATGACGGTGCGCGCGATGAAGCAGCCAATCACCGGCACGTCGCCGAATACTTCGCGAAGTTTTCGGGCTGCTGCAGCGAAGTGGGCGCCACGCGTGAGCACGTCGTCGAAGAGAAAAATAGCCGCAGGACGCTCGTCCGGCTTGCCTTTCTCAGGGTCGAAGGCCAGATCGGGGCATTGTCAACTTGTCGGCAGTGGCACGGACTACTGCGAAGAGTCAATCGCTCAGGAGACAGTCGACGGATTTTGAGCGATGCCGGTGAATTCGCGCCACGCAGCGAATCGGGATGCGAGTTGTTTGCGATAGCGTGAAGCCCGTAGCAGGTGTCGCTTGAGCGCGAAGTGCTGCCGGATCAGGCCGAAGCTGGAGAGAAAAGCCTGCGTGCGCTTCGGGTCACGAAATCCGCGCATGCGCCGCTCACGTTCACGCGTAGGCTGATGACTGTTCTCTGCCCGGTTGTTCACCCGGGCCGCAGCCTTGACGAACACATGCTTGACGTTCGCCAGTTCGGGGATATCGGCCTTGGCTGCCGGGTAGCTGCGCAATTGATCGGTGACAATCCTTCGTGGCGCGTCGGTACAGGCGGCCAGCACGTGGTTGAAGAAGCGCTTTGCTGCGGCCTTATCGCGACGTTTCTGCAGGAGGATGTCGAGTTCGGCGCCGTGCTGGTCGACTGCCCGCCAGAGCAGATAAGGCTCACCGCGCAACGTAACGAAGACTTCGTACAGATGCCATGTGCGCCCAGGCTTGCGGCGAGCAGCTTTGACGCGATGTGCGAAGCCCGCGCCGAATTTGTCGCACCAGCGGCGGGTCGTCTCGTAACTGACAACGACACCGCGCTCGAACAGCAGTTCTTCAATATCACGCAGGCCAAGTTGGAACCGGAAATACCACCGAACCGCGAGACTATTTTCCATTGCATTCACCTGATGTGTTCTATAAGCAATGACTATGCTAGCGATGAAGTACTTTACTTAAACTCTTGGCTAACTGAGGTTGCAAATAAGTCGTGCGGGCCAGCGCGGCTGCGGTGCTGTTGCAACAAAATTCCCAAAATTTGTCGGAAAGCTGACGTCGCGCACGTCCCAAACAGGACACACTCTTCCTCTCGACAAGGAAGGCAAGGCCGATTCCGCTGAAGCGTTCAATCCTCCAGATCCTGAGTGTTCTGGTGCAAATAGGTAAGCGGGTTGAGAAAGTTTATATAGGTAGGAAAGCTTATCGATCAAACAGGACCGCATTCCATACGGCGGGCGCAGCGGCCTCCTTGAGGCCGAGATTTGCGAGATCGAATGGTCCCTTGTGAATGCGATGCGTCAACTCGACTGCTGAAATCGTGGTCGCGGCGCTCCCGAATCGCTTGAACCCAGGCATCACGTTCGTTCTGGACTTGATGTGGCGATGGTCTTGCTCGATCACGTTGTTCAGATAATTTGAGGACCGGACCTTCGTGTCTTCAGGCAGCAGACCATCGGTCTTCATTTCGCGCACCGCGCGGTGCGAGGCGGCATAGCCGTCGAGCGTGATGGTCTCCGGCGGCTGGCCTTGACGCTTGATGGTCTTGCTGAAAAAAGCTTTGGCCGCAACCATGTCGCGTCGGGCTCTGAGCATGAAGTCCACCGTCTGGCCAGCCCGATCCACTGCCCGGTACAGGTAGACCCACCTGCCGCGAATCTTCAGGCAGGTCTCATCGACTCGCCACGAGCGACCCGCAGGTGTAGCAAAGCGGTTCCAGCGTTTGACGAACTCGGGTGTATAACGCCTCACCCAGCGCAGAATCGTCGTGTGAGCCAGCGACAATCCCCGTTCGGCCATCATCCCGACCAGATCGCGAAAGCAGAGCTTGTAGCGCAGGTACCAGCGAACGCACAGAATGCGCGGATTTCGTGACCCGAAGCGCACGCAGGCTTTTCTCTCCAGCTTCGGCCTGATCCGGCAGCACTTCGCGCTCAAGCGACACCTGCTATGGGCTTCACGCTATCGCAAACAACTCGCATCCCGATTCGCTGCTTGGCGCGAATTCACCGGCATCGCTCAAAATCCGTCGACTGTCTCCTGAGCGATTGACACTCTTCGCAGTAGTCCGTGCCACTGCCGACAAGTTGACAATGCCCTGTTCTGCGCCTCTCAAAAGAATCTATTATGGTCAAAATGACAAAGAACCAGCTAATTGACGCGATTGCTGAAGGAACGCAGATTCGTCGCCTTGTCCGGGGTGTTATTGTTTGAGCTGTGTCTGGTTCAGGACATCGATGTCTCAAGTCGAACAGTAAAACTCATCAATGGCGGCTATAGGCGCGTTGTTCTTTGAGGAACTCTCGCGCAATATCGTTGGCACGTCGGTTGCTTAAGATGCGTAGAACTCTGTGACGATCATCTCGCTTCGCGAGGCGCTGCCAAAGAGTTCGGATTAGACGTTCTCCACCGGTCCAAATGTAGCATCGGATGCGGAGCGAACGCCATCAGAACTTGAGGGGCCTATGTTTGCATCGCGATGGGAAAATAGCCGATCCACCACCGTTGGCGATTTCAGAAAAAATGCGAAGAGCGCAAAACAGAGCTCTTCCGTGCTTAAGCGGATGTGGCCCAGGAATAACGCTGACTTGTTGGAGTAGATGATTCCGAAGAACCTGGTCGCTGCTACGGACTAAACTGCTGAAGGTGTATCTGCCGCTCGCGGGGCGACGTTGATTTGGTCTGGTTATCCATTGTGAAGAGGGTGCTATGCAGGAGACCGTCGACAGCAAGATCGGACTAGATGCTACTTCGGGCGACAATCGGAAAGCCGAGAGTTCGTTTTTGAAGTTCCGCGGGATAGATCATATTGCCATTGCAGTACTCGATCTTGAGGCGTCAATTCTGTTCTTTCAGGACGTGCTGGGCTTTGAATTGAAGGGCCGTTCTCACGTTAAGGGACGGTCGACAGGGATGCTTTATGCTAACCTCGAGAGCGGCGGCATCAGGTTTGTTCTGTGTCAGGGTACTGAGCCAACCTCTCAGGTCTCAGAGCTGGTGCGGCGTAATGGTGTCGGAGTTGCTCACATTGCTCTTGAGGTCGACAATGTAGATGCTGCCGTGCAGACCCTAAAGTCTCGTGGTCTGGGATTTGATACGACCGTCGTTCGTTGTCCTGGACTAGCGCAGGCCTTCTCGAGTCGCTCCATTGAAACGGGCCTTAGCTTCGAATTCATTCACCGAGATGGAGAGAATGGCCTCCTCGAATCGAACGTTCAGCAGCTCTTTGGTCAGCTTGAACAGTCGGGCAAATATTGACGGAAGAGGTGGGGCCTCCAGTTGTGCGCGTGCTCCAACATCTTCATCGCCCAGCCGCGCTTGTTGCCGGTGGGAGGCTAGCCGCAAGGTGCGCCCAGGTAGCGAGCGATATGGGCGACGTTATTCGCGCGGCCTTGTGTGCAGATCCCATTTTGGGGGATTGGGCTCGTCGCGGTAAGATCCGGCGTGTCGCAAGTGTTGAAGAGCTATCGACCTTGCTGAATGCTCAAGTGGTGGACTGGATATTTTCGGGTTGTAATCCATTCGCATTGGCAGCGGATGTGTTGGGGCGAGTTCGTCAAGGCGCTTCCAAGTGTCGCGAAGGTCCGTTAGCGCGGTGTGCGGGAACTGCGGCAACTTCTTCGGTGCTGTTGGTCCAAGATGCCGAATGTGCCGTCAGGTGGCATCGCATCTATGGTGGTGCGGACACCGGTCACCGGGTTGTTCAATCCCACGTGTTGATCACGCCAACCGATACGGCGTCAACTCTTGACCTCAAATGCTGCGAGGCTGGAGTCAAGGTATTCCGCGAACGTCTGACCGTTTTGGCGAGTGGAGAGGAGCTCAGTGCCTGTCCGTAGGCGCTAGATACGCCGACGCGAGTTTCCCGAACGTCGACGTCCGGATGTGGCGGCCTGCACTGCGATGGGATCGACCCGCGCCAGATCTCTCTGGGACAACGACCGCCTGGACTTTAGGTCGTATCATTCCAATCGTTCTATGTGTGAAGGCTGTTGTCGCAATCAGGTGCTTGGAGGTGTCGTCTAACCGCTCGGGCTTATCGGCGGGCTCTCTCTCCTTAAAATCACCCGGCAATTGGCATGTGGCGACAGGTACGAGGATGTTGATGCTTGGTTCGACGGCTAAGATGGTCGGCCAGTGGATGCGCGGCCACTGGCGAGGAATTCCGGCATGGATATAGGCAACCGCTTACCGATCTTAAGCGAAGCTGAGGCGCGGGGCACAACAGTTGCCCATGAATTGTTGGCATCTCGTGAAGAGTTCTGGCGACAGCGACTAGAGCAGTTCAAGATAGTTCAGCTTCCGTTTTCGTCGTTAGAAGGCAACGCTCTGGCGACATGGCAATCGACCGCTTGGCTCATGCCGGGTGCGTTGGCTGAGCTATCTCCCAGTGATCGCGCGGAATTCTTGCTAACTGCTTGGGTGGTCTATCTCGCCCGCATCACCGGGGAAGCAGAGCTTCAACTGGGATGGACTCCCGTGCCGAACGGATCGCGAGCCGGCGTGAATGCGCTCGAGGTGCTTGTCGCGTCTGTCGTGCCGATGGCAATTACCATCGACCTCGATAACAATTTCGCAGAGGCGCGCACGGCGGTCGCGGCCGAATTCGCTCAGCTGAACGCGCAGGATACCTTTGCGCGGGATCTTATTGCGCGATGCCCGACGTTGAGCGGTGTGGAGGCGCTACGATTGCGCCGTCCCTGGCCGGTTGGCGTTACGGTTACGGGAGAGAGCTGTTCTGCTGCTGAAGAGTCGGTTTCGAGCTCCAGTTCTGAGATAGCTCGCTCCGGTGAGTTGGTAACGCTCGAGATTTGCGCTCTGGATGGGAGCTTCCGATGGCACTTTGATGCAAGTCGCCTCGAGCCCAATCAGATCGAGCGTATGACACAGCATTTGCAGAATTTGTTGTGTGCTGTGATGACCGATGCGCAGCAGTCGTTGGGGTGCATCGGGCTGCTGTCGTCCGATGAGCGCACCTGCCTCTTGGAGGATCTGAACCGGACGGCGACGCCTTATCCTTCGGACCGGTGTATCCATGAGCTGTTCGAGGCGCAGGTGCGTAAGACGCCGGATGCGGTAGCCGTGGTCCATGCTGACGCGCGCTTAAAATATGGCGAGCTCAATGCTCGGGCGAACCGGCTCGCATATCATCTCATCGCGCTTGGGGTGAAGCCGGGCGAGCGCGTTGCGATAGTGCTTGATCGAGGCATTGCTCTTGTTGTCGCACAACTGGCAGTTCTGAAGGCGGGCGGGGTCTATGTACCGATTGATCGGGGCGGTCCAGTTGGGCGACGAAGCTGGATTATGACCGACTGTGCTGTGCGCCTCATCCTTGTAGGTGACGAGAATGAGGGCGGGCTTGAGATTCCGATTCCTATTCTGGCCATTGATCCGATCATGGCTGGAACAGGGTGTAGTACCGATCCTGGCCTAGCATTGACCGCCGAGGCTCCGGCCTACGTGATGTACACCTCCGGGTCGACCGGTCTTCCGAAGGCCGTGGTTGTTCCTCATCGTGCTGTCAACCGTCTCGTCATCAACAACGGCTATGCGGAGTTCACCTCGAGTGATCGCGTGGCCTGGGTAGGCAATCCCGCCTTTAGCATCAGTACGCTGGAAGTTTGGGCACCACTGCTGCACGGTTCCAGCCTAATTGTGATTCCACACACAGCTGTACTGCAGCCCGAGGTGCTGCGCATTCTGGTTCGGCGGCACCGCATCACCGTGCTGCATTTGACTGCCGGGTTGTTCAGCCGGAGCGTTGATGAGTTAGGCCCGGTGCTGGCGAGTTTGCGATTTCTACTAGTTGGTGGTGGCGCGGTTGATGCGGCGGCCGTGGCCCGGGTTTTGAGCCAAAGCCGACCGCAACATCTCTTGCACTGCTACGGTTCAACTGAGACGTCGACCTTTGCGACGGTCTGCGAGATCACCGCCATTGATCAGACAGTCCGACGACTCCCGATCGGCCGTCCGATTGCGAACACGCGGGTGTATCTGCTTGACGGACACGGTGCGCCGGTTCCGTTTGGCGCGGTCGGGGAGCTCTACGTCGGCGGGGCGGGGGTGGCGCGCGGTTATCTGAACCGGCCCGAGCTGACCGCGGAGCGGTTCATCGGCAGTCCCTTTGTCGAGGGCGACCGGCTGTACCGCACTGGCGATCTGGCGCGCTATCTGCCGG
>NZ_JBFPKN010000068.1:0-7840 GCF_040948805.1 Paraburkholderia sp. BR13439 | reverse complement strand
CTCATGCACCAGCGCCACCGCCTCCGGTGCCCGCCGCACCTGCGCCTCGAACAGCTCATGGATGCACCGCTCCGACGGATACGCCGCCTCCGTGCGGTTCAGCTCCTCCAGCAGATACCCGCGCTCCGCCGCCGGCAGGATGTCGATGCGGCCCACCGGCTGCCGGGGCTCGGCCATCACAGCACCCAACAATTGTTCCAAATGCTGTGTAATACGTTCGACATTCTCCGGTGCCAAGCGGCTTCTGTCGAAGTGCCATCGAAAGCTACCGTCCAAAGAGCACACTTCAAGCGTCAGCACGTTGCCCGAGCGAGGTATTCCAGAATTCGGCGCTGATCCCAGCTCATGCGAAGAAGCACCTTCCCTTATCGTGATACCAATCGGCCACGGGCACCGCGATCGAAGTGCCTCTATGTTCTTTAACGCCGGGTAGCGTGCAACGAGATCCCCAGCAAAACTTTTGTGTGCTCGAAGCAGAGCGAATTCGGCCTCAACTGTCCTACGCACCTCTGCAAAAGCATCATCGAGATCAACTACAATTTTCATCGGCACGACTGCGGCAATATGCAACCCTGTTGCTTCCGATGCAACTCCCGATACGTTGAGCGTAGGACTCCATCCCAACTGAAGCTCAGATTCACCTGAGATGCGGGCAAGATAGATTAGCCAGCCGACCACTATGTGTACCATGCGCTCGATCGGTGCCAATTCAGCCAAAACGCTAAAAGCATTCTCCGAACTGGACTGCCATTTCGTCATGGCCAAAGCCGACGACGAAAAAAAGGGAAGCTGCAACGATCTGAACCCGGCAAGCCGCTGGCGCCAAAATGACTCTTGCACGGCTAACATTTCGAGCTCGGAAGTAATGCTCGACGCCTGTTCTACACCGAATATGTGAAGACGGTCTCCTATATCCAGACCGTGATGCTTCGCGAGCGCCGACGCGTCAATAGATTGACCGTCCGGACCAGAAAACCAAACATCGACATCTTGCGTAGCTGTCGCGACACGCCAATGCCAACGGTGGATCCCCAGCAAGGAACCCGGAAGCTCATCCGAGCATCGATCCAGAACCTTTACGCGTTTGACTGCCACAAGATCATCGACCAAGATAACCTTTGGCATTCCCAACGGATTTGGATAATTTGTTCCGAAATCCAAGGCCCGCACCATTGCAGACAAATCTTCCGCAGATCGATCCCAACGTAAACAGCCCCCAACATCGGGCCTTCGATATCTCGGAAAGTAGCTCCTGTCCAGCAGCCTTTGCGGACGTATATCGAGGGCCCCGTCGGTCAATCCAATTAGCAACTCACGGAACCCCTCGATAGCAGCCTCATAACATCTAATGTTTAGGGTGAATGCAGTGTCGGTCGGCGTTATTAAAACCTGACGCCGAACGACCACATCACCAGTATCGACGCATTGATCCATACAATGCCACGTAATTGCATATTCGCTTTCACCAGCAAGCAACGCCCAAGAAGTGGCATGAGTTCCCGCATATTGAGGGAGCGGTCCATCATGATAATTGAAAGCGCCTTGACGTGCCTGCCTAAGCACACCCACTGGCAATATGAACGGATTGGCGACAGAAAATATATATTCAACGGGCTCAATATCTATAAATGTCGAGAGCTCGTCGACGCTGCTACAACATAGGATATTGGCACCGGTGGCCCACTCGGAAAACCGGGAGTCCGCACAAAGCACCGCGCGGATCACGTGCCCCATTTCCTGGGCTAGCTGAGCACACCTAATGGCTAGCGTACCGCTACCGACAATAACGCTAGACACCTTTGATAAGGCTAACCGATTATTCGCCCCATGATCCGGGCGCGCCAAGGGAATACGATTTAACATCTTAATCTCCCAGCCAAGACCGAAGTCATTTGGCCAAGCGTGCCGCCGTTATGACGACACCGCCACGGAAAGCATCGAAGGCAATGCTGCCGCTGAATGTGGGTTCGTGAACACCCGCTCGCTATTTGACACAGCCGGCGCGTTGACGAGTTCCCAGCGACTCACGAACAAAGGTCCGGTGCTGCCGATGTCGCGATTTCTCCCGTACACGCCAGAATGGCAAGCGTTCGCATCCGCATCAAGTTGACGCCTATCTGCGAGAAGAAGCTGAGCGCACCGCTTCATCACGATTCCCGCCCGCAGATGTATCTCTGCCCCTTTGCTCCAGCCAAACCACCGCTCATGCATTTGCGCCGATCAGCGACGTAGCCAAGGCAACGCAACTACTTTTGCAAACCCGAATAAAGTACCCGACCTTCTGGAATTCGCCTGCCAACGCACGAATGCGCCCCTATCAGTGAAAACCTTGTGCACGCACAAGCAAATCAGACACTGCAGCCGGTACGGAATGGGTACCATCATGCCACCGATCGTGCACCGCATTGATATCAAATCTTTTTTCGATGTCCTAGCGATTTTCTAATATCGCCCAGTTTCTGAGGCTTTGAGCGGCACCGAATTTGGCGGAAGCTCCAGAGCGTGGGGAGTTATTCATCCGGTAGTGCCCGACCCAGAAGCATGAATCGAACGACTTCTGCGGGCGGATCCGAGAAGCCAGTCAATTGACGGAGCGCCGATCGGGTGCGCATATTGCAGTCTTAAAGAGTTTCTCAAGCAATCGAACGCTGAGATGGGGTGGCCAGCTAGCTAAGATCGGCCAGCCGTGCATACGGTCACGCAGTCACGGGCTGCATCACGTCTGTAGGCGGCGCTGTCCCTGATTGGACAGCAGCGGCAGAAATGGGCGTTGCCAGATGAACTATGGATTGCCCTAAGCTATGAGACCGGCCAGGACGCGTTCTGGATCCGTCATGCCTTGCAAGGTCGAGGGATCGAATGCTGTCTTGTCGATCCCGCGAGCATCTCTGTTGAACACCAGAAGTGGCGCGACAAGACGCACCGAATGGAAGTAATCGTGCTGGCCATCAACCTGCGTGTGTTGGCCGCATGGTAAACGGGATCGCATGCACGCGATCCGTGTGCCGTTGCCGCACGATGAGACGTCGTGCAACGTCATACGCGACCGTGGGCAACTGCAGAGGGAAGTCCCGCAACACCGGCGGCGCACGTGCAAGCTACTGGTCACGCTCGGTTACTGGGGTCGAGTCGACAGCCGGAAATTCACCGCACGTCTGGCACGCGGCGAGGTACGGTGCCACGACGGTACGCCACTACCACTGGAACTTCAGCGACGGCTGTTGCGCGAATGCGAACAACTGGCGCTCCTTAAGCAGTAACTGGCGACACTGGAAAAGGAGACGCTCGGGAGCCTCCCGAAGCCGAGCGGAAGCGAATCGATCGCCTCAAACGCCTGAGTGGCATTGGGGCCGTTGGTGGCTCGCGACTGGCACTGGAACTGTTCTGGCGGCGGTTTAAGCCTCGTGACAGTGGTGAGAGCCAGGTCACCAAGGCATCAGCAATCAAGGCAATCGGAGAGTGCGGGCACTACGGATCGAGATGGCATGCCGTGGATCCGTTATCATCCAAGGAGCGCCCTTGACGTATTCGGTTCTCGCAGCGAACAGCTGGCACGCCCCCCCAATCGCCGCGCGCGACGGATAGCAATCGTCGCACTCGCACATTTCGTACGGCGGGAAGCTGGTCGAGAGCATGCGCCAAGATGCACCGGCCCGCACCATCCAGCGCAGCGCGTTGAAAATATCGCGAACCACATGTCGGCGCTGCGGCGCGGCTTCGCTCGTCAAGAGTACTGTCACTATCGGAGCGAATTGATGACTGTCCTAGCAAAGTCGGCTTTCGATGTGCGCGAGCTCGCTGTACCACGTGCTTCGGCAGCAGATATTGAGATCTTTTTCATCACCTTCGATTTTCGCGCGACGCTCGACTGTCCCGCATTCGCTCCACTCTCGGACGATGAGCGTGAAAAGGTCGCGCGCTTCCGACGCCGCGACGATGCGCTGCGTTGTGCCATCACGCGCGTCGTGCTGCGTCAGTTGCTGGCCGAACGAACAGATTTGAAGGCAAGTGAATTGCGTTTCGAGCTAGACACCGGTGGTCGACCGCGTCTCGATAAGTGGATACAAGGGGGCCCCGGTCGGCAACTCGACTTCAACGTTTCGCATTCCGAGCAGTATGGTCTGGTCGCAATTGCGCGGCGACGGACGGTTGGTGTCGATATCGAATTTGCTCGCAATGACCTCAACTGGAGGAAGCTCGCGTCAGCGGTGTTTGCGCCGCGCGACGAGGCACACGTGAGCGCTTTGCCGATGCACAGACGAACCGACGCATTTTATGACGTATGGACGGCAAAGGAAGCGGTGTTGAAGGCACGTGGCGTCGGCATCGGAGGAGGCATGACATGGTTTTCTGTACTTGGCGACAGCCAGCACGAGCCAAGCATCGTAGTTTCCGAGGAGAGTGTGTGCAATCGCGACCTGATTGCGAATCTCGACGCAGTTTGGCTTCGTGCCCTGAGCGGTTATGCCGCGTGTGTCGCGTGGTCGCGCGACGCCGCTTGGCGCGATGCGTAGGCACAATGTAGCTTGAGCGTTTCGAGAATTTAACTCCGACCAAAGTTTGCGCTGGCGCGAAGCGAAAACAGCCTGTCGGCGCATCCGAAATGCATAACTTGGGCAAAAATCATCGTGATCTGATCAAAAGCGCCGTTCCAGAGAAAAGGAATTGGTGAGATTCGGCCCGTTTCCTGAGACCAGAAATACCAAAAATTGAGATTGCCCGTACGGCACGTGCCAACCATGAGATGCTAGCAATGGCTGGACTGCCCTTTCCACGTCGATGTGTATGTCCAGACTCCCATGTCCCCCAATACTCTGGAGCCCACATGTCAACGCCATTCGTCTACCTCGACTGGTCAGCCAACATGTTGTAGACATCAGCGGTGACGCGAGTTGTAATGTCGAGGACGGCAGAGGCAATTTTAGCGCACATCGGGCTGCCGACGTATTCTTATACCAGTACTCTCTTGAACTTCCCACTCACCAGTGAACGTTTCACCAACCCATTTCTTCAAATCGTCGGTCAGAGCCATTGATATTCCCCACTTGTTTGCCCCCAAGCTGAAGTCGAATACTACGTTGGCGGTGGCACGACCCACCTTCGGCTTCGAGATCGATTCGGGGATATTTAGAGCGTGTTAGGAACTTCGATTGAGACCTGGTATCCTGGCGGGATGAAAACAACGGACCGCAAAGGGTATCCGACTGATGTGTCGGATGAGGAATGGAGTTTCGCGGCGCCGTATCTGAGGCTGATGGACGTTGACGCGCCCCAGCGCAAATACGAACTGCGCGACATGTTTGATGCATTGCGCTGGATGGCTCGTGCCGGCGCGCCGTGGAGGATGCTGCCCAATGATTTCCCGCCGTGGGAGTTGGTGTATCAGCAGACTCAACGCTGGTTGCAGGCTGGCTGCTTTGAGAGCATGGTGAGTGACCTGCGCTCGGTGATAGGCGTGGCACAGGGCCGTCGGGGACAGGTCCGCGGTGCATTGCCGTTTGCCCTGCGCGGTCTAGATTGCGACAACGATAGCGCCTTCATGAACGAGACGGTGTGCGACTTCTGCAAACCGACGGGTATCGAGCTTACGCGGTCGCGTGCATACACGAAGAACGACGAGGCGTGGGTCTAGCAGAAGAATGGCGCTATCGTTCGCCGCTTGGTCAGCTACGGAAGGCGCCAAGGTCTGGACGGCCACGGAAATCCTTGCCCCCTTTAGCAGGTCTCGCCGCTCTACATCAACTTCTTCCAGGCGTCGTTCAAGTCGAAATCCAAGACCCGTCACTGCGCGAAGGTGCCAACGTTCTTTTGGGGCGACATGGGGCCGCCAAGGCGACGGCAGTCTCGCTTGATCCGTAAGCGGCTCAGCTGGGCCGTTCGTCCAGGCGCGTGCGCGTGAGGCATGATGGTGAACTGGAGCTGCCGGTCAGGTAGCGGGATCTGGCGGACTGGCTGGCGTGTGCAGCTTGTCGGCCACACGCCAAGGCAGGAGCTCGTCGATGCGATTGATTTTGTGACCGGCGATATGGGTTAGCACATAGTCGAGGTAGGCACGCGGATCGATGTCATTCAGTGTGCAAGTGCCAATCAATGCGTACATCGCAGCTGCCCGTTCGCCACCGCTGTCTGAGCCAGCGAATAAAAAATTTTTCCGGCCCAAGCTTACACAACGCAGCGCATTCTCCGCGATATTGTTGTCGATCTCGAGCGTACCGTCTTCGCAATACAACGTCAGTGCGCTCCACTGGTTCAGTGTGTAGTTGATCGCCTTGGCCGTATCGGACTTCGACGACAGCGTTTCAAGCTTTGCCCTGAGCCACGCTTCGTAGATCTGAAGCAGTGGTCTGGCTTTCTCCTGCCGTATTCGCAACCGCTCGGCGGCTGGCCTGCCGCGAATGGAGGCCTCGATGTCATAGAGCCCGCCAATATATTCGAGTGCCTTTTGTGTTGTGTCAGATGGCGTGCGCACATGGATGTCGTAGAACTTTCTCCTCGCGTGCGCATGGCATGCCGCCTCGCGTATCGAGCCATCGCGGAACAATTCGTCGAATCCCGCGTAAGCGTCCGCTTGCAGGATCCCTTTGAAGTTGGCGAGATGGGTTTGAGGATGGATGCCTTGCCGGTTCGGCGAGTACGCGAACCAGACCGACGCCGGTTGCGTCGAGCCCGAGCGATGATCGTCGCGCACGTAGACCCATAGCCGGCCGGTGCGCGTCTTCCTGTTGCCCGGTGAGAGCACCGGGATCGGCGTGTCGTCCGCGTGCAGCTTGGTCGCGGCCATCGTATAGCGGCGCAGCGCCGCTGTTAGCGGAGCGCACAGTGCCTCGCACTGGCCGATCCAGCGGCCCATGCTGGCCCGGTCAAGTGTCACGCCGTCGCGTGCCGCGATCGCCGATTGCCGGTACAACGGCTGGTGGTCTGCATACTTCGAGACGAGGATGTCTGCGAGCAAGCTCGGATGGGCGATGCTCCGCTCGATCGGCAGGCCCGGCATCGGGGGCTGGCTGATAGTGCTGCAGCATAGGCAAACCAGTTTTCGCCGGATCGTGCGAATGACCTTGAACGCCGCTGCGACCCGGGCGAGTTGTTCGGATTCGTCCTCGCCGAGCACCTGCATTGGTTGTCCGCAATCCGGGCAACTTGATTCAGGCTTGAGTACATGATCCTCGCGCGGCAGATGCGCGGGAAGCGCTTGCCTGGAAGCCGCTTCGTCTGTAGTCGCATTTGAGGTGGACGCATTTGCACTTCGGGCCTGCGCACGCTGCACATCCACAACGTCGCGCCCGGCCGCCAGATCCTCAAGTTGAGTCTCGAGCGTCTCGATTTGCCGCTGCAGCTGCTCGGACTTGCGACCGAACTGCATACGCCTGAGCTTGTCGATCTGCGCCTTGAGCTGCTCAATCTCGACATCGCGTTCGGCAAGCAGGCTACGGGCCTCAACCAGCAAGGCCTTCAGGAGCTCGACATCGTCAGGAAGATCGGCGCCGTTCGACATGCGCCGTAGTTTACGAGTCTGCCGCGCGGTTTACAACATCGATAGTGCGGCAGTGCGACGGGGCTGTCGCCAGTCGATGCCCTCAAGCAGCATCGACAGTTGCGCAGAGCTCAGATGGACCTTGCCACCGTCGGCCTTGGGCCATATAAAACGGCCTCGTTCAAGCCGCTTCGCAAGCAGCCAGATTCCGTCCTCCGAGGCCCAGAGAATCTTTACCAGATCGCCAAGCCACACGACATTCAACATACCGATCGCAAATTGTGGTGATCGCATACCGCTGGCACCCCGCCTACGGCCAGGAATACAGGCTGGTCCGCCGCACTGGGCGCCGCGGGAATGAGATGG
>NZ_JBFPKN010000067.1:0-8716 GCF_040948805.1 Paraburkholderia sp. BR13439 | reverse complement strand
CGCTTGCCGACACACCGTGCCGCCGACATAGCGCAACTGCTTCCTCATCGCTGGACGCCGACCGCTGCTTGATCGTTTGATCGTTTGAGCGATCGCCCCAGTCAAGATGCCTTCCCCGGGTGCTTACTCTGCATTCGTCCCCGTCGTTTCGGCTCCGCCGGCGTTGCTCCCCGAAGAAAGCGCCTCGGCGAGAACGCCTATACCCTCACCGCCGTCCATGACGCTTGCGCTGCACGTGCGTCTGTCGAACGGTGTCGAGTTCGACATCGCGGACGCGACCATCGACGAACTGGCCACCGTGGTCCAGATGCTTGGGAGAATGCCGTGTTCCGGTTCGACGCGAATCTGAAGGTGTACCTGCATCGCGATGCCGTCGATTTCCGGTACGGCATGAACAGCCTGTCGATTCTCGTTGAGCAGTCGATGCGCCTGAACCCGATGGACTCCTCGCTTTACGTGTTTGGAAACCGTCGCCGCGACCGGGTCAAGATCCTCGGCTGGGATGGCAGCGGCTTCTGGCTCCTGACGAAACGCCTCGAGACCGATAGGTTCATGTGGCCCGACCGGAAAGCCGAGATCGTGACGATGACGCCTGATCTGTTACATGCGCTGCTCGAGGGCGATGACATCAGCACGATCCAGCGACATCCGAAGCGCGAGTATCTGCGCGTGAGCTGAACGCGTCATCGAGGTGCCGGTCTAATCCGCATGCCGGGCCAGGTCACGATCACCGCCGACGAACTGAAAGAGCTGCTCGCTGAGCGCGATGCCGCCCGTGCGCTGCGCGAAGAACAGGAGGCGCTACGCGGCGCCCTGCGGCTCGTGACAGCGGAACGCGATCTGGCCGAGGAACGGCTGCGTGCTTACCGTCGTGAACTGTTCGGCGCGAAAAGTGAAGCACGGGATTCCAATCAACCCGGGCTGTTCAACGAAGCCGAAGCACTTGGCGCGAACAGCGCGCCCGCCCTGGAAGACACTCCGGAAACGCCGGTTGCCGCACACACGCGCAAGCGGCGTGGTCACCGCAAACCGCTCGATCCCGCTCTGCTGCGTGAGGTCGTGCGCCACGAACTGCCCGAAGCCGAACGCTTCTGTACGAACGATGGCCACGCGCTCGTCGAGATCGGCGTTGAGATCAGCGAGCAGCTCGATGTAATTCCGGAGCAGCTTCGCGTGCTCCAGCACCGGCGCGTCAAATATGCGTGTCCATGCTGCGATCTCGGCATCAAGGTCACGCCAGCGCCGCCGCGTATCATCCCGCGTGGGCTGCTGAGTGAATCAGCGCTTGCGTGGATCGCTACGGGCAAGTATCAGTTCGGGATGCCACTGTACCGTCAGGCCGGACTGCTACGTCGTTTCGGCGGCGACATCTCGTCCAACACGATCGCCGCAAGCATGGTACGCGTCGGTCTGGCAACTCAGCCGGTGATCAACCTGATGCGTGATGCGCTGCTCGACGCGGATCTGGTCTACTGCGACGAGACGACATTCCAGGTCCTGAAGGAGAAGGGGCGAAAGCCTCAAACGAAGAGCTACCTCTGGTCGCAGATGACCGATTCAGGACATCCGGTCCGCTGCTTCACGTACACGCCGGGACGCGGCGCTCAGCTGGCCGACAAACTGTTCACGGGCATCCGCAAGGGCGCGGTCCTGATGACCGATGGCTATGAGCCCTATAACAGCATCGCCGACCGATACCAGCTCGTGCATCTTGGATGCTGGGTTCACTGCCGACGCTACTTCGTCAAGGCAGAAGAAAATGTGCCTAAAGCTGCGCGCTCGCCCGACCTGCTGGCCACACGCTTCATCAAGCTGATCGGAAGGTTGTTCGTCGCCGAGGCACGCAGCGCGAAATGGGAAGCCAACCGGCGGCAGCGATTGCGACGGCGATACAGTGCACGAGTGCTCGACGCCATCCGCAGTCTCATGCTCAAGCAATCCCCCGGCGTCGTGCCCAACAGCCTGCTCGGAAAGGCGCTAACTTACCTGCGCGAGCAATGGCCCAAGCTGATCCTCTACGTTGAGAACGGCAACTGGCCCATATCGAACAACGACTGTGAGAATTCGATCCGCCCGTTTGTAATTGGGCGCCGCGGCTGGCTGTTCTCGGACACGGTTGATGGCGCGACTGCGAGCGCCAATCTTTACTCTCTGGTCGAAACCTGCAAAGCCTGTCGAATCGACCCGTACCGCTACCTCCACTGGCTGTTCAGGCACATCCCTCTGGCGACCAGTGTCGACGACTACGACGCGTTTCTGCCCTGGAAAATGCCTGCTTCCCTGCGCTGAGCACACGCCACGCCTCTCGGCGATTCATGGCCCTCAACTCCACTCGCAGAGGGACGTCGATAATGGATCGCTTACGGTCAATCAGCAGACGCAGCGTTGGATTCAGGCAAGCTGTTTCGGGGCCATGCTGAGCGACCTGCGTTCCACCATCATCCAGGTTGCTCAGGACCGTCGAGGTCAACCAAGCGCGTGCATATGGCGGTGGACAGGTTGAGGCGATTACTCGCGGTACGTGTGACGCTGGGCAAGGAACAGGAGCGCGCGCAGGTCAGAGAGTTGGCGCGGCAGGTTCAGCAGGCAACGTGCCAGACGCTCAAGGTGGCGTTTGCCGACCACGGATACACTGGCGAAGAGCCCGCGCAAGCGGCACTGGACGAAGGCATTGAGCTTAAGTCATCAAGCTGCCGGAGGCAAGACGGGCTTTGTGCTGTTGCGCGCTGCTGGGTGGTCGAGCGCAGCTTCGGCGGAGGTGTCAGGTGTCAGGTGTCAGGTGTCAGGTGTCAGGTGTCAGGTGTCAGGTGTCAGGTGTCAGGTGTCAGGTGTCAGGTGTCAGGTGTCAGGAGTTTAGTGTTCCAGCTCGCCAGATTCAGCGAATTGCGGATCAGGTGCACGATGCACGTCTGGATCTGCGCGGCCGGATAGACCGCCTCGATCGCTTCGGGAAACCCGCGCAGACCGTCGACCACCGCGATCAGGATGTCGTGCAAGCCGCGGTTCTTCAGTTCGTTGAAGACCTTCAGCCAGAACTTGGCGCCTTCGGTTTGCTCGATCCACAAACCAAGCACTTCCTTGCGGCCATCGGCCCGAATGCGCAGCGCGAGGTACACCGCCTTGTTCCTGACCGTCCCCTCGTCGCGGATCTTCAGCCGAAGTGCGTCGAAATACACGATCGGGTACATCGCCTCGAGCGGACGCTGTTGCCACTGTTCGACTTCGGCCAGCACCTCGTCGGTGACGGTCGAAATAAGGTCGGGCGAAACTTCGAGCCCGTACAACACCAGCAAGTGGCCCTAGATCTCACGCACGCTCATGCCGCGCGCGTACATGCTGACGACGTGGTCATCAAAGCCGGGCAGCCGGCGCTGATATTTGTCCACCAGCTGCGGCTCGAACGTCGCCTGCCGATCGCGCGGAATGTCCAGATTCAGTTCGCCGCTGGGCGTGATGACCGTCTTGCGGCTCGTGCCGTTGCGGTGGTTGCCGGCCTTGCCTTGCTCAGCCTCGCTCTCCAGGTGATGCGTGAGCTCCGCTGACAGCATGCGCTCAGCCAGTTGCTTCTTCAGTTGCCCGGCCAGTGCCCGATTCGCCGAGAACCGACTCGGCATCCTTGTTCTGAATCTGCGCCAGCAGTTGATCGATCAGCTCGTCGGGGAACAGCTTCGGCGCCTTCGGGTTCTTGCTCTTCTTGGTCACAGTTGCTTCGGTCATAGGACGTAATTTCCGTTATCGTCTCATGACCTCGGCACACTAAAAATCTGACAGGCTCGCTTCGGCTGGCTCAACCGTTTCCGTCGTCTGGCAAGCGACTACCAGCGGTTGCCTGCAACCCTGGCTGGTTAGCATTTCTCCGTATTCTCCCGTGCTTATGCTCGTACACTTTCCAGCCCTTAACAAAACGGTGCTGGTCGGCCGCCCACGCTAATACAGCAATTGCCAATACGATAAGCACTGTCTGCATAAGATGACCTCTTAACTGGTGATCGCGGAGATCGATGCGTGTCGTCTTTGAACAAAAGTTGTCCGGTATCGAACTGAAGTAAGAGCTTTCACATTGCACCGGACGTCGACGTTCCCAAGTGGTGTACGTTCTCAACTTCCATCCTCTCTTCTCGGGAATAGAGAGATTGGTCTTTCCTGAGCCCCCAAAAACGTGAACCGCCAAAAACAAAACTCCTATCGTACGTTGGGTCGCTACGAACATCGCATTCACCATACGGTCCAAAGTGGCGTTGCGACGGAGGATAATGCAGCCCGCCGATGTCACGTGATAGCAATTCTCCTTTTGTGATCGCGCAGTGACCTTCGATTTTCGTTTAGTGTGTGGGTAGCAAAAGATCCTGCCAGACAGGGCTGGCCCATAGCAGGAGTTTACGTACAGTCATCAGCGCCGTTCCTTTCGCTGCATGTTGAACTCGGCAGCCTGCCATTGGGCTTCCTAGCCGTGCCTCTGGCAAAAGCGCGCGGAGCGCACAGCAGCACCCGTTTTCGCAAACGCGCTGAGCCGCTCGATGAGTTCCACAAAACTTGCCAAGCTTGCCGTGCGAAGTTGATAGCACGCGATACGATTGCGCTCACAGATCCACTCGAACATCTTCACCGTATCGTCGTCTATACAGTCGGCAGGGAACATGAGCATGTCCACATCCGGCAACGCGGCGGCCAGCAAACCGGCACAGTCCACCGTGTCGCTGCCGCGCGCCATCGTTCCACCTGAGGCTTCCACGAGCCACTGGATCGCAGAAAGAGATCCGGGCTGCCCTCCGACATACAGAACACGCTTGCCCTGCAATGCCGCGAGCGGATGGACCTCCCGACCCGATAAGTAGGATGAAGGATTATTCAAAACCCGCTCCATCGCACTTGCTTCCGCTTGCAACGCTCTATTCAGTACATCCATTTTGTTCAGTTGTACTCGCATTGCACGTGTGCTTTCACGTTCGGCCGCAGCGCGCTTCTCCGCGCTCTCTCGATAAATCTTATGAAGGGCGATCAGATCGTCACTTTCAGCAAGTGCTTCGCGCAGCATGAGGATTTCCCTACGCAATTCCACTTGAGTCGCCAGTTGCTCGTTCCGGCACGCAGCGAACCGTTGTTTCTCTATTACTGCATCGCGCTCTGAACTAGCGACCGGGTGTGCGGTGTCCGTAGGAATTCGTCCACGAACGGAATCCGGCGCTGCCTGTAAACAGGCGAATGCGGACCGGTTCATATGCATCGCTGTTTCGTGATGGTCCATTGCGACGGGGATCAGCGGATTATCGGCAGCGGTGTCGGCATTTTTTTTTGACAAAGCGAGAACCCCACTCGAAATTCTATTGGTGCATAACAGGCGGCTTGCATTAGCGCAGCACTTTCTATTGAATCTTGCCGTGTGTTGGCACCGACCCAGCGCTCCGCTATGAGATCGACACCTGTGCGATGGACTCTAAAGCCCATCGCACGCTGGTGATACGCTTGCGTGAATTCCTGCAATATGTCGCACTTTTGACGCGTGCCCCGGCAGATTTCCGATATTCGGAGTGTGAAAATGCACATTTGGTTTAGCCAGGTTGGTTCGCCTTTACCATTCTGTCAGCTATGTTTTCAACAACGCGATCACTCGTCCACAGCGCACTGCACAGTGCTGCTCGGTCACATCACTTCTCGGATCGCCGCTCGGTCCGATACAGCTATTTTTTCCGTCGATTCGGCGCACCCGCCATACGAAGGCGAATCCGGAACATTGAACCGACCGCTGGACGCGCGAACGCCTCGTCGCGAATGCAATTGAATATAGCGAACGCCCTATCGTGCCGGTTTGATCAGTCTCAAAGCATCAGTAGTTTGCATCGCGTTGCTTCGGCCAAAACTTGCTCAATGCCTTTGTAGTTTCGCTGACTGACGACGCAGTAGGGTCAGCAAATTGGATGCCGTTAAGGGCAGAACCACCACGACCACGGTCGTTCGCGCCCGCGCGCGGTGCCACGCCTTGTGCGCGGCACTGGCCACGATGCCAGCCGCGCTGTAGTTGCAGCAACTAGCCACCGGACTGTCACAACATCTCACTCGGTTGTTCCGCCGGCAGCGTTTTGCGGTCATCGCAAGACCGTGTCGATTATCATTCACCGTTCGCCTTGCTCCCTCCCGGAGCCTAATTTCTCCGGGGGTAATTCTTGGAGTGGCTCCTGTAATTCAGCATACGTGGGCACCGTTAGGTTGATGACGGCCGCAGCATGTCTGAACTCGCGACGCGAGGGCTATTTCAGGGCTTTGTGCGGCGCCTCTTTGTAGCGTTCAAACGCGATAGCCAGACGCGAGAGCGCCGGTTGTGCGTCAGGCTTGTCCAACGAAGCGACGTAGTCGTGCTTCATAACCTTCACGAACGATTCGGTCATGCCATTTGCTCTGCGGCGACCTCACAAGGGTGGACGACGGCTCAAGACCCAGTTGGCGAGCGAGGCTGCGCGTGCGGTGGTCGATATTGGCCAAGCCATTGACCGAGAGCCATTCGACGGCTGCGTAGCCTGTGTTGTGCCGAGGCGCTGCTCGACGGCGGCCAACTCTGATGCGGGCACAAAGCTTCACCCACACTCTCCGCCGCCAGACTTCCTTCCTGGCATTGCTTTCGGCAGCCGAACAAATGATTGGCGTTGACGCCGTGCCGATGAACCACGGCCGACACCGAAGCTCCCAGCTCCAGCGTTTCCCGCACATGGCGTTTTTTCCTGCGCCGCGCGCTGATTGCGGCGCTCTGCGCTCGGTCAAAATTTCAATGCTTTCCACGTAATGACTAGGTTTTACTGATGAGAACAAGACAATCCCTATTTAAAGAGTCCTTGCGTCCTCAGACACGCCGGCACCCGAAGGGTCGTCGCAGACACGGACGGCCATCAGGTTTGTGGAGGCTCATCGAGATTGCCGACGCCAATCGTATCGATCTTGTAGTCGCCTTCGAGACTTCCAACACCTCGCAATCTGCCTGACCAACCTCGTATTCCCACTCCGCTATGATCCCAGCCAGTTCGCGGCATGCAGATTTCAGGCTTGAATAAGTCATTCCGCCATTTGCGAGCCAGCATTTAAGACTGGATGCACTGCGCCAAGTCATGTCGGAATAGACCCAGATCGCCGACCTATTGGCTCTGGATCGGGCGATTTCCAAAGCCGATCGGCATCCTCAAGGATCCGAATGGTTCCGTGCACGTCACAGCGTTGAAATTATAGTTCTCGAAGGTCAAATTGACGTGGGCGTCAAGATCAGGATCCTTCGTCAGTTTGACATTTCGCAATAAATGGTCCCCGAGATGGGACGAAAATTATTGCCTTTTAGCCAAGCTTGATCCATTGAGAACTCTCCGACATAAACAAATATAAGATCGATTGGGGGGACCATAAAAACCGTTGTCGTTGTCGCTCAAACCGGAGGAATTTGGCGGAATCACCATCTGTCGCAAATCGTCTTCAGTCGATGTGCTTCGATGAGAGCAGGATCACGCGTTTAGGCAGAATCGCGCATTTGGCAGGCGCCGTCGGCACCGTGCGCGAGATGTCAATCTCAGCTGCATCCGAAACGAGGGATTTTGTGATGTTGCTGACGAGCACGTGTCTAACCGCGTCCGCCGACAGGCCACCACCAGATCGTCAGGCCCGGCCCGTTGCGCCGATCTGCGAAAATATGAACTCCTAGCCGATCGCACGAGAGAACGCCCAAGCCTACCCCGATTCCGGCGACATTGTCAAGGAAGGGAAAGAGGATGGCTCGCGATTATCGAGCGACTCTATTTCCGGTAGAGGTAAGCACCGTACGAGTCCTGATTCATTCCGCGGTTCGCATTGGTATCAAAAAAGCCCGTCTCTCTCACACATGAATGTTGCTGCGAGCTAACGCTGCAGGGCGCGCGGACTTCACGAGGCAATACAATGACGCAGGGGCAAGTCCGACAATCAATCTTGATCACCGGCGATTCATCCCAACATTCGTCTCGAATTGAATCTGTGGATTTTCCAAACATGCCCAACAACAAAAATCACCAGTCATTGCTGACACCAACGGCTGCAGCGCATTGCAAAGCACTCTTACTCCCTATGCCACGAAAACAGGCGTCTGATCTGGTGCTGCGAGCACGCATCGCACTTGAGCGTCTACGCAATGGCGAGCGGGACCATCCTCTGATCAACGTAGCCTTGCAGGTCACAATTATCACGAGCTTTATCACTCGGGCAGGACATGGGAAGCTTGACATCGAATTCCTTGAAAACGTTAAGCGTGACCTCGAAGATATCATCGTCGAGGCCGACAACAGCGGAAGGTGGAGCGTTCCCCGAGAGTTAATCGGTGACCTCACTGCTGTGATCAACGAGTACGACCGCCAGATCTGCGTCACCCGCATGGAGATCATAGTGCGCGCGAGTAACTACCTGGACAAGCTTTGTTCGGACAGTGATCTACGCCCACTCCGCGGGGGTGGCCGTCAGGCCGTACGGTAATCAATCGCACGTCTATCGCAAATGATGAGTCGCGGAATTAGTCGAATACCCACGCGGATGACACTGGCGATAGCCAGACTTCACCGCTGGCGATGAGCGGGAGCGCACAAATACCTAGGGAAGGTCTGCAAAAGTCCTGGCGTTGACGTCTCGGTGGACTATCCTGGGAGAAGGCAGGTTTAAGGGGTACCTCGATGACACAGCTTGGTCTTGGTCTGGATCTTTCAACGAAACGCACGCG
>NZ_JBFPKN010000066.1:0-8876 GCF_040948805.1 Paraburkholderia sp. BR13439 | reverse complement strand
AGCGTCAGATACGGCGCCGCGAAACTCCATTCCTCATCCGACACATCAGTCGGATACCCTTTGCGGTCCGTTGTTTTCATCCCGCCAGGATACCAGGTCTCAATCGAAGTTCCTAACACGCTCTAAGGCGGTGGCAAAGCGGCTAAGACCCCGGCGCCGACGGCAACGACCAGACTATGCGCCAAAGCAGCCGCCCGCAAGCGACAGTTCGCCCGCATTGGTATCGGGGCTGTCAACACGACTATCAGATCTCCAGCATGGCATACAGAAAGAACATGCCGTGACCCTCATGGATCTTCTTTTTCGGCGCACCGGACTTGGTTGGCGGCGTCAATTCAGCGAGGCTGAGCTCGATCAAGCAGCGTCCGTGCTAGCGACGGAGCCTGGCCTTTCCTCTGCGGAGAAGTGGCGAGAGATCGAGGCGTTCAAAATCGAATGTGAGAGGCTTTTCGGACGACGTTCTTTACAAGACTTATCCACGAGTACGATTGCCGGGAAAGACGGAGATGATTCCGGATAGCTTTGAGTAAGCTAACAGCCCTTTGTGTGGCCGATGTGAGGATCCGCTGAATGTGCTTTCCACGCACAGTCACACGCACAGTCATTGTCGCTCCGATCCAAGAGTCCGATCATCGCTGTGTTGCGGACACGTGCAAGCGAGCTGAACCGCAGGCTGGTTGGTTTAACTACATGCAGGCACTTCAGACTTGCCTGTAATAGCTTGCTTCAGCCCCAGCGTGCGGGAGATAGCCGAGCGATTCCATCAGACGATGACGGTCTTGCCAGCCCACACATTCCAGGGTTGCCTATTCGACGGATTCCCTCGTTTTCCAAGGGGCGCGGCGATGAAACGGTTCCGTCTTGGAGATGCCGTTCATCGGTTCATGCAGCGCGTTCTCGCGGTCGTCGGCCGGCTGCCGACCGACGGGTCGATTCTAGCCTCAGTCAGTCGTTGTCTGTATTGAATGCTGACGTAGTGACACGCTCCGTCTGATGTTTTCACGTGGCTCGCCAGTTCGAATGTCGGTACGGTCTTTTGTGAGAATTACTTCAAAGGACGTATCAAGTCTACCCTAGTGAAGCACCGGATGCTGGCGAGTCGATCCAGTATCGGTATCGAGGCGCACCCTATACGGGTTTCAAATACCTGACCTATTTTGGCCGGATTGTGTCATTCACATCAGCGAGGCAGACTTCTATCGATGCCACTGCATTCGTTAGTGGAGGACAGCAACGAATCACGAACCGCGAACGAAGAATTCGCCCAATGGAGACAGAAGATGACTGTGCTTGATGAGCGCCGGCCGCCACACTCGCGATTCGCGCAATCGGAACGACGAGTGCCTACGAGAGCGGTTGTTGCGGCGATCGCGGGCAATGCTCTTGAGTTCTACGATTTTGGGATCTACTCGTTCTTCGCGGTCTACGCAGCAAGGGCTTTCTTTCCATCCTTGGACGGACTGACAGGAATTCTTGCTTCCGTCGCAGTTTTTGGGGTGGGTTTCGTGACTCGCCCTCTTGGTGCGCTGTTCATCGGCCGGCTCGGCGACCGCCTCGGACGCAAGCCGGCCTTGCTTCTTACCATCGCGCTGATCATTGTCGGCACTATGGGACTGGCCTTGACTCCCGATCAGGCTACCATCGGTGTCGCCGCTCCGATCATCGTGGTCATCAGCCGGCTCATCCAGGGGTTCGGCTTGGGCGGCGAAGTCGGGCCGGCCGTCGCATTCCTTATGGAAGCTGCTCCCGAGGGGCGACGCGGTTTCTATACGAGTTGGTCGACCGCCAGCCAGGGCATTTCGGGTTTCGCCGCAGGGATTGTCGGCGTCACGTTCACATCGCTACTGGCGCCGGAGAACATGCAGAGTTGGGGATGGCGATTAGCGTTCGCCCTTGGGCTCCTACTCGTCCCGGTTGCGCTCTACTTGCGCAAACAGATGCCCGAGACCTTCGATGGCCGTAGCCGTGGGGCGAATACGACGGCCACTCCATGGCGCGATTTGTGGCGCCATCGCCGAGCCATTTTGCCCGGTATGGCGATGCTGGGAGCTAGCACCGCGGTTTTCTACGTAGCGGTCTACATGACCACATACTCCATCGCGGTACTGAAAATGCCGCCGCATATCGGCATGTTTTCGGCGATAGTGTTAGGTGCGTCGCTGATCGTGTTCGGTCTGCTTGGTGGGTGGCTCTGTGATCGCTATAACGTCCGGGTCATAGTGGCGCTTCCATACACGGTCCTGCTCGCGGGAATCTACCCGGCATACCACCTTCTTATTCTCTCGCAGAGCGTGTCGACCTTGCTCATCGCCACCATATTGATGAGTGCCATGCCGGCCGTGGCGGGACCTTCGGTTCTGATGCTGATTGGCGAAGCGTTGCCGGCGCGCGTGCGAGCTCTCGGCCTCAGTGTCACTTATGCCGTTCCGATCACTAGCTTCGGTGGCACCGCACAGGTTGTCGTCACCTGGTTGCTGAAACACACCGGCAATCCCGCTTCTCCCGCGTTCTATGCGGTTATGGCAAGCGCGGTCATGCTGTTTGCCATCATGGCCTTTCCAAAAGGTCTTGACCGATTCGGTCACGCGAATGGAGTTGTGTTGGATTGAAGGCGGACTGTCCCTCGGAAGGCTAGAGTTTCAAACCTATTTTCAACTGATGCAGAGAGGCAAATCAATGGCAGTCGCGGAAGAAATCTGGAACCTCGTCGATGTAAAAAAGGAAGACTTCTTCGTGCTCAGTGACAAAGTATGGGCAACGCCTGAACTGTCCTATAACGAGTTCAGATCGGTTACGGAGCATGTGGCGATGCTGGAGCAGGAGGGGTTTCGCATTGTCCGAAATGTCGCCGGCATTCCGACCGCCGTTATGGGTGAGGCCGGCGAAGGCGGACCCATCATCGCGTTCCTGGGCGAATACGACGCGCTTCCGGGACTGAGCCAGGCGGCCGGACTGGCCGAGTTCTCGCCGGTCGAAAAGGACGGACACGGACACGGGTGTGGGCATAACCTTCTTGGCGCCGCGGCTCTCCTGGCGGCGACGGCTGTGAAGGACTATCTCGCGGCTAACGGATTGAAAGGGCGCGTGCGTTACTACGGCTGTCCAGCAGAGGAGGGCGGAGCGGGCAAGGCTTTTATGGCGCGCGCAGGCGCCTTCGACGACGTCGACGCCGCCATCACGTGGCATCCAGCCTTTTTTAACATGGTATGGGACTCTGGCTCTCTCGCCACTCTCGGAATCGACTTCAGCTTTACGGGGCGCACCGCCCATGCTGCAGCTACGCCCCATCTCGGCCGCAGCGCGCTGGACGCCGTCGAACTCATGAACGTCGGCGTAAACTATATGCGCGAGCACATGTCGCGCCATGCCCGCATACACTATGCCATTATCGATGCGGGCGGCATCGCGCCGAATGTCGTGCAGAGCCACGCTACGGTTCGTTATTCGATCCGCGCGGCCCAACAGACGGAATTGGTCGAACTGGCCGAACGGGTCCGCAAGGTAGCCAAAGGCGCAGCGTTGATGACAGAGACCGAGGTGAGCGAAGACGTGCACGCTGCGGTCGCAAGCTTGCTTCGCAATCGTCCCTTGGAAGAAGCGCTCCACGCCAATTTGGTGAAGTTGGGGCCTACTGGCTTCGACGAACGTGACCGCGCAATCGCAGCGCCTTTTCAGACGTCCTGTTCGGCGAAAGCGATCGCTGCTTCCTACGAGTTGTGGCAGCTCGCGCCGCGCGAGCACACGGTGCTGTGTGACGAAGTCTGGCCGTTGCGCGACGTCACTGAGCCGGTCATGGGATCGACGGACGTCGGTGATGTGAGTCGCACGGTGCCAACAGTGCAGCTTCTGGCGGCGACTCATGTCATTGGCCCGCCGTCCCACACTTGGCAATGGACCGCGCAGAGCAATTCGGATCCGGCCCGCAAGGGTTTGGCCTATGCCGCAAAGATCATGGCGGCAACCGGAGCGGACGTCTTGACGGACGATAGGCTCCGTACGGCCATCAAGGATGAGTTCCGGCGACAAAGTGCGCTTGACCCATTCACCTGTCTGATGCCCGCCGCACTCCCCCCCGCTTGCCGCAACAAGCCGCCTGAGAACGAGCCCGTCGCAGTCCCAGACGGCCTGGCGAGTGACAGTGGGGCCGGGGGCGGGCGTGCTCTCTGCTGGCCCCCGACGGCGTGCCGCGTCTGACGCTCATCCCTTGCAGGCGAGCTTTCTACCATGCGTCGGCTCGGCTTCCGGAGTGGGGACGAACGTCGCTGACGCGGCACGGATGCCTGCCCCGCTGACCGGGGTCCGCGGTTGTCGGCAGTAACAGTCGTCGTTGTATGAATCAACAACTGTTCATGTTTGATAGCGATGCTTGAGCTTGACGCAATCCAGCCGTAACGCCACTCCGTAGGAGTCACCTTGATTCGGACGCGCTGTCGACCGTGTCCGTTCGAATTCAAATGGACATGTGTACGTGATGGGGAACGTCGGACTTGTTCAAGACGCGGTCCGGTCACGACGGGGGGCATGGCGGATGGCTATCAACTTAGTACAACATATAAAAACAGGGCACTGTGTCTCAGTCTGCGCAGTCATTATTCAACGATTCATGGAGATCAAATGCAAAAGAAAAAGTCTGTTGCTGTTGTGTTGGCGTCAACCGCACTCGCTGGCGTGGCCCATGCGGAATCGAGCGTTACCTTGTACGGTTTGATTGACGCAGGTTTTGGCTACGTCAACACCAATCAAGGCAGCCGCTATGCGATGATGAACGGTAATCTCAATGGTGATCGATGGGGTTTGAAAGGCGTAGAAGACCTAGGTGGTGGGTTGGCGGCAATCTTTCAGATTGAAAATGGTTTTAATGTTGGCACCGGGACACTTGGTCAAGGTGGGCGCGAATTTGGCCGGCAGTCGTGGGTCGGTATCACGAGCGCCAGTGTCGGCACTCTTAAGCTGGGGCGGCAGTATGACCCGATGGTTGACAAGGTTCAAGGGTTGACACTCGAAAGCGTCTTCGGATCTCCAGCCACAACCCCCGGAGACGTCGATAACAACGACAACAGTGCGCGCATCTCGAACGCAATCAAATACGTTAGCCCCTTGTTTGGAGGTATCCGGTTCGAAGGACTGTACGCACTGAACGGTGTGGCGGGGCAACCTGGCTCAGGAAATACCTACTCTGCGGCAGCCAGTTATACCGGCGGACCCTTGAGCATCGCGGCAGGCTATCTTCATGGAAGTAATACTGCGGCTGCCCCGGGACAGCTGCGGACCACCTGGAGCGGTACGATGGATTCGATTTTTGACGGACCCATCAGCAACGGCTATCAAACAGCGGCATCGATCGGAATTGCGCATGCGGCGGCCCGCTACCAGCTTTCTGCGTTGACCCTCGGAGCTGTGTATAGCTATTCGGCGTTTAACGCGGACGCGCAGTCGACGTTCAAATCGCAAGAGCACTTCAATTCGGGAAAAGTGTATGCCCTCTATCAGATTACTCCCAGTGTCCTTGGCGGAATCGGGTACATCTACACCCGCGCTGGAGGTGATACGTCTGCAACGTATAACCAGGTGACGGGGGGCGTTACCTACGCCTTGTCGAAGCGCACGGACTTCTACGCGGTTGCCGCTTACCAGCATGCGAGCGGAACGCAGCGAACCGTCGCCGGAGGGCTCGTTGACGCAGTTGCATCGGTGGGTTCATATGGGCTGACCGGAAACGGTAACTCCCAGACACTGGTGGTTGTCGGTATGCGTCACCGATTCTGACATCCAAAGATGTAGAACAATGCTCCACGGGTGGGCGGCGCTCCCGTCTACCCGTGGTACGTTTGAAAGATAACGTATCTCTCATCTCTTTATTCGCGTGAAGGGCGAGCCAGACCCTCGTCATGAGCGATAACACGCCGTTGTCCGCCGGTGCCTACGGTTAGCCGTCTCCGGCGTCCTCCTATTTCAGCAGCACGGCGCCACGGAGCTTCGCTCCGGGCGGCGCGTGGAGCGCATCACCGGTCCAGACCGTGCCCGCGCACGAAGCCACGGGCGCCGGTGTGCGACAGGTGGCCGACTTCGCCGCGCCGGTTGCACTCGGCGCCGAGGATTCATTGGCTACTGCGCCGGATGCTTCGACGGCCGTTTCAACTACCGATTCGGCTGCTGCGTCGCCTGCCAATGGATCATCCGCCGCCCCGCTATTCGCCGGTTCGGGGGCCGCCGCCGCGGCCAAGGCGAGCACACCGTCGGGCTTCGGGGCGCAGCCCGATTTCGAATCATTGCGGCCACCGTCGGCCGGCGAGGCATCGCCGGCACCGCGCACGTCCCTGCGTCGTAGCGACAGGCTGTCGCTGTCGGATAAATAATCCCCCTTGGGGAAATTACGGTCGGCATTGACAGACCGCCGTCTCCGACATGGCTCCCAATGTAGGGCAGTCCGAAACCTCCCGGGCGAGGGTCCATCCACGCAAGCTGAAGATCGGTACCGGCCAGGTAGGTTGATCCACCGCTTCCGAGAGGAGGGCATCATGTCCGTCGAGATTCCACGTCCCATCGATCCTTCGCTTCGTCCGCTGGCGACCGGCAACTACCGAATCGCGACGCCCGCGATCGAAGTGCTCCACGAACTTGTGATGAAATGCTTGCGCTACCCGATCATGGGGGCGTTGATCTACGGTCCCCCGCGCATCGGCAAGACCCGCGCGATCGAGTATGCGGTTGCTGCTGGCCCGCGACCTGCCGAAATTGACGAGCTACCACGCGCAGTGCGAACACAAACCCTCTCACGCGGAGGGGCCGTTCGTCGTGAACCTGCTGGAAGCGGTCGGCGACCACGCGCCAAATGCGGGCATCAACTCCGCCAAACGGATGCGCCTGACCTTGCGTATCCGCGAGGCGGCCGAGCGGGAGGGCAGTGGGACGCTGCTGCTGTTTTGCGATGAGGCGCAGCGCTACAACGATAACGAATACGAGTGGTTGCGCGATGTGCACGACGCGCTCGACCGGCAACAAATCAAGCTCTTTACGTTCCTGGTCGGGCAGCGGGAGATCCTGTCGCAGAAGACCGCGTTGCAGATCGCGGCAAGATCGAGATCGTCGCGCGTTTGATGGTCGAGGAGCTGCCGTTTTACGGGATTCGCAACGCGGATGATGTGGCAACCAGCTTGAACGGCTATGATCAGACCGCGTATCGGTCGTGACCTATCGCTGCATGCGCTCGAAAAGTACACAGCGTTGAAGACCACCTGGTTTAACCTGATCTAGCCGACGAGACTGACTTGGTAGCGGGGCGAATAAGCAAGCATTGGAACCCCGAACCTTTGCCTGGACAAGCGATGAATACATTTCCGAAGATTAACTTACCGAGACTTGAACAATCCATCGCCGAAATGGCTCGTTTCGGGATCAAATCGAATGGGGGCTGTTGTCGGATCGCTCTCACTGATGAAGACAAACAGGGGCGAGACCGTTTCGTTGAATGGTGCACTGAAGCCGGATGTCAGGTTCACGTCGATGCTTTTGGAAACATCTTTGCGGTTCGCTGCGGCTCGGACGGGGACAGTGGCATGGTGCTTACTGGTAGCCATCTGGACACGCAACCGAATGGAGGTAAGCTGGACGGCGTTTATGGCGTCTTGGCCGGCCTTGAAGTCATCCGTACGTTGAATGATCACAACATTCGAACGAGCAGACCGATAGTCGTCATTGACTGGACCAATGAGGAAGGTGCGCGATTCTCACCGGGGCTCACGGGTTCGAGCGGCTTTTCGGGGCATATCGACATAGGGGCAGCCTCGGCAATCACTGGCGCCGATGGCAAGAACTTCATCGCTGAACTCGGACGCATCGGTTACGCCGGCTCGATGGACAGAGACGCTATCAAGCCTGCCGCTTACATTGAACTTCATATTGAGCAAGGACCGGTCCTCGAGCGTTGCCGTCGGGAAATCGGCGTCGTCACGGGCGTTCAGGGTGTTCGCTGGTACGAAGTAGATGTATCCGGCAGTGATCGTCATGCCGGCACAACCCCGATGGATGACAGGCAAGACAGCTTTTTCGCGGTTGCGCGAATGGCCGAAGCAATGAGGCGGTTTGCGCTTTCTCTCGATAGCGAAGTTCGATTCACAATTGGAAGAGTTGCCGTTCAGCCCAGGTAACCGAATACGGTTCCCGGCTTTTCGTCTTTTACCATTGATCTGCGGCATCAGAGCGAGGCAGTACTTGATCGGATCGAGCAATCCGTGAGCGACATTGCAGCGACGTTCGCGGCGGATGAGCGAGTTGAAGCGACGGTGAGATCTACGATGCGCGTTCCAGCTATCCAATTCAACCATGAAATCGTGGATATCGTCGAATCATCGGCTCTGAGTGACGGTTATAAGGCATTGCGGATGACCAGTGGTGCGATGCACGACGCGTGCCGGCTCTCCAAAGTTGTCTCGACCGGAATGATTTTTGTTCCTTCACGAAGTGGTATCAGCCATCACGAAGATGAATGGACCGCGCCAGAGCAGCTAGAGGCGGGAGCGAATCTCTTGTGCAAATCGTTACTCAAACTCGCCGGACGTTGCGATCGCTAACCATGCAGGAAAGCCGATAAAAAGCCTGGGAAGCCGGCGCAACGAGCTTCGGGCGGGTTCTCGAGTACTTGCACGTAGTTTTGGGCGTCGCTGAAGTATGGATAGATTTCGAGCGTCATGAAGTCTGTGAGGGTAACGCTTACTTGCAGCGTGCCTGCTGTGCACAACATGCTAGGGAGGGTCTGCAAAAGTCCTGGCGTTGACGTCTCGGTGGACTATCCTGGGAGAAGGCAGGTTTAAGGGGTACCTCGATGACACAGCTTGGTCTTGGTCTGGATCTTTCAACGAAACGCACGCGCAAGCGGG
>NZ_JBFPKN010000065.1:0-8979 GCF_040948805.1 Paraburkholderia sp. BR13439 | reverse complement strand
GTTGGCCATCAGTACGTCGAAATAACGTGAGAGACTCACATCGTTATTGCGAACCACGGCGGCATTCGTAAGGAGAGAGTTCTGGTTCATCGAAACCCCAGGGCGGGTGTACGAAAAGGGTGGAAGCGGTATTTAAAGTGCAGGCGATACGGCGTTGCCAAATCTCGCTTTCTGTCACGGGACGACAACATTTTGGATGCTGACGCTGCGTGCGTCAGTTCGGTGTGCAACGCAATTTTGCGATGTTCCCTCTGCTTTGCGCGCCACCAACTTCAGAATAATCGTCTTACCGTATAAACATAAAAACTGCCTAATTCTCCGCTGAACCCCTGTTTCCCCGCAGTAGATCCAGCTCTGGAAAAATAGCGCATACGGCACACTAACGAGTATCCCAGACTATCTGAAGTCTGTCATTATCTCTGTACGCTAACGCACATCACTTTCGTGGCTGCAACGTCACAATCCCATTCAATGCCGTTAGCTTGGGATGCATATGAAACAATTGATGCGTGAGATTTTCACACGCGCGCTGCTTTTCAGTGGAACCCCCGCCGCGATTCGAGCCTTGCTTTGGCGTGATCGCACCGCGATTCTGCTCTATCACGATCCATCGCCCGCCACGCTCGAGGCTCATTTCGAGTACCTGAAGGACAAGGTCGAGTTCGTGCCCTTGTCGCAGGCAAATTCGCGTGGTAGTGGTCGCCCGCGTGTGGCCGTCACGTTTGATGACGGCCATATTGGCAATGCGAAGCTGCTGCCCGTATTCATTAAGTACGGCGTGTACCCGACCATCTACATCTGCAGCAGCATCGTGGCGCACGATCGTACTCACTGGTTCCTGCATCCCGTCGCGAAGGATGCAGGTGTGAAGCGGCTGATCCGCATGAAAAACCAGGAGCGCCTGGCTGAACTGGACGCACGAGGCTTTCATCAGGACTCGCTCGACGCATCGGCGACGATTACTGGCCTCAGCGCCGCCCATATTGAAGAGATGCGCCCCTATGTCGACTTTCAGTCGCACACGCGTTATCACCCGACACTGACCTTCTGTGAAGACGACGAATGCTTTGAAGAACTTGCGCTGTCAAAGTTGGAGGTAGAACGGATCGTCGGAAAGCCGTGCGAGCATTTTGCATATCCCTATGGCATTTTTAGTTCGCGCGAAGTCGAACTGTTGAAGGCCGCGGGCTACAAGAGCGCACGCACGACCGACGTGGGCTGGAACGACGAAGGAAGCGACCCGTTCCGGCTCAAGGCGTTCGACATTGACGATCACTCTTCCGTGGCGTGGTTCGCCGCGCAGCTGACAGGCCTCACGTTGGCGCCGCGCTATCTACGACTGGGACGGGTCCGGCGCTTCGCTCAGCGCATCTTCAGCAGACCGCGAGTATTGAACCAGGCGTAGACAGCGCAGCGCCGCCGACCACCGCGCACGGACCGAATCTGGTCAAGACGAGGCAATGTCGGTCGAGCGACGACGCGACCCATCGCGCTTTAGCGTAGGACACATTTGAGCACCGCGCGGCATTCGACCCAGGCAGCGAATCACCCCGATCAGGTGTTTACCAATAAAACTGCTATAGCGGGCGATCTCGGCTTCGAGCAAGACAAGTGGTCAACGTTCGATCACCTGCTAATTAAAGGCGGAAATAAGCCGCCCGAGCACTTTTTGTGACGGCCTTATTGTTCCTTATCTCCACGATTAAAAAAGGAAGGCGGTATGCGTAAAATCTTCATCACGTCTCCCGGCAACGCAAATTATCCGGAAATTACTGCCTATCAAAACTATTTTAAGGCTCGCGGCGTGGAGGTGGTGGTCGGAACGATAAGCGAGTATCGTGCGCTCGAGAACAAGCGGAATTTCGTGTTGTGGGAAATCATGGGCTTTTATCCGAATCGGTTTGAATCCGACTTCGTCATCCACGACTACCGTTCTCTGTCCGTTGGCGGCTGGCCGGCGATGAAAGACGTCGCGAAGCGGTACTTCAATTGCGAGCCGAATCTGCGCATCTTTCAAAACAAACGGCAACAGGAGATCATGGGTTTCGGCCACGGCGTCCCCAGTGTGATCCTTCCTATGGGCGTGCCGAACTGGATCTTCGAGGTGCAGGGTGGCGGTCAGAGCGAAAAGAAGGCTGATTTCTGCTATATCGGCGAAATGAGCGTCGAGCGGGGCTTCGATCGCGTGCTGGAAGCGTTTATCAACAAGTTCCAGAAGCGCGACACCTCCCTCCTCCTGGTGGGAAAACCGGACCCGCGCATCTATGAAAGATTCTCGAATGCGAAAAATATCATTTTCACTGGGCCGTTGCCGCAGCGTGATGCGCTGAAGCACGTGGCCGAATCCGAAGTTGCGGTGTGCTATTTCCCCTATCACCGGCCGCATTGCTATCAAACGCCGACCAAGCTGCTCGAGTATGCCGCCCTCGGCAAGAAAATCGTCTGCAACGACTCGCCGTCCAATATCAGATGCTGTGAAGAGATGGGCATCCACAGCGTGATCACGACGGCGAACATATTTGACGGAATCGATGAAGACGCCGCGCGCAGTGCGACAGCGAATCGCCGGACGGACTTTGCGGATCTCATCTGGGACCGAGTGATAGAGCAATCCAACGTCGCGGCGTTTCTGCCAAAGGATATCAAGCTAACCAACGCTTGAGCAATTCATTGGCGTGCGACGTTTCAACGAACGCGGTCCGAACCGTCCCATAGTAGCGCAGAGTTAGCCGCAGAGACGAAACTAGAACGGTGCAATGACATGCAAATATTCATTCTTCACCCCGGCAAGGCGAACTATCCGGAGATAGACGCTTACACGAAGTATTTTGTCGGAAATGACTGTAAGGTGACGTCAGGAACGCTCGATGATTACAAAAAAGTCAAGAACCCTGAGGAATACATTCTCTGGTGCATCATGGGTTTTTACCCTAGGACTCCTGCCGCGAAATACGTGATCCACGACTATCGCTCGCTGTCGGTCGGGCGTAACAGCGCGCTAAAGGACACCATCAAGAAAACGTTACAACCGCGGCCCAATCTTCGAATCTTTCAGAACGATTCGATGAGCGAGGTGATGGGTTTCCGCGACGGAGTGGACACCGTTTTTCTGCCAATGGGCGTGCCAGACTGGATTTTTACCGCAGATGCTGACCGCAACCGGCCGCTTCCGACGGGCACATATTGCTATCTGGGCGAGATAACGCGAGAACGCGGCTTTGACGGCTTCATCAGGAACTTTCTGGCCGCCAGGCGCGACTCGGATACCCTCGTTCTGGTTGGGCCTGTTGAAAAGGAAATCTCCGACGCATATCTTCAATCGCCCGGCGTCCTGTTCACGGGACGTCTTCCGCAACGCGATGCCCTGGCGGTGGTTCGCAATTGCGGGATCGCTATTTCAACCATCCCCTACAAGCGTCCGTATGACGTGCAGACGCCGACCAAGCTTCTGGAATATGCCGCACTCGGCAAGAGAATCATCTGCAATGACTCTCCGTCGAATCTGAACGCCGCCGCAAAGTTTGGAATTCAATGCAAAATAACGGGCCCAGACGTATTCTCCAGCATCTGCAATTTCCATGGCGATATGGTACCGAAAAACGATCCGTCTACACTGCTGCATTTGCGGTGGACAAATATAATCGCCGCCTCGGGCGTGGAGCGTTATCTCGCGAGGATCTAAAAAATAAAATGGTTTGCGCGAAAACCCGCGCAAACCATTTCTATTATCAGCGACTACGAGCGCTTTTTTACTCGCTCAGCACCGCACGGCCCTCGCGAATGCTCCGCAGTTGGGTCGAATAAAGCAGCTCGATGTTGTTGAAGAAGCGATCTTCACTGAATCGATTACGCCCCTCCTCCTGCGCCCGGCGGGACAAACCTTCACGAAATTTCTCGTCGGTTAGCATCTCCTGGATCAGCGATGTCGCTTCCGCAGCCGTCCGATAAAGGACGCCTGTCGAATTGTGGCGAATGGTATCTATATTGCCCGGACAATCCGACGCCACAACGGGTGTGCCGAGCGTCATTGCCTCGATCAGGGAGATGGGCATCCCCTCCCAGGAAGCTGTCGACAAATAGATATCCGCTTGCACGACAGTTTCGATCACGTCAGCACGCGTAAGCCAACCGGTCACACGCACACCAGCGTCCTCGAGCGTCCTCCGGAGACCTGCGTCGCCGTCGCCGATCCATACAAATTCCGCGTCGTCCCGATCAAACGATCGTGCAATCTCCGCGAATAGTTGCGGATTCTTTTGCACACGAATGCCGCCGACAGTCGCAATGATTCGCCGTTTCGTCGACCCGACTTTTTCAGCGCCTCTCAGACGAGTGTCGCCCTGTGCACCGACAGCCCGATCGATCGCGTTCTCGACCAGTACTGCATCGCGCCGAAGATAGCGGCGGATCGCCGCGCATTCGCTCTCAGAGCAGCCGACATATGTGCAGCTCTTCAAACATGCAAGCCACTCCAAGGCGGCAAAACAGTATCGCTTCAACCTGCCAATGTCCCGCCGTACAAAGGAAATGCAATGGGGGCTATATAAAAGCGCCGTTGACGGCAACGCAAACAAGGTCGCCATTCGTCCAAGGAAACCCGCGAACGACGAATGCATATGGACAATGTCCGGGTTCAATCGGATGAGTTGCTGGCGCAACACGGACATGATGTGCGCCAATGATGGTCCTTTCATCTGCAGATGCTGCAGGACGACATCAGAGTGAAACATTGCGCGCAAGTTCTTCGGCGTTTCCTCGCGCTCGGAATAGATCACATAAACCTCGTGACCTTCCTTGGCGAGCCGCGTCGCAAGCGTGCTCACAACTGCAAGCGTTCCTGTGGCAGTCGATTCAATTACGTGGACCACTCTCATAACTTTTTCTCGTGAATTGCTCAGCAATAGCGGATCACTTCACCCGATCGGTCACGGCGATCGGGACGACATGCAATCCACGACATTGGAACCTCAGCCGGGATCAGTAGGCTCCGTCTTTTGCGAACACCACTTTGACGGTTTTCAGAAGAATCGATATATCGAATGCCAGCGAGCGGTTCATTGCGTATCTGACGTCGAGCGAAACCCGCGTCGGATAGTCCACATCGTTGCGGCCACTGACCTGCCATAGACCCGTCATTCCGGGCTTCAGCGCCAGGTAGTAACGAACATCACGGCCATATCGGGCCAACTCCTTCTGGACAATAGGACGGGGACCAACCAGGCTCATATCGCCACGCAGCACATTCCAGAGTTGCGGCAACTCATCGAGGCTCGTCTTGCGCAGAATACGGCCAACCGGCGTCACCCGAATGTCGTTTTTAAGCTTGAAATCTCGGTCCCATTCCGCACGAGCCTGCGGATCTGTTGCGAGCAGTTTGGCAAGAACTTCATCCGAATTCTTGACCATGGAGCGGAACTTAAGGCACTTGAAAGTACGTCCTCCCCGGCCAATTCTCGGATGACCATATACGGCGTTTCCGTGGTCGCTCATGACGACGAGCGCAATGATCAGTAGAACCGGAGAGAGAAGTATGAGCAGAACTGACGCTCCGCAAACGTCCATTACTCTCTTCACTGCGTCATCCCACCTTGCACCCACGAGGTTCTCGCTTGGCGGATGCGAGTCATCCACAGCGACTTTTTTTGAATTCGCCTCAAGGCACGCCTCTTCCAGTTTCGGATCCGCGGCGGCGTTGGATTCGAACATGCTATCTCCTTAGTTCGGAAACTCGTGGGGAAGGTGCCGGCGTAGGCACTTTGCGCTTGCAAAACAGATTTTGGTGTGGAAGTGAATCATTTAGTGCGGCTAATTCATTGATTCACTGATGACTTCGGGACCAGCGTAACATCTGACTCCGCGACTGAATGTTAGTAATAGCGCATAAAGACGCCATCGTACAGTTCGCTCGCGACACGTCATCTTCAACAGGCGCACCGACTGGTCTTTTATCAAATCAGATACGCAGAATTCGAATTGATGACTTCGCTCTTGATTGCTCTTATCGCTGGGTACCACTTATAGATACCATGACAAAGCGACCACATCAGAGACCTGCTTTTATCAGACGGTTAAACCGCGCTTTCCAAATCTTTCGATTTCCAAATTGTCTAAAGAGAGACGACTGTTTCAGCACCAAAATTTGCGTTAATTCTGCGTTCAATGAAGGTCAAAAATGAAACTTGATGAACAACAGCCTGTTTTATGGACTATCGCACCAAAGCCTATGCGACCACTCGTCGCTGCGCTTCCAAGTCGAAAAAGTATCCCGGCTCGGCACTCGACCCGATGTGCGTTCCCGCACACGGCCGGACTATTCGAGCATTGTCGAGCTAGACACGAAAACTTCGTTGATCTTGTGCTTGTAACGCCGACGCCGTGTCTGATGCGCGTGTTTGACGTATTCGTGCGACCAATGCGTTCGCTTCAACAATTGATGTTCATCTGCACACTTAACTTTCACGTTTTTGGACCAATTCTGGGTGTCTACCTTTATAGTTAAGATATGAAACCCAATTTCATCTTCTTGTTCGCCGCCTTAACACTTTTGTGTGGGCAGCCAATGTCGGCCTTCGCGAAGAATGGTCACGCCAATACAATGGACGCGGCTACCGCCAATGCTCAGCGGCTCGCGGCGCTGCAGCCGCCGCCCACCGGAAGCGGAAACGACCGTTTTGCAATGGACGTGAACTGCAATCTGTGGAGTGCGGATCAGAAGGCGCTGAGCGAATGCTCGAAGGACCTGGATCTGATTGCCGGTTTAGGCGTCGGTACGGTTCGCCTCGGTGTTTCATGGGACTTCATGACGCTGGCCGACGGCAGCACGCTGGATCCCAAGAAGGTGACCTTTCTGAAGGCGCTTCTGAACGCCGCGCGCACGCGCGGTATGAAGATTCTTTTCCTGGTGGGCATGTACGCGCCGTCTAGTGCATACCAATGCCCGGCTACCCAGAATCCGCCGAGCGCATCCTCAGCGCGACTCGACTTCTGCGACGCGGCGTTCACGAAGTATTTCGGCGCGTTGATGGACGTCGCATTGCCGTTTACGGCTGACATCGAACTGTTCAATGAAACCAACTGGTCGTTCTCCGCCTCGGACCCATCTTACGGTGATCCGCACGGTATCTACGGCTACATTCTGGATCGCAGCAAGACGCTCTATTCGGAAGCCAAACAGATCCTGAACTTGAAAAGGCAGTCGGGCTATAAGACGGTTCTGCACACTCAGGGCATCTCCTACTTCTACAACTCGACGTACCCGAATAACGGCTGGCAGCCGCCCGCAGGCAACGAGCTGATCCAGGCGACCGACTACATCAAGGCAATGGGCAACAACTCGAAGAGCCCAGCCAGCCCGTTGAACACCACGATCGATGTCGTCGACGTTCACCCGTACCTCAGCAGCGCCGACTACCACTTGCTGATGCAGTCGTTCAACACAACCGTGTCGAATCTGGTTGCCAGCGGTTCCAAGCCGATCTGGATTACGGAAACCAACAACGGTAAGAGCCGCACCGACGCCGGGCAACTCGCGGCATTCAACCAGTTGAAAGTTTTGATGGACAACGGTTCTGTGGCAAAGGCGTTCTGGTATGTCGTGCGTAACGGCGACCCGAGTAACGGAGAAGGCGACGGCTATTCGATCTACGATTACAACCGTAACCTGATTTGTCCGCAGCTTGCGGCCGCCATTCGCGCATACACCGCGACGATCCCGCGAGCGCAGCGATTCCTGTCGGCCCCCTACGTGACGCCAGTCAAGTGAACCCGCCTATCGCGATTGATCAGGTGAACGCGAACTCCGACTCTGGAGTTTGCGTCATTTTTGTTGTTTTGCCCTGCTCCAACGTGCTTGATAGCTTTGAAATGGGGAAACCGCGGACATCCGCAATGACAGACGAATCATAAAAGGGCGATGCGACTAATCATCCTCCTTTGATCCTCTCGCACGCGCAACGCAAAGCGCGCACGCAAAGACCCCAATCGCTACGCCGATCAGCAGGCAGGCGGCATGCGTCAAGAAAGTTACCATCTTCCACTCCCCTTACGACCACATCGAAATATTGTGAATTTGATCAGCACGATGTCATCGGTGGCGTAGCTATGGTCTGGGATATTCCGTAGCGGCACCGGACAGTGCGATGAAGGCGACCTAAAGTCCGGCAGAGATTGACAAAAGCACAGTGTCCTATTTGCAAATGAATACCGATCTAATAACGAAACTCACTATACCACGGGTTTAGCCCCCCTCTCGGCGCCAATCTCCAGAATGGCAATGGCCTCTTGGCCAACGGGCGGATTCAGTAAAGTATGACGTACAAAGATGGCCGACACGGTAGCCGAACGCGAAGGTGCCGGCAGCGCGATAGGCGGAAGCCCGAGAAGCTTGAAAGGCTGCAGGAATCAACATTCGAGCCGAGTCGTGACAATGGCGACCGGCACGAAAGTAGGAATCAGAAGGATGCAGCCATAGATGAGGACGTCGGCGCCCGTGCGCTCAGCTTTCGAAAGCGCCATCAGGCAGATCCAGTGGCCGGCGAACGCAGTGAGCGGTGAGAAATCGAGCGTGGCCCTCGCGTCGCGAAGGTTAGTTCTTCTTTGTCTCTCCACTGGCAGGCAGTGCGTCGAGGTAGGAAGCATTGCGATAGAGGCCAGCTCGCGCGCCCAGACTGTAACGATAGACATCCGTGTCGATCCCGTTGAAGATCACACCCTTCACCCGGGCATTCGCCTGCTTGAGCTGCGCGGTCGCTTCCTGCACCTGCGCGATGGAAGTCGTCTCGAAGCGCGTCACCAGCAGCACGGTGCCGCAGCTATCCGCGAGCGCGGTCGCGTCGGATACGGCCAGCACGGGTGGTGTGTCGATCAGCACGATATCGTAGTCGCTCGTCTTCGCGAGGAACTGCTGCATGCGCTCGCCCACCAGCAGCTCGGCCGGGTTCTCCGGGATCGTGCCGCGCGCAACGAAGTCGAGGCCCGGGC
>NZ_JBFPKN010000064.1:0-9094 GCF_040948805.1 Paraburkholderia sp. BR13439 | reverse complement strand
ACAGGCGGCGCTTGACGAGGGGATTGAACTTCAGGTCATCAAGTTGCCCGAGGCGAAAAAAGGCTTCGTGCTGTTGCCGCGCCGCTGGGTGGTTGAGCGCAGCTTCGGCTGGCTCAACCGCTTCCGCCGACTCGCACGAGACTACGAGCGATTGCCCGAAACTCTGGCTGGCTTGCACTTCGTCGTCTTCTCCGTGCTTATGCTTGTTCACTTTGCAACCCTTAGCAAAAGTGCCTAACACCCTCTAATCGCGTTCCTGCCAACAACAACGCCATCGAGAAGAAAAGCCGCGTAGACGACTGGCTTCGTCGAGATACCGTATGTTGCAATCAACACCGGCACACTTTCGTGATGCCTTTCAACAACAGCATCAGAGGTCAGGACGTCGAAAAGCGAATTCGACTCGAACTTGTCCCCGGTGAGCATCCCGCGGGCACCCAGATAACTTACCTTTGCTTCGACCGTGTTCGGCACGACGAGGGACGACAAAAGCGCCAGACCGTGAAGTTGAGCACCACGTCGTGGCCACGGAAGCACAGCGCGCGCACAAGACGTCGACTTCCCTTTCGGACGCGCCCCGAAGGCAGGCTCTTTCGGCAACACGGGCGGCTGGGCGCCGGCTCGGTGTAACGCGCACAAATCCGGTCGGGGATGCCGTCAGGCGCGGCGAGCGACGCTAGAGCAGCTGGGGCAGCGTCTTGTCGACGGCGATGTGATATTCATTCTAGCCGGTAGCCAGGAGATCGCCTGCCGCCCAGGGTTTTTGCCGGATAGATTTTGCACGGCTACCAGCCCCTCTGGAAACCCACTAGCACGAGCACCGCGAACCGCTGCAACTCCGGCGAAAGCGGGCCGACAAGCGGACGCCACCGCAATGAACGCCTCAGTTTGCCCTCGCCGATCCCTTTTGGATCCGAGTTAGCCATGAACTACAAGTGGCGATCGCACACATGGGTACCAATGCTCGACATCGCGGTCTGCTCACGGCATACATACCTAAGAATGAGTCGCTCCAATTCGTTATAACAGGGGCGCAGCGTCTCGCGAATCGGGCCAGTGATACAGATAGGCACGCATCGAGATATCGTTACTCGGAACCTGCAATAGCCCGTTCTACGATTTATCCGTGGCTGCCGCTTAGCTCTGCCGTCACGCGGCCGATGCGTTCGAATATCACCAAGGCATGGGTGACGAGTGCGCACCGATTTCCATCAGGTTCTTGCTCATCTTGTCCCGCATCAGTGCAAGCGCGCCGAGCGTTGCCGAATTCGCGGATGCCAGTTCACGATCGCATGCAGCCTTGCTGCGGCCCGTGCGCCGCACGGGGAAATACAAGCGCGGTCCGCGATGATTTCGGGGGACGGCTCCCGAGGGTGGCACTCGGGAGCGAGCCCCGAATCCGTGGCGTACCAGGCGGATTCTTGACTCCGCAGTTATGACAGCATCGCAATCTCTCCATCGTGGTCGCTTCATTACACCCGGACCGCTTGTCACCGCGTATAGCCGGCCAAACGTGGTGAGCGGTCCGCGAGCGCTGCTCTGCTGTCATTCTGCAAGTCACTTGGCCCAGGTCCTAGACTCCCATGCGAAATAACGTCACAACTGCCGCCGGTTCGTGCCTGCCAGCGACACGACCAGTCGACCAGCGGATACTTGAACTTCTAGGCGCATCCTCGCTGAGCCCGACGGAAGATCAGCAAGGCGTCTGCGCGAACTGGATCACACCGAGGTGCACCGTTATCTACATTCCGCATTGCCACGGCCTGATCGACGAAGCGGTGCCCGCAGCCGCCATTCGACGACTGTGCTTCGAGCATCCACAGCACAAGAAGCTGTCGGACACGGCTTTTAAAAAGCTGGGTCGGCCTGCACGACGTACGACGCTGCTCGTCATTAACGGTGCTCGAGGTGCTGTTTGGCAGGATAAACGCTTCTCCTGAGCCTGCCCCCCAGCGATAGAGTTGCGGCGTGGGTCCGTCGCGCAGGGGTCTAAGGCTTGGACTGAGCCCGACGGCTTTCATTTAGTTATGCCAAGTTAACTGCCACCGCTAACACCGTACCGGTTTCTGTTACGGAACCAACAGCGACCCCGATCTAATAGCCGGGTCCCCGAACCATAGCGGCGGCGGATACGGTACCTTCGTGAAACATTGCGAAACTGTTTTCAATTGCTTGGAAGCCCCGTTCGTCAACGCTTCTCCGCTGTTCCCGACATTTGTTTCACGGCGAATTTTTGCTAGGGGTAGCAAAAAGCTGATCGGTGCGGTCGTAAAACGATGGCGTCTAGGCGCCGTCGATTCTGTCGTAGTGAATGATACGTAATTTGTAGCGGACCTAGCCTACGATGAACAACTGTTACTTATGGATCGTTACCAGACGGGGGGCGAACCGACGTCGTTTCAGGCGAGCCGCCTGGACGTAGACGTAGTAACGAGCGACTTCTCCAAGGCCGCGATTGCTGGATAAAAAGCGCCGCGAGACCGTTGTCGCGCAACACAGTTTCCACCACGATTATATGTTCCGGACTTCTCCGCTTCGCATGGCCTATCGCCTCGAACTCGTGGCTCTGGCGCTGCCCGCCAATTGCGCACCTGAATCGCTCCCGGCGCCCGTATCCCAATTCGTCGCCGCGTGCTGGCCCGGAATGAGCCGGGCGCAGTTGCTCGACCGCGCACGTCGGTTCGCGTTGCGCGCTTCACTGCGGGCGCGCCCCGAACGCAGGCCCGACGGCGTGCAGTTTTATGCACTCGTATTGGTGACCGACGATGCGCGCGCCGAGCTCGTAGCTCATGTGCGCCGACTCGCGCGTCGCGGCGGGGCCCGGCGCGCCCGAGCCTCTTTGCCGCCAGCGCAGGACGAGAGGCAAACCGGGCTATTCTAAGAGCCCGGTAATGGAGTAGTTGCGTCTTTGCGGCCTCATTTCCTGCCGCGCCATACAAACTCCCCTGCGCGGCCCAATAATGTGAAGGCAAGCGGTCTGCCGCTTTTGCGGGCTGAGGGTGATCTACAGTGCGGATCAGTTACTGAAAGGAGTGAAGCATGGAAGCGTACAACCCTCAAAACGCGCCCGAGCCTGACTCATGGCTCGAACTCGACGAACAGGAGCGCATTGCCCTGGCCGAGGCCTGGCATCGGGCGGCGCACGTCAAACTTCCAAATGTCACCGCACACGCCGTGCTTCATACCGTCGTGGAAAACCAGATTGCGATGGGTCTCGACCCTGTGGTCCTGGCCATGCATCGCCTCATAAGCGAAGGACTGACGCGGCACGATGCTATTCACGCGATCGGCTCGGTGGTCGCCGGGCATCTGTACGACGTTCTGAGCGCGGGGCAGAAAGGCAATGTTGACGATTCCCAGGCCCGCTACCTTGCAGCGGTGGAGCGGCTGACCGCAAAAGGGTGACGCAAAGGAGGAAACAGTCATTGAAACGTCATCCATGATTCGAAGTGAGACACCGTTTCGCGCGGGGTGTCACGCCGACAGGGTCTCAACCCAGCGCTTCCAGACGGCGTTGGCAACGTTTATCTTCGCCACCGCGTCGATAACTTTGCATGGCCTTTGTGCGCTCCCGGACAACGCTATTGTCTTCCGCACCCCAGACACCTTCCCAGAAAAGTCCGAGGTTGTGTGCTGAGGCATTGTGTCCCAGGTCAATGGCCTGCTCGTACAGCGAGCGCGCACGGATTGCGTCCAGCTGCATGCCGCGCCCGAGCCGTGCACTGTCGGCAAGCGCCGCGGCGGCCAGGCCGCGCAGACGACCGTCCGCGGTCTCGTCCTTCATCACGTCTTCAAGAATCGCGTTACCTCTGCCAAAGTCCGCCTCTCCTCCTGTTGGTGTGACGAGAGAAATAGCCATGGCCATTCGCCAGGCGGGATGGCGGTTCGCGCCAATACGCTCCAGCAACCAGCGGCCCAGATGGGGTGCGCGGTTTAACGTGCTGGTGAGCAGTGCATTTGCGATCGCCGCGAGCGACTCCGGTGACAGGAATCCAGTCTTGTTTGCCGCAATGACGTGGCGCGAGAACTTTTCGACATCCAGTGTAGGGTCAGCGTGGCGCAACTGATGCCATTCGCGCTCGATTGTCCCGACCCAGCTTTCCATTTGCATGGTGAGCAATCTCCCGGTGAAGAGTGCACCTGATTCTAGCTCACCTTTTGCCAATTGCAATGTCGGGATCCCGTGTCCTTGGCTGCGTACGTTCGGCAGGTGGCGGAGCGTACCGCTGCCCTGATTTTCCGCCGTCGCTATGCGCGAAGCCGCGACCGTACCGAAGTGATCCAGCGCGGGTACTTTATACAGGCCTGCCTGTTTGCCATATCCAGGTGGCGGTGCCAGGCAGTGAGGAGGAGAGGTATAATAATGCGCATTATTTATACCTCAGGTGACCGAATTGGGGCGACGCTGGATTGCACGCGTCGCTGGCGGCGACCGCGTGGTCAGCGCTCAGTCCGATTCGCGTGAGGTGATAGAAGGAGATGGTTCCACGATGGCTAATGCATTCGAACTCATTGCCCTGGCGCTGCCTGGCGATGTCGCGCCCGAGTCACTGCCCGCCACCGTCCGCCAGTTCGTCGCCGACTGCTGGCCCGGAATGAGCCGCGGCCAGTTGCTCGCCCGCGCGCGGCGCCTGGCGCTGCGGCCGTCGCTGCGCGCGGGTTCGGCGACTGCGCCGGGTGAGATTGGCCGCTTTGCGCTGACCCTTACGGCGGGCGTCGAGATCGTGTCCCTGATCGCGCATCTGCGCCGCGTTGCACAGCGCCGCGCCTCCGCGCGCAGTCGCAAGGGGGCCACCGCCTCCCGGCCGCCCGCGCGCGATCCGCGCCAGGCGTTGCTGTTCTGAGGGTGCGGCAAATGGGACGACCCCGAATCGAATGGAGCGACTCGCAGGTGCGCGCAATCTCGAGTGCGGTTGCGATGCTCGACCGTCACTTCCCTCGGGACAACACGGGTTTTCTGGACGGGCTCGTTGCGGCGGTACGCGCTACGACGGGCCGTGTCTATGGCGCCACGACCTACGGTCGGTTGTTGCGGGATGTCGCGCCGCAGGTCGGAGTACGTCGGCGCCCCAGTACGCCGACAATCCAGTCCGCGGTGTTGCGCGCGCAGGCGCTCGAGCGTGGCGCCGTACAGGCGGCTGCCGAAGCGTCCGCGCTGCTTCCTGCTGACTCGCGCGTAGCAACGGCTGCCGCCGTAAAACAACTGTCCGCGGTGGCGCAGCGCAGGAAACGTGAAGACGCCCGACATCCCGTCACCGTCGATGCTGACGCGCTGCGCGCCTCGCTCACGCCATTGTTGCGCGAACTGCTGCGCGAGAGCGTCGCGCCGCTGCATGCACGGGCCGGCCAAGGGGTGTCATCCAATGCGGACGACGAGAGCGCACGCGAGCTGCAGCTGACGACGGCCGCGCTCAAGGACGCACGTGCGAGGATCCGTCAGCTCGAGTTCGAAATGGGTGAACTGCGCCGCGAACTTGGTGCCGCGCAGGCCGCGCGCGATCTCGCGGGTGTGCACGTCAGTGCGATGCTGGAGGATCTGCGCGAAGCGATCGCAGCGTCGCGCCAAGGCCGCAGGGCAGCTCGCCGGTAACTCGAAATGCCGGGAAGAGTCCGCGGCTGCGGTCGTGTGCCTGGATTCGACCGGGGCTGGAATCAGCTTTAACCGGGCGAGTGAACACCAAAAGGACCAGTTCCAATACCTGACGAAAATCTGTCAAGACCAAAGATTCAACATATAGGTCGTATTCCTACGCAATTGTGGAATGGGACCGATCGTGGTTTCCTCGGGACGTTGCCTGAATTGGTATTGAGGTCGGGTAGCAGCGGTGCATTACTGCACCGCCGCCCCCTAAGAATCGTGCATGCGAGTTTCCCCGCACACGGCCAAAGCCTTTCAAAGCCCCATTGCCGGGAACGGTTTCACTACTGAGACTCCGAGGGCACGCGCGATCCGATGACAATCCGGTGAAGCATCGTCAGGTTACGAATCGTGTCCTTTCCGCCATCGATCTTTCGTTCCAAGTGAAGTAGACGCCACCCACTGGATTTCGTGATCAACTGATGCCAGGCTGGACAGGACCGCTGCTGATCGAGCCACAACCGGATCAGCCGCATCCGGCCCTTGAGCGAGTCCATCATCGCGAAGCCTAACCGCTCTTCGAAATAACTTTCCTACTGCGGGTCGAACGGGTTTGCGACACCCTTGACCTTACGGTGCCGCCGAATCGGCGTACCGACAATGTCGTATAGCGTCAGAAGTTCGCGCTTTCCATTGCCGTAGAACATATTAAATCTGTCTCAACTGCGGATAGAAATTTGTCAACTCGCATCGGTGTGCAAAATCGCAACTAACCGTCAGTTCCCGTCACCACTCTCTCAGCTTCGCCACAAACCGTCTTGCAAATAGAAGGGCAGTTTGGCCGACCGAACGAATTTTGCAGATGCTGTCTGCAAAATCGCTCACGCATCAGCGAATGACCGGTCACGCGAACATCGAGCGGGCCTTGTCGGCCATGAGGCGATGTTCGCCTCTGTCGGCAATTGGACATTTCGAAGAGCGCTTTGTATCCGAAAGCGCCCATTCAGCGCCTGTGCTGCATCACGTCCCAACAATGACGATGGTCCATCTGCCTGAGTTGCCGCCGCCGGATCAATTCGCGTCGATAGTGAGCGGCAACCAGCAGCACGGCGGAAGTCAGCCCAAACAGACCGACGGCGATTCCTGTCCACGATTCGGCCACGGAATACTCCTTGACTGCGGAACGGATTACGCAAGATGTGTCATTCGTCGTTCGGGACACGAGCGGCAGCCTTGAGGAGCAGGTGTCCGTCGCTGGTAATGAGCGGGCGTTGCTGGCCGGATGCGAGTTGTTCCAGCGTGACGAGCTGGCGGTCCAGAAGCGCCTCCAGATCCGCACCGTCCAGACACATCAGGTCGGGCGCATCCTTGAGCAGCATGGGGGTGGCGAATTCACGTGGACTTAGCATCTCCGTCTCCTGGCTACACCTGCCGTTTCGCTGGGAACCTGATCCGTCGGCCTCGCTTCGCGAGCAGGATCATTTCGGGGATGGCGGCTGCGGAATGCGCTCCTGTTCGGGTAGGAGGTCGCGCGCCAAGGCGATCATCTTAATGCTGGAATGCGCGATAGATCAATATGTGGGAAAGACTTTTTCGAAGGCGATCGTCATGCCACGATGGTGCCGTCGCGGTGCAGCATCCGGCTGATATGCGGCTGGACGGCGACTTCCATTGCGAAGCCATCAAGCTGACAGATCCGTCCTGTTCCATCCCCGCAGGGCTTACCTGCCATGGGCGCCACAGACTTCGTTTCGTAAGGCGCACGTCGGCTCGGGACGGCCCCCTTGTCCTCGGCAGAGGGTGAGCACCGTTAACATGACGGCGGTTTTGACGTCGAGGCGTGACGGGCATCTCGCGCGCAGCAGTCTGGAGTCTCCTTGTGGCTGATCTCGATGTCCGTGCGGCGTTATTCGCGGCGGCCTGCAATCGAGCCGGCTCTAGCTGCGAAGCGTCAATAGTCCGATCACGTAAGGGTCGGGCAACGAACTGGCGAATTCGACACCTCGCCGAAGCGCCTCGCTCGCAGCAGCATCGGCAGTTTCGAACCGCGGACTGCAGTCACCCTCATGGAATAAAGCCGCGGCGGGGTCCGGATCTTCGACGCTGACAAAGAACTCCGAACGCCATGCATCCCGGTCGTATCTTTCTTCCGTCACAACCACATATCGACAGACTTTTGCGGTTGTCATTGCCATCGGGACGTTGGCTGGAATAAAAAGGATAACCATGCATCGTCTGTTATGCAAAGCCAGAACCCTTGTCCGGTTCTGCATGGGCGGCCGCGAGACCATCTTTGAGGGTTCGAATATCCCTTAGCAACTGGTTATTTGATTCAGAGAGGTTCGCCACCTTTCTCCGCGAGCCGGAAACAGGCAATACCGCCAACAGAACGATAAGCAAGTCGGAAGTCACTGGCTTGGCCAGACCACGGCTGACGCCGGTTTAGACGTGATGGCCGCTGATATGCGCGGTGCGGCGGCCCGCGCCGAATAATTCGGGGTGGCGCCGCGGCCGCTGGCGTTGCAGCGCTGGCCCGGTTGCGTAGCACGCACTAAAATTTACTCAGTCGGTAGTTTTTTCCCGCGCTATGCGACCAATGAAATTCCGGAGGTTCTTACGATCGAACCGTCCGCGTCGCCTGTCGTGAGCCGCGTCCGGCGAGCGGGAGCGCTCATTACCCCGGAAGTGGAAGGACGTCCCGGCCGGCGCCTGATTTTGCGGCGGAAAACAACGCCCGCATCGACTCGCGCAGGCGCTCGCCGGGTCGGCCAGTCCCGTGCTGCAGGTACTGGCCGACATCGCTCTTACACTGTGCAACGCCGGTAGCGCTGGCATCACCCTGCTCGAAAGCGGCGGTGACCACGAACCTGTATTCTGCTGGACCGCGCTGTCAGGCCATTGCGCGGACCTGGTGGACAAGGTGATCCCCCGTCGCGACAGCTCTGCCGGGGTCCCGCTGGCACTGGGCGCCGCGCAGCTATCCGCTTTCCCGCAGCGCCACTGGTCGCATGGCGGCCGTCAACGACCGAGGGAATCATGAGCCCGTCGGACTTCATTGAAACCAATCTTTCTGCGCTGGTTGCGGACTGGACAGAATATGCGCGCACAGTCAGCCTGACGGACACCCGTCTCACCGAGACCCAGCTGCGGAACTCGGCTTGTGACATCCTGATGTGGATTGCGGCAGATATGCGCGAACCGCAAACTGACGCGCAGCAGAAGGCCAAGTCGTACGGCGATCGGCACGATGCACAATCCGCTTTGGACAGGGTCGCCCGCGAGCACGCGGACGATCGTCTCGCGCATGGCTACGGGATCAACGATGTGGTAGCGGAATACCGTGCCCTGCGCGGTAAGCACCCGGCGAAGTCATCTTGATCGGCAAGTCATGCCGCCCGACGATCATGTCCATTCAAATTTTAAATGGACAGGTGTACATGACGGACGAAGTCGAGGTTGTCCAGGATGTGGTGCAGCCGACACGGCGCCGGCGGCATAGCAAGGAATTCAAGGAGA
>NZ_JBFPKN010000063.1:0-9424 GCF_040948805.1 Paraburkholderia sp. BR13439 | reverse complement strand
CCATCTAAACCTCGCCAGAATTTGCAGGCTATACCCAGCAATATGCCAGGTCTCTGCAATTCCAACAACACGATTTCCGCCGGAAACCCCCAACGCTTAAGGCTCTACGGTTTGTTCAGGCTGGACTTTTTAGTCCACGGCAGTGTGCAGCATGAGCGCGCCGAAGTGGATCGCACGACCCTCGTCTATCGCGATCCGCTGACTCACACTACGCGTATCGTGCGGGTACAAGACCAACTCTGAATAACGCAATCCACAGAGAGAGTGGCCTTTGAGCACGCCGATCGCCCTATTGCCGCCGCGTGATCCGGCGGTGCCCTCGCGGGATTGGCAACTGCGCGAGCTACCGTTCGTGCTGCTCGACAACGCTGGGCGCACGCAGCGCGCCGGCCGCACGGCGCTCGCGCTGCTGCCGCGCGCGAACACGACGGTGCTGACCCGGTGGTCGTCCGCAAACTGACCGCGATGAAGGTCGGACGCCACCAAAGTCAACGACTCTACAACCAACTTTAGCAAATCCGCCACGTTTGGGCTGAAAATTGTCGTCACCGTCGAGCACAATCGGCACGGCGGAAGAATCAGGTCGCGAACGGCCGGCGAACGACGCTTGGTTCGACGCATGAATTGAACAGAATCAACTCGAACGCCGCCCCACCATCAGCATTGCCGCTATGCCCCCGATCGCCCGTCCGCTCGGGTCCAGACGCGCGCAACCCGGACGCATAGGTGTGTGCGAAGAGAATCGTGAAGCCCAGCAACGCTCCCGACACGGAATAGACCGAGAAGTCCACCGTATCCGTGATGTCAATTGCGAATACCGCTAGCAATAGAGGCATGACGGATATGACGGTGGTCGCGCTAACCTTCCATTCGAGCAGCGCCGCGATCGGCGACGGAAACAGCGTGACGATACCGTACAGCACCAGAACACACGTCCAGCTTTGGCCGTGATGGAGGCCGCGCGCCACACAGATACGCTGATAGAAGCTGAAGGTATCTCCCTTTGTCATGGCCTCACCGCGATCGCTGCCCGGACGCGAAAAAAAAGGTATTGCGCCACCAGCGTCCCGACCCAGAGGCAATGCGATCAGGACCAGCATGTCCGCATAGTGCGCCATCATCAAACTCAGCCATGCCGCACACGCTCTCGATCCTGGGGTGTACGTCCTTTTCGGGCGGCGTCAAACTCGCCTCATAGCGCTTTGTCACCTTGGCGCCGTGACCTGTCTTTGATTTCAGTTTGAATGACGGTTGGAAGAAGTTGATATACAGCCGCGACACTTGATAAAGCGAGGCAAGAGTTTTCTGTGGCTTCGAGACCTTGTAGCCTGCCGTCCCCCACCAGATGACGTACAGACGGCGCCATTCTTTTGCGCGACCCGCGCCTGATCGTTTTTCTTGCAGCCACGCCAGCGCACCATCTCGATACCCGTTGCCTTGAAGAAATCAAAGACGGCCGGGTTCATGAACGCGCAATCGTTATCGCAGTCCAGACCAAGGCCATCCAGATCGCGCGAGCGTCAGCGGGATCGTTCTTGTTGCCGATATTGCATGGCTGGACGAGCTTCGCCGGCATTAGCTTGACCTGATCTCCCATCTCAATCAATCGGCCCTAAAGGAAGATCATTGAGAACCTCACAGGCAAACCGGAGGGGAACCAAACGAACTATACGACAGTCGGGTGGCGCCGCGAAACGCTTCCGACTTGTCGCCGTTTGATCCGCTCGTCAGCAACGGCAGCACACAACGTCGTCAAATCTCGCGAGCTAACCCGAATCCCTGCTGATCAAACAACCGACGGTAAGTACTATCATCGAGCTGAACGAGCCGGTCGTGGCTTCCTTCCTCGACGAGGCGGCCGTGATCAAACACCAGCAGCCGATCGAGCGCACGAACCGTGGACAGGCGGTGCGCAGCCACGAGTGTCGTACGCCCAACCATCAACCGCTCCATCGCCTGCTGAATCAGCACTTCACTTTCGCCGTCAAGGTTCGAGGTCGCTTCATCGAGAATAAGGATTGGCGCGTCTGCCAAGAAAGCACGAGCGATAGCCACTCGCTGACGTTCACCGCCCGAAAGCTTCACGCCGCGATCGCCCACCAGCGTGGCATATCCGTTCGGTAACGCGGCAATGAACTCGTGCGCGTTCGCTAGCGCGGAAGCTTGCTCGATCTCGGCCTGCGTCGCGTCCGGCTTACCATATGCGATGTTCTCCGCGAGCGAACGGTGAAACAACAACGGCTCTTGTTGCACGATAGCGATCTGCCGTCGCAGCGAAGTCTGCTCAACTTGGGAAATGTCTTGCCCGTCAATCCTTATGCGACCATCGCTGAGATCGTAGAGCCGCTGGATTAGTTTTATGAACGTAGTCTTTCCCGCCCCTGAACGGCCCACCAGCCCAACGCGCTCACCGGGCGCAATGGTTACTGAGAAATCCTTGTACAAAGGCTCCCGGACTTTGTCGTATTGGAAAGTCACTCGCTCGAAGCAAATCTCCCCTCGTCGAATCTCGATAGGACGCGCACCTGGCCGGTCCTCGATGCCAGATCTCTCTCGCTCAAGCAAAACTAGTTGCTGCATATCATTCACAGAGCGTTGCAGGTTGCGTACGTGCATCCCAACTTCGCGTAGATAACCTTGCAAGACATAGAACATTGTTAGCGCAAACGCGATGTCACCGACGCTTGCTTCATCGCGCACGCGGAACCATAGTGCGGCACTGAGCATCGCGGTTTGCATCAGCACGAGCATGCCGCTCTGGACTCCACCATTGGTCGTACTGCGCGCCCACATGCGAGCCGCATGCTTACGCCACTTGCTGACTATGCGGGCAAACCTAGCTTCTTCTCGGCTCTCGGCGCCAAACGCTTTCACGAGCGAGTTACAGGCTATCGCGTCGGCAAGCCTACCTCCCATGCGGGTGTCCCACAGATTGCTGATGTGCGCGGCGGGCGCTACATAGCCGAGCGATAGCGACACTGCGACCGCAATGTACAGCAGCGAGCCTGCGCCAACCAAGACACCCATCAGCGGCCAGCGGACACCAAGCAGTATCGTCGCGCCACCCAGCATCAGCAGCGAAGGCAGCAACGCGAGAAGCAGCGTGTCGTTCATCAGTTCTAGCGCCCACATACCGCGCGTGATCCTATGTACTGTCGAACCGGCGAAACTATTCGTATGCCAATCGGTGGAGAGACGTTGCACCCGGCAAAATGCGTTCGACGCGACATCGCTTATCATGTTCAACGTCAGCACCATGATGTTGTGAAGCGTGAAATGTCTCGCCAAGGTCGTGCCAACTCCCAATGCAATCAGCAAACCAAAAGTACTTGCTGCATGGTGCCACGCAGCGGACTTCAAGCCCATATCACCGCCACTAGCTGTCAGCGCATCCACCAGTCGCCCAGAAAAGAATGGCGTCACCACCTCGGCAAGGGTGGCCAGTAATGCGAGCGTCGCGATCGCGGAAATTCTCACAGGCTGTTTGCGCCAGTATCGTACAGTAAAGACTAGTACGTACTTAAACGCCCGCATGTCAAACCAAGGTTTCTTTTTCGCCATCATTTATATATCGACGTATCTCACTTCGTGAAATGAAAGAATTAAGCTTCATCAATCATAGGTCGTATTGAAACCAAACATTTGGCTCGACATAAACGATGCAATTTTGCTCCATTGAAACGAGCACCGGCACCAATGCCCCATCGACCTCAGCAGTTCCGGAATGTTCGAATATTTGCCCTGTCCATCGTGACCATTCCGAAATCGTTCCAACGATGGTCATGGAATAAGGGGCAATTTTCATGAGCCTTCCTCCAGCACCGAGGTGGGTTCGCAACCAAGAATCCATCGGCAAACCGTCGGGGCGTTGTAGTCGGGTATACTCGAGCATCGGCATCCCGGGCACATGGTGTTTCTGGCTTGGCCGAACGGGGACCGAAAGTTTTGAGAATCCCGCCATTTTGCCACATTGCTTCAACGCATTCAGCAGTGCCAGCGCATTACCGAAACCTCTCGCCTTTGGCAGTAGGGTAATTTCGAGTGCGCTTATCGTCGTTGGTTCACGGCCTAGCAGACTGTCTTCGTGAGCCCAGCGGATAAGCTCATCCCACCCGCCGTCCGGCAATTCCATGCGGCCCTCGATGTTTGAGGCAAATGGAACGCCGAAAGCGCGCCCAACGACCTCCTCGTCGACAAGCCCAGCATACGCGAAGTCTAAGTATCTTGAGAAGACTCCCGCGCCAAAATAGAGCTTTGCGGTTCGATCATGGCGCATAAAGTCCGGCCACATGTTATCTAACTCGCTCGAAAAAACAAGAGGAATAAGTTCCGGCCTCTCTCGCAAAGAAAATATTTTCAAATTCATCTCCGAACTCCGACGGGAATCATTAAATTGCATCGCTCATATTCTTTCTTACAGCCCCCCGAATGGATAGGGTCATCAATGATCTAGAGAACGTTAGGCAATTTGTGCCGGGCTTTGTATCCTGACGGGACAAAAGAACACAGGCCATAGCCAACCGATATATCGGATGAAGATTGGTACTTCGCCACTGCGTATCTGACGTTGATGAACAAAGACACGCCGCGTCACTGCAATGAATTGCGCGAGATGTTCAATGCACTGCGCTGGATCGTGCGCGCGGCTATGCCGTGGCGTTTGTTGCCCAATGACTTTCCGCCGTGCGGCAGTAATGTCGATATGGCGGTCGATATCTTCGAGCAGTTGCTTGCCGCGCATGTGATGCCGGCCAACGAACAGGAGCATGCTCTGTTCGGAGAATTGGCGCGCCAGATTCAGCACGCCAAAGGCCAGACGGTCAAGGTAGCGTTCGCCGATCAGGGATATACCTGCGAAGAGCCTGCACAGGCCGCACTCGACGAAGAGATCGAGCTTCAGATAATCAAGCGGACTGAGGCGAAAAATGGCTTCGTGCCGTTGCCGCGCCGCTGGGCGGTCGATCGCGGCTTCGGCTGGCTCAACCGCTTCCACCGACTGGCAGGAGACCAAGGGCAACTCCCCGAAACCCTGGCCGGTCTTTCTGTCGTACCCCCCGTGTTTATGCCTATCCACTTTGTATTCCTTAACAAAATTTCCTTCTAACACCACAAGCGCTTCCCCGTTGAGCACAAGCTCAATCCAATTCCCTGTTGATATATGCAATGCACGCGCGGCGTGAGATAGTGGAGAACTGCGGCTCGACAACCGGTCATGTTGGATCAAATGCCCCCATTGATGAAAGACGCGTCCAGAGGCCTCATTCTCTGACCGAGAATGGATATCCACGCCGTACTATTGAGTTGCGCTCCCCACGGGTCGACCCGCTTCACATCACTGCTAGCACTGCAAAGTGATCGTTTCTATTTGCTCATGATGTCAGTGCCATTTTCTCGCTGCAGGTTGGCTGACAGCCTTGAATCGGAGTCAGTGTGCCACTGGTTCGAGTTTGAAAATCATTACCATATTCGAGCAACGCCAATGCAAATCTCTCGCTCTCTCGACTATTGCGATCGCCGCCCGCCAGTAGGCCCGGCGCTCGACCAAGATTGTTTTAAGTCAGGATACAAGCACCCTGTTCTTAGCGAGAAGAGATACCTTTTCCAACACAGAAATGGCACGTTCTACTAGATATTCAGCGCTGTTATCTTTCTCGCAAACGGCCTCCACAATTAAGCGCGCGCTAAGACTCATCCGCAGCGCAGAAACAGGAACCCCATCGATCTCGCCACATAAAACGGGTTGACCCAATTCGCAACGCGCGGACAATATTTTCCGTCTTACTCCGCGCGCCCTCCCACCAAGGTCTGCTTTCATTCGATTGAAGATTTTGGTGGTCTCCTCCGCGCGCAGCGGCCTTCTTCGGTTATTAAACTCGAACAAGATGAAAGGAAAAATCGTTGGTATCTGATCCCACGTCGACTGATTTTCCGTTGGACGGCGCTGCAAGGCGGGTTGTTCCAGGAGACTAAGCTGTTGCGAGTTACTCATCCATGATGTAATAGCGTTATAGAAGTTCTCCACGACCTTTCTGATACCTTCCGCGGGGATGCTGTGAAAATCCCGCAGTTCAGCGAGGGCAGCCTCCCACCGCAAAAGCAATCCAAAGTTGCTGGCATTGTGAAGCGACATGATGCCATTCCAATGTGGCGGCCACTCTGCGCGCGCGCTATTGACGCGAAGTGCCGGATCGACCGGCCGCTTCATTAATCTGCATGCTGCGTCTGCCGGAACCAGCAACATTGCGGAAAATGGAGGGCCGCTAAAAAACTTTGATCCAGTAATGATGACAATACTATCCGCACGGAGGTAACTAACTAACGTGCTCGATGCCAGCCTGAATTGAGAGGCATCGATGACAGTCTCGATGATGTTTGGCCAGCGCCGCTTGAGTTCGAGGACACGATCCGGACTGGGGCCCAACACGCCGGTCTTGGAGACGTCGGTTAATACGATCAAAATGCGCTCATACTGCTTTACAGCACTCAATACCGTTGCTTCAAGTTCGTCATCAACCTCAGCAATGGATCGGAGACTGCCGTCCTCTGAGCGAATTGCTATCGACTCGACGTGATTGACATCGCCGAAATCTCCCACATTCTCATGGTTCATCGCGGGGGGATAGCGATGATATAAGGCGCCCGCCAAAGCACGCGCGACACCGCTCCCCGTCTCTTCCGGTTGAACCATGATCGCCAACGTTGTGCGAGAGCTGGTCCCGGCCACCAGTCTTGCGACAAGCATGTGAGCATCTGTGCCGGAAGCGGATACAATAGCCTCCAACCCAGATAGTTCTCCTAAGCCACACAGGTCGATAAATTCACTACGCAGCCTCGACATCTCCTCCAAATAAACGTCCGCCGGATTTCTCTCCCGTAAGCTACTCAAGAGATGGGAGCGTAGTTGTTGCGCAGCAGAGTGGCCAGATAGGGAGATAGTAGATGCCGTGGCGGAGCCAAATGCTAACAGTCCTGTATCTGGTATCGGTCGCCCCCCATATTTGTTGATCATTGCGGCGGTGTCGAGTTCGATCCGCGGGTCCCCTCCTTGCGTTAGGGCTTCGAAAGTCGACGGGAGGTAACTGTCGAGATTGTGCGAGCGCGTTGTCATAGCGTCAGGGCCCTATTGTTCGCGGGTGTGGTGTGCTGCTTAAGCATAAGGAAAGCGCACGTGCAAGAATCCGACGGTTTTCCGGCACGGCCATCATTGTCACGTGATCGCCGGGAATCGGTATGGCGTGAATGGCCTCGGGATTTAGAACTCGGTCCCAGCCATGCATGGGTGCAATCTTCTTGGCCTCCGTTGCATCCGGAGTGCACCCAGCCCGGAAATTCTCGGGAAGCTCCGATGCATAGAACTGGTGGATTTCGACTTGCAGGGATGGAACCTGATAGTTCAGTAACGCGTGCTGAAAATGGATATACGTTTCGACGGTTTCGTAGAAATCCGCTTCTACAACTATCGCCCCAATTTCCTGTGCCTTTTGGAGTAGTTGCGGAACAGAACTGTTCCTAGCGCAGCGCTGTAGCAGTTCAAATCGTTCATCGTCCAAAGACTCCAGAGGTTCAAATACCATTTCGAGTATTATTTCGGCATCAGATTTTTTCGGAGAATTTGCTGGCAGCGGGGCATCGATAAGACCCAGAAAAGATACCGTTTCATCGAAGCGCAGCAACTGCTGAGTAATCGCGTAAGCGAGGATCGCACCGGACGAATATCCGGCAATCCGGTAGGGAGCTCGTGGCTGAATCTTCTTCATCGTCAACAGTGTATGCGTTGCGATCTCCTCAAGAGTCAGTGAACGATCTTTGAAGGAGGGCCATGGTAGAGCGTAGATGGGACTATCCACTTCCATTTCTTTTGCTAAAGTGGAGACATACGAAAAATCTCCATAGCCTGTCGGAACAAAGAAAACGGGAGGCCGAGTTCCCGCCAAACGGACCGGCAACACTCCAGACACATGAGGATCCATGTCCATCTCGACCCTGGAGGCAAGATCCTTCAGGACGGGGGCTTCGAATAGATCGATAGCGCTTAATTTCATTCCCCCATCCAGTGCTCGGCTGAGCAGCCGCACGGCCAGCAGTGAATGACCGCCCAGCTCGAAGAAGTGGTCATGCCGACCGACCCGCTCCAGACCCAGCAGCTCCGCCCACAGCTGCGCCAGCACCGTCTCGAGCTCCCCGCGCGGCGCCTCGTAACCCCGCCGCGCATACGCATCGTCCTGCGGCGCAGGCAGCGCCCGCCGGTCCAGCTTGCCGTTGACCGTCAGCGGCAGCGCCCCCAGCGGCACGAACGCCGCCGGCACCATGTAGTCCGGCAGCTGCCCCGCCAGATGCGCGCGCAGCGTCGCCGCAAGCTGCGCTTCCTGCGCCTCCTGTGCGGCCACCACATAGGCCACCAGCTGCGGCTCGCCGGCCCGCTCCTCGCGCGCCACCACCACCGCCTCGCGCACCCATGCATGTGCGCACAGGTGCGCGGCCACCTCGCCCGGCTCGATGCGAAAGCCCCGGATCTTGACCTGCTCGTCGATGCGCCCCAGAAACTCCAGATTGCCATCCGGCAGGTACCGCGCCAGGTCCCCCGTGCGATACATCCGCGCGCCCGGCTGCGCACTGAACGGATCGGCCATGAACCGCTGCGCGCTCAGTTCCGGACGCTTCAGGTAGCCACGCGCAACCCCCGCCCCGCCAATGTAGAGCTCCCCCACCGCCCCGAACGGCACCGGCTCGCCATGACCGTCCAGCACATACACCCGCGTGTTCGCAATCGGACGGCCGATCGGTACACCTTGATGTGGCACGCCGAATGGCGTGTCAATAGGAAAAAAGGATGACCAGATGGTTGTTTCGGTTGGCCCGTAGAAATTCTTTAAAGAGTTCACCGCTTCATTTAGGCGAAGTGACAGAGTTGCAGGTAACGCTTCTCCCCCACATACCGCATTCAGCGCTGGTGTTCCTTGCCAGCCTCCATCTAAGAGCAGGCGCCACATTGCCGGAGTCGCCTGCATGAAAGAAATGTTGTGATGTGCTATGTAATGGCGTAAGGCGATGGCGTCGATTGCATCCTTACTGCTTGCAAGGGCGACTGCGGCCCCAGTGCTCAAAGGCAGGAACAGTTCGAGCCCCGCAATATCGAACGAGATGGTGGTCAAAGCCAAAAAAGTATCGCGGTCAGAAATTGAAGATATCTCTGAAAACGCAAATAGAAAGTTCACCAGCCCCCGGTGCTCGACCATCACGCCCTTGGGCGTGCCGGTGGAGCCCGACGTGTAGATCACATAGGCCAGATGGTGCGGACCCAGGCCCAGCGCGCGCGCATCCGGATCCGATGCCGGCTGCCCGGCCCACGCCGGCGACTGCGCCTCCAGCTCCACCAGCCCCACGCCAGCGAGCGCCTCCTCGCCCAGCGCCGCACGCCCCGCCC
>NZ_JBFPKN010000062.1:0-9910 GCF_040948805.1 Paraburkholderia sp. BR13439 | reverse complement strand
TCCAGCTTGCGTACGGAAAACAAACTCTCGGTGAACGTGTCGGCGCCGCCCATGATCTCCAGTGGGCAAGTGGTGGTTCATCTATCAACGCTTCACGAACTCTGCGCGATGACGTGTTTCAGCGGTAGTTTGGCTGGAGCAGGGCGGTAGGGATGAATTCTGCTGCCGTCGGAGTACTTCCGATGGAATCGGATTCGAGAATCTACGCAGCAAACCGAATGTTAATTGTTTACAGCGGCATGCGCCTCTGTGTTTCGTGTCAAGCCTCAACGTGTTCGTGTGCCGAATCTATTCAATAATTCACCCCTGCAGAGGAGATGTCATGTCCGGTTTCGCCATTCGGTGTGCGTCCGATTGCCCTCCTGTCACCCTGCCCTCTAATCCTGTCCTGCTCGGCGGCGAGAATCGTTCCGGCACCACTCTACTCAGCGTTCTTCTCGACTCGCACTGCGATTTGGTCGTTGGCCCAGAACTTGACTTCACCGAACCGGTCGACCTCGGTCCGCATATCCTCGCTGTGTGCGACATGATCGACGTCCACAACTCACGGCTCGCCGGTGCGACGAAGGAAACCGTTGACCCCGACTGGTACGACGGCGCGCATTTCGTTTTGCAATGCGAACGTTTCGGTCTCGAGCGCGACGATTTGCGGAACTTGGTGGTGGACTTGATGACCAAACGTGGAACCAATCTGTCGGCTCCGGAAGACCGTTGTCGGCTCATCGACTCCATTGGCGAATTCCGACGCAACCAGATGGGAGCCCGACGTTGGGGCATCAAGCTTCAGCGCAGGATACTGGACGTCGGCACTTACGCAGCGATCTGGCCTCGGGCCCATTTCATTCACATCATTCGCGACGGCCGCGATCTGGCCGCGTCCCACTTGAAGACAGTCCCCGACTGGGGCTACCGGACTGTCGCGCAGGCCGCGCACGGCTGGTTGGATGTCGTCACCCGGCCCCGCCAGGCTGCGCCTGACGGCCGCTATCTGGAGGCGCGGTACGAGGACCTGGTAACGCGCCCCCGCGAAACCATCAAACGAATGCTGGACTACCTTCACCTGCCGTGGGACGAGGCGGTCCTGAACCACGCGGCGCACGAACACGCGCTGTTCAACAGACCTTGGGGGCATCCCGCCGCACAGGCCGCAAGCAAGCCTCTGCACACCGGGCGTAATGGACGGCATTTGCACGACCTCACGCCCGGAGAAATTGCCGAGTTCGAGCGGATCGCCGGTAAAGAGCTGATACACCTAGGCTACGACCTGTCGATGCCGCCTTCAGGAAGCGCGAGATGATAGAGGCGCACAATGCGCCCCGACACCGCCTGCCCTGTAGCTTTTATCTGCTTCTCGCTGGCCAGACGGTCTCCCTTCTCGGCTCACAAGTGACGTTTCTTGCACTTCCGCTGACTGCGATCGAACTTCACAACGCAAGCCCGTTCGAGACTGGGATACTGCTCGCATGCGGACGAGCGCCCTACCTGCTACTAGGGCTGCTCGCCGGGGTCCTCACCGACCGGTTCTCGCATCGGATGCTGCTAACGACAGCGAACACGACGATAGCACTCACCTTGGCCTCCGTACTGCTGGCCGCCTCCTTGGCCGGCCACGTAAGCACGCGTCATCTGTATATGGTCGCCACCGTGGCAGGCACGGCCACGGTGATCGCGGATGTGGCCTTTCTTGCTTGCGTACCAACCGTTGTGCGGCTCCCGCAACTGGTACAGGCTCAAAGCAGGCTAGAGCTGGGACAGTCGGCGGCACTGATACTCGGCCTGCCACTTGCGGGCTGGCTGATCTCTACCTTCTCCGCTCCGATCGCCATACTCGCCGATGTCGCGTCGTTCGTCCTTGTGACGATGCTGCTCCCTTGGGTATCAATGAGGCCGGTGAGGAGCCCGTTGTTCGGCGCGGACCGCCGAGGCGTCGCGGTCGACGGGAGCATCATCAGTCGTATCCTGTTGGAAGCTACAAAGGGCGCACTGTTTGTGCTGCGTACCTCCCGGCTGCGCGCAATTACCTTTGCGACGGGCACGCTTATCTTTTTCTACAGCGCCTACTCGGCTGTCTTTCTCCCTTACCTGACCAAGGACTTGAGACTGACGGCCACCGCGATTGGCACCGTCATGGGCATCGCGGCCGTGGGATCCGCCGTCGGCGCGTTGCTCGCTCGTCTGGCTGCGCGGGCACTGGGACTCGGCCGAGTGCTGGTTGCGGCCCTCTGCACCAGCGCCGTCGGCGCGGCGCTCGCACCCATGTGTCCGGCGCCGGGTTGGCTGGCACTCGGGTTATCGCAGTTCCTGTTGTGGACCGGTCAGCAGATGTACAACGTCCATCAGGTGCCCATCCGCTTCATGCTAGCACCACCTGAGTTGCATGGGCGTGTGAACGCAGGCATTCGCACCATAGTATGGGGCCTCGCTCCCTTCGGCGCCCTGCTGGGCGGCTCCTGTGGAACGTTGCTGGGTTCCCGGGCAACGCTCCTGTTCAGCGGTGCTCTAATAGCGATGTCCTCTGGGTGGATTTTGACGTCTCCTCTGCGAGCAGTGCGGACACCCCAGCTCCAAGAGGGACATGCCGAGCCGACTTTCGTAGCCGAAGCTCCTCCTCGCAGGTAACGCAAGACATATCATCATGTTCACTGAAATACCTTCACTCAGTTTGTCTCCGGGCCATCTCATCGTCTGGCGAGCCAGCGCCCCGCACATGCCGGAAGCACCATGGACGACCGACTCGCGGCGACCATCCCATGCTCAGGAGGCCTTGATCAGGTACGCACTTGACACAGCAGGTGAAGGCCCCCTGCCGCCGTCCTGGTTGGGGTGTGCTTTCGATCTGCCCGCTGGACTTGATGCAGATGCCTTCGCTGCGGCATTGCGCAACTGGACAGATCGCCACGAAACGCTCCGCAGTCAGCTGATGTTTTCCGCTCACTCCACACCCGACAGTCGTCTACTCCGCGTGACGCTGCCGCCCGGCACCGTGACTATCTACACCAGTGAGGCGACGAACTTCCGCGACAGCCGAAAGCTGGCGCGGTATCTCGAAGATCTGTTCGACCGCGAAATTGGCCCACTCGGCTGGCCCGGATATATCTGCGCCACCATCAGCAACGCTGACGCGACCACCGTCTGCGTCGTCGCCGACCACACCCTGACCGACGGGTACTCCATTCTCGGGATCCCACATGAGATCCACACCCTGTACGCTGCAGCACTCGCAACCTCCGACAGCAAACCCGCTCCCCCTCTACCCCCCACGGCCAGCTACCTTGATTTTGCGGAGACTGAACGGAACGCAGCCGATGCACTGACCGTCGAACACGAATCCGTCATCAGCTGGCAGCAGTTCGTCACCAAGGTTGGCGGCCACCTGCCAGTTTTCCCTGAACCAGTTAACGCTCAGAGTGGCAACCCCACCACCGCGCAGCCGGGAGGACACGCCGAGCTCCTCGACGCGTCCTCCGCGCGCACCTTTGATCAGGTCTGTCGCGCAGCAGGCGGTGCCACATTCTCCGGACTGCTTAGCTGCCTTGCGAAGGTCGGCCACGAAATCACCGGCTCGGGTGAATTTCGCACGATGGTCCCGTTCCACACGCAAACAGGTCCCTGGAGATCCTCCATCGGATGGTTCGTCGGTATGGGCCCGGTCGCCTTCTCTCTGAGCGCAACCAGCTCCTTTGCCGAGACGGTCCGTTCGGCAGTCGCAGGCCTCAACGGAGTCAAGGAACTGGCCCAAATACCCCTTCCCCGGGTAGCGGAACTCCTTGGCCAGCCCCTTCGTGATCCCTTCATGATTTCGTATATGGATCTTCGCCGTACCCCCGGCGCGCGCAACTGGAACACTTGGCGAGCCATCGCGCTTCGTAGTCGCTGCACCGATCCGGATGAGGTGTGCCTTTGGGTCTGGCGCAACTACGATGGCCTGTTCGTCAGCTATCGCCACCCGGCCACCGACCTCGCAGGCATCGCGGTACCGCGCTATGTCGCCCGTACGAAGCAGCTCCTGTCCGTCGTCGCGGACACCTCCTGCTGGCTCGCCAACCCGCATTCAAAAGAAGAGTGTTGCTCGTGACAGAGATCAGACACATTGCAGCGACCTCTTACGACTACACAAAGTTCGACGCGGTTATCGTCGGCTCTGGGCCCTCCGGACCGATCGTCGCCCAAACGCTTGCAGAGAAAGGATATCGCGTGGCAGTGCTGGAATATGGAGGCCTGGTTTCCCCTGGCGCCTTGTACGGGCCGCATCAGGCGGCCTACAGCAAGGCACTCACTTCGTCCGGCCGACCCGCCGACGGCAACCCATGGACGGCGTGTTGCGTGGGCGGCGGGATGCAGTTCTACAACGCTATCACGCTCAGATACCGGCAGGCAGATCTTTCGGCCTCTCAATATCTGACGACCGACCTGGAGATTGATTGGCCCGTCGCACTCCGGGATCTCGAACCCCACTACTCGGAGATCGAGCACCTGTTGGAGATCACTGGGGCGAATGGATTTCCGACATATCCAGTCAGCCCTCGTGGGATAATGTTATCCACTGCAATGCATGAACTCGGTATAAAACCGCGCCATATCCCTCTGGCAATCCGGCCACCAGGGACTTGCATGGGGTGCAACCTGTGTTCAGCTTGCGATGAACTGGTATGCCCTACGGATGCCAAAGCATCTGTGCTCGCACGAAGCATTCTGGATGACTCTGCCCTGCCCGGATCGATCTCGGTTCTGTATGGCTGCTTCGTCAACCGGATCGAGCTTCGGGACGACGGTCAAGCTGAAGCTCTTGAGTGCTACGTGCCACTATCATCTGAGCGGATCCGGATTTCAGTCGAAAGGGTCATTGTCTGCGCAAACGCGATACAGACGGCGGCACTGATGCTCCGGTCAAAAAGTGAGCATGCCCCCAAGGGGATAGGCAACGAATCCGGCCTCGTCGGGCGGGGCCTCTCATTCAAGATTAGCGGCTACTCTGTCGGGTACATGGAGCGACCGGATCACGGCTCCAGTGCTCTGGCTTCTCACTGGGGCCCCCATGCGACCGTCTATACCGACGAGTTCTACGAGCACTGTGACGTACCACGCAAATTCGGCGGTCTCATCTATGAAGCGAATTTACCCATGCCGGAGGAAAACGTCGGTCTTTTGCGCCTGCACTATATGGCCGGTGAAGAACCGTGGTCGCACAATCGCGTGGTGCTTGACAGGGCCATTGACCGATACGGGGTCCCTTATATTCGTTTCGAATACAAAAGCTCGGCAAATGACCGTGCACGAATTGGCTTTCTCGCTGATCGCGCGGATGACATTCTGCGACACATTGGAGCGCTACGCATCAAGCGCGAGCCGCTTGCACACTCAAAAGGCAGTTCCTACCTGCACGGCACGATGCGCGCCGGACACGATCCCACCACTTCAGTTGTGGACCGCCTTGGCAGTGTTCATGGGTTCTCGAACATCCACGTCATGGATGGCTCCGTGATGAATTTCGCGGGAAACAGCAATCCGACACACACGATCATGGCCAACGCGAGACGAATGGCCCTTTCACTCGAGTAAAGGGGAACTCAAGATGCCTAATCCTGAAGTGACCGGACATCTGGCCGAATGGGAACGCGAAACCCGATCGTCAATCATTTTCCGCTCCGCCAATGGCGCGGTGGCGGAAGATATCAACGGCAAGATCTATCTGGATATGACATCCTGCAGCGGGGCTTCGCCTCTCGGCAGCAATGACATAGTATTCAACGCAAGGCTCGCACGGGCAATGGAGCAGGAAACCGACATTCTTCCATCGCCGGTGAGTCTGCAACGCCTGAGGCTGGTCGGAAAAATCTCGAAGATGTTCCCTGACACGCCGAGAGTGTTTTTTCTGAGGACGGGGTCCTGTGCAACGGAAGCGGCAGTTCGGATCGCCCGGTATCGAACTGGCCGGCCGGTCCTCCTGACGGCTGGCTTCCATGGATGGCACGACCTCTTTCAGCAGCCCCCTTGGTCGGACAATCCACCCGCTAGGGACCAACACATCCAGGATTTCCGATATGACCTCGATCTCCTTGAGCAGCAACTGGTCATGAACAGGGGGCGAGTCGCGGGCATTTTCTTCACACCTGAACCTTCGATCTTTCCCGCTGCATTGCTTCATGAAATCTCCAGACTGGCAAAGCTGCATGGAGCACTGCTGATCGTCGATGAAGTCCTTTGCGGGCTCCGTTATGCTTCGGGTGGCTACTGCCAAAAACACGGTGTAAAAGCCGACCTCATTACCTTGACCAAGGGAATCGCGCAAGGCATCGGCCTTTCCGCAGTTGTCGGCACCGCCGAGGCCATGACGGGGGCCGACACCGCATATCTTGGCCATACCTATCTGCGCGAGAACCGGGCCTTCGTGGCCGGTAACCTGACACAGGAAATATTTGAAGAAGCGGGCATTGTGGCCCGTCTCGCCGAAAGTGGTTCCGCACTCAAGAGGTTATTCCAGACCGCATTCGAGCGTAGCAAAATACCTGCTCGCGTTCTGGGAAGCGACAGCATGTTCGATATCGTTCTGCCGTCTGAAAAACATGGAAAAGCGTTCGCACAAAAGTGTCTGCAGCATGGCATCTATGTCGGATACCCGGCAACATACATGAGCAATGCTTCTATGAATAAGGCCTTTTTCGAGGCGTTGGAACCAGCACTGGATCTGGCACTCGCAGACTATTGCAAGGCCGAAGATATGACGACACCGTTCACCGATGCTTCGATGGTCGAATACTGCATGGAGGCATTCCGCACGACAGAAAAGGCATGTCTGTCGAACAAGCATTATTGGGCGTGATACTAGAGGGCGAAGTCCAGGAAAGACGCGACAAAAATTGCAATCACCAACTTTTTCTATTGTTTCGATTCCTACTCATATTGCCATGAACGAAATCGATCTCAACGATTACGATCACGTTGCCTTCGACCTGGACGGTGTCCTTGTGGATTCAGCGGCTGTAGTTGAAAACGCTCTCCGTCGATGGGCAGGGGAGGAACGGCTCTCTCCGGAGTGTGTGTTGCGGATGTCTGCCGCGCGCCGGGATATAGAACTAGTTGCGTCAATCTCTACCGGCCTCTCGCCGGAACGAGAAGCGGCCCGCATCGCAGACTATGAGGTCCAGGCGATGGATCTGCTCCGACCAATCTTAGGCGCCGCCGAGTTCTATAGCTCGCTCACCGCTGGGAGGCGATCTGTCGTCACCTCTTCGTCACGGGTCTCGGCTCTTGCCCGCCTCAAGGCGGCCGGAATCTCCTGCCCAAGAATCATGATTGCCGCTGAGGACATGAGGAAGGGAAAGCCGAATCCGGAACCCTATCAAGTGCTGTTGCGGACGTTGCAGATTGCCCCGGAACGGTGCTTGGTTTTTGAGGACTCCAGAGCCGGAATTGAAGCGGCAACCACTGCTGGTTGCGACTGCGTAGGCGTCGGACCTAATGCCAGCGGCCACCCCGGCATCAGGGGCTGGATTGAGGATTTTCGCGAGATGACCTTTCTAATCTGACGCCGGCCTCCGCTTTCCGGGCCGAAAGGACGACAAGATGAAAATATCAACGGAATACCGCACACCACTGTTTGATGAGGTGTTGATACGCGGCTCTGTCCTTGAGCACTACGTTGCACAGCAGGCAGACTATGAGGGACTTGTCAATGAACTGTTGCGTTCGTCGGGCACAATGCGCGACAGGGTCGGTGATCGTTGCATCTGGCAAGTCAATTCCACCGCGTTTGGCGGTGGCGTCGCCGAAATGCTTCCACACCATATATGCCTCCTCCGGGAACTTGGTTTCGATGTTCGCTGGCTCATCTTTAAACCGAACCAGGAGCAGTTTTTCCAGTTCACCAAAGGCGTTCACAATTCTCTTCATAATACCGCAGTAGCCGGTCTCGATGACCTGTTGCCGCACTATCTCGATGTTTCGAGGCAGGGTGCAGCGGAACTGGAAGCAATCATCGGACCTAATGACCTCCTGGTCATCCATGACCCGCAGCCACTTTGTGCTGCTTCGCAATTCCTGGATTCTCATCCGCACCCAGCCATCTGGCGATGCCACATCGGCTATCCAGAACGCACCCCGACGGTCGACAGGATATGGGCACTTCTCGGGGAATACCTCGGTCCATTCCAGCGTATTGTCCTGAGCGACAGCGAATACGTCTTCGATACACCTCAACCGATCGATATCATCCAGCCATCGATCAGTCCGTTCTCCGCCAAGAATCGCAACTATGAAGGGCCGGCAGACCAGAAGCTGGAAAATTCAGTTTCGTTTAATGGCCGCAAATCGGGACCTATGCCATCGCTTCAGGAAATCCTCGGTTCGCGGTATTTTCTGCACGTTTCCAGATGGGATAGCCTCAAAGGCATCGACCGGATCATCACCGCTTTTATCCGTTTTGTGCGTGCGGCATCCGACGAGGAAAATACGATACGCCTCGTGATAGCAGGACCCGACCCTCTGAATGTCGCTGACGATCCGGAAGGACGGACGTATTTCGAGAAGTGCCTGGCACTACGTGACCAGTTGCCAACGGAAGTACAGCAACATTTGTATCTGGCCTGCATCTCGATGAAGGACAACGACGCAAATGCAGAGATTGTCGGCCGACTTCAACAGAATGCTCATGGCATATTTCAATTGTCTCGCGAAGAGGGTTTCGGGCTGACGACGACGGAGGCTCTGTTCCGGGGTAGACCCGTCGTAGTGTCGTCCGCTTTTGGTCTGAAAAGGCAAGTCGTAAATGGGCTGAATGGAATTGTCCTTGAGGAACCGGACATCGAGGCCAAAGCCGCAGAGGTGATGCGTCGGCTTGCGACCAACTATAGTGATTACGAGGGGATGGCGAGAAGAGCGCGCGAGAACTGCCTGCACTTCGGCACGCAAATCTCGCAAATTCCAAAGTGGTATGACTCGATTCGTTCGGCCCTATCTAGTTTTGAAGAGCACACGGAGCCTCAGCGCGCAAATGCAACTGAGGCGTGAGTTGATGCCCACACGCTTACGACAGCCTCACAGGGATAGAGAAAAATGCATGGCTCCCTGATTACGCAGACAGCGAACACCTCATGCTGATTGAGACCTTCATCGGTTTTGTCTCTGCCCAAGAGCATAAAAGCCACGACCGTTCCGCAGGCGAGGCGAAACGGTTCCAGCGCTTGACGAACTCGGGGCATCCGTCCTTTTCGTGCTAAATCTGGCGGTTTCTCCACAGAGCCTTTATTTATAAGGCTGCCGTCGGCCCTGGCTCTTGTCAGGAGGTCCCAACAGTATCTGCGATAGCATATCTGCGCGCGATTACGGATCGCGCGCCGTAGTCGGGAGGCGCAGATGCCAGATCTTGGAGTTTCGCTATGTGGGACAATATCGCTTGCCCGCCCGACTGTCGGAATTCGACGTCGAGCGCTACTTCCCGTTGACTGACAGCGACGTTGCCGCAGTCAACGAGCGTTTTCGGCGCGGTCACCGTGCCGGCGTTCGATCCAGTTGGTCTTTCTGCGTGCCAGTGGCCACACTCTCGATCATGTCGGCACACTGCCGCGCCAATTGTTGCGGCATGTCGGCGAGCGGCTCAGCCTGCCCACCCCGACGATCGCCTCCCTCCGCACGCTCTATCAACGCTATAAGTCACTGAACGAGCATCAACTCTGGACCTGCGAATATCTCGGCATCACTTCGATCGGACCTAAGCACTGGACGGAACTCGAAGCGTGGATGCGACAGGACGCCGCCGAATCGCTCACGCTCGACGAACTGCTTCAGCGTAAGCACCCGGCGAAGTCATCTTGATCGGCAAGTCGTGCCGCCCGACGATCATGTCCATTCAAATTTTAAATGGACAGGTGTACATGACGGACGAAGTCGAGGTTGTCCAGGATGTGGTGCAGCC
>NZ_JBFPKN010000061.1:0-11232 GCF_040948805.1 Paraburkholderia sp. BR13439 | reverse complement strand
CGCTTGCCGACACACCGTGCCGCCGACATAGCGCAACTGCTTCCTCATCGCTGGACGCCGACCGCTGCTTGATCGTTTGATCGTTTGAGCGATCGCCCCAGTCAAGATGCCTTCCCCGGGTGCTTACAGACGAACTCGATTTTCTCCCTCTCAAAGTCACGCACATCGACGAAGGCGGTAGGCGCTGCTTCGATCCCGACGGGAAACGACGGCTGATCGAGGCGTGCGAGAAACCCGGTGCATCGGTGGCTGGCCTGGCGCTCAAGGCTGGCGTGAACGCCAACCAGATGCGCAAGTGGATCATGCTGGAGCGCAGGGGGGCTCGGCGGAATTCGTACCCGTAGTGGAGGTAGCCGAACCGGATGCTGTGACGGCAAGCGCAAATCTGCGTTCGTCGCCTGCCGTGACGCTGGTGCTCAGGCCGCGCGAAGTCGTGCGAAGTTCGCCGCGCCCACCGTCACCGTCGCGCCTGGTGGCGCGACTTCCCAACGGGGTGAGTCTCGAACTTGAGTGCAGCGGGCAGGATCCGGCATTGATCACGACGATGATTGACGCGTTGAGAAGCCGGTGATGCTGCGCTTCGCCAACGACCTGCGCGTCTACCTGTATCGCGAACCGGTGGATTTCCGGTGTGGCCTCAACACCCTTGCTGTTCTGGTCGAGGAATCGATGCGGCTGGACCCGCTTGCCGGCGCCGTCTACGCGATTCCGCAATCGTAAATGTGACAGGATCAAGCTCCTGCTGTACGAGCGCACTGGCTTCTGGCTGTTGCTGCGCCGGCTCGAGGAAGACCGTTTCGTGTGGCCGCGACGCGATGAGGAAGTGATCAAGCTGACAACGCAGCAGCTGCACTGGCTGTTGGACGGCATCGATATCGACGCGCTTCGCCGTCATCCTGTCCGTCATTACGAGCACGCCGGTTAGCCCGGCACGTTGCAGGTCAGCAACGCGACAGGCGCCTTTTACGGATTGACGTAAACCTGTAGCGCGCCGCGCTCCGCTATCCTGGAGCGCATGACGAATGCACCCGACCTCAAGCGCGTACCCCATGCCGTCCAGGGCTACATACACGATCTCGAAGAACGCGTGGCTGGCGACACGAAGCGCATCGGCGAGCTGAGCCAGCGGATCGAACAGCTTGAGGAGTAGGTCCGTCTGCTGCAATCCGAGCGCTACGCACCGAAGAGCGAGAAACGCCAGGATCGGGGGTTCGACGAGGCGGAGCAGCTCGCCAGTGAGCCCGGCGACGAAGACGACGCGGATGCGGGGCCCGCACTGCCCGACACCGGTTTGCCACTGGTCGGCCAGCCTGAGCGGAGCAAGGTCGGACGCAAGCCGTTGCCGGCGTACCTGAAGCGCGAACGCGTCGATTACGATCTGCCGGAAGACCAGCGAGGCTGCCCGTGCTGTGGCAATCCGATGCATCGCATCGGCGAGGATATCAGTGAACAGCTGCACGTCCAAGTCAAGTGGACGGTTCGCCAGAACGCGCGCGCAAAGTACGCATGCCGACACTGCGAGCGTCACGCCGAACATACACCGGTCGTGCTCACCCCGATGCCAGTGTAGCCGATTCCGGGTAGCCATGCGGACGCCTCGGTGATCGCGACGGTGGCGACCGCGAAATACGTCGACGGCATGCCGCTGTATCGGATGCAGGCGGCACTTGCCCGCTGGCAGATTCCGGTGAGTCGGGGCACGCTCGCGCAATGGGTGATCCGTCCAACAAGCCATCCCATCGCAGAATTACGAACAATTTGTGGGTAATCCTGAGGGGAAACCCGGGGCGGTTCAATGTCCGTGTTGACTTATGCCATTCACGGTCCATCCAGCTGCAGAGGGCCCTGAGCCCGCCCTTCTTCTTGTAGAACTCCGCAAGGGCCAGCTGAGTGCCATAGGTAGAGAAAATCTTCGGGTCATAGCCAAGCTGTTTCGCGATGTGCGCGATCAACGCGTCCCAATTCGGCAGACCAAGGTTGGCAGGCACCCCGGCCCCCGCAAACAGCATCAGCTTGCCAGTGCGGTGGGCATCAAGCAGTTCGTCTTTCATTTCGTGCCCTTCGCAGATTTGAGGTGGGCGGCAAACAGATCCAGCGCTTTGCGGCGCATGGAGATGTCGTCCTTGGCGGCCCCCATCTCCGCAAACGTCTGTGTGCTGCCATCCGGAACGAAGACACAGTCCCATTGGAAGTGAGTGGGACCGGCAGGTTTGCGAGGTACGGTTCCGTTGATCGCACCTTCTATTATATGGATCTCGCGCCCGTCGCAGTACCCAAGGATCGTTTTGGCAGTCACCTTGGCGTCGCCAAGCCCTGTAACGAGGTCGGCGAAGCGATCCGCTTGTAGCCTGTCCCAGAATATCTGCGTCAAACCTGCGGGAAGTCCATTGAGGCCGCTCAAGTACAAGCCTGTATGTTCGACGAAAAACGGGCGACCGATGGACTGGAACGCCTTGGTCAGCTTGTCCCGCACCAAACTCTCGACGTCTTCTGTCTGGAGCTCCTCGATTTTCCTCGACACCGGCACGATGTCCACGCCTACGGGGGCAAGGATCCGCTGCACTTCGGTGATCTTGTGCTCGTTGCCCGACATAAATCGGATTTTAGATCCTTCACGAATGAGTAGCGTTTGGCTACTTCGTACTGCTGTCGCATGTCACCGATCGACAGGCCTTCGGCCATCGCGGCGGCTTGGTCATCCGCAAGGCCGCGCTGGTGGATTGCGGGGTTATCCGAGCAAATGACAAACGGCACGCCATATCGCCGGAACTGTTGAAGCGGGTGAGCCTCGTTCGCAGGAACTGCGCCAGTAAGCCGATTGCTGATCGGACACACCTCGACGCAGATATCCCTCGCAGAAAGAAGCTCCAGCACATCTGGATCTTTGCCAGCCGCTGTTCCGTGGCCAATTCGATCTGCGCCGAACAGTTCTACGGCAGACCGGACGTTCTCAACGCGGCCTGTTTCACCGGCGTGGATCGTGATCCCGAGATCGAACCTGTCTTTGGCCGCCCGAAAGAGCGAGGGTAACTCTTTCGGATATGCCGTTTCTTCATCGCCAGCAAGGTCGAGCCCAATCACGTCCTTCGGCTCACCAAGGTCCTGGTAGGCCTGCAGGAGGGTGGATAGGTTGACCGCGCTGTAGTCGCCACGCGTCACCGTGAGAATCAGGCCGCGCCGGATACCGTGGCGCAGTGCAGCCACCCTGGTCGATTCGATAAGGCGCTCGAGCGCCTGTGCTGGCGAACACTTCTGAAGCTGTGCAAGGTACAGAACGCTGCTTCGGAGCTCGACGAAGCGCACGTTGTTTTCCGCCAGGCCCGCGACAACTGCAAGGGTGAGGCGATCGAGATTCTCGCGCTTCCTTGGAAAGAGCTGCAGAGCTTGCCATGGCGTTAGGTATTCGGCCAGCGACTGGCAGGGTGTCGCTCGAACTAGGTCTCGCTCAAACTCGAATCCGGCTGGCAACACGGTCGCTTCGTCTGCCAGGATCTCTCGAATCGTCGACGTTGGAATCGCGCCGTTCATGTGCATATGGAGTTCCCCCCGGCTATGCACGTCCGCGCCCTTTCCGTATTCGTGCGCTTCCTTGGCGTCGCGGGCATCGCCAAGCATCCCAGGTAGGTCAATCTGCCGTTGATCCAATCGTAGTTCCTGTATCTACTTATCGAGAGTCCTACTCGTTTCTGTGCGTTCTAGCGCGTTCCCATATTGTAACGCCTCCTCCGCAGAGACGCGTTAAGAACGTCCGGTCTGCCGTAGAACTGTTCGGCGCAGATCGAATTGCCCACGGAACAGCTCAACTGGTTCTGTCGCAGTAAGAGCGAGAGGTCGGCCAAGTCCGATATGATATGGATTCCTTATCCAGCCAGCAAATAGAATTGCCTTTCAGGCGATCAACGCCCGGCGGGAGGACATGAAGCCAGCTTGAATAATGCCATATAAAGCCAGACTATAGACGGGTGAACCGCGCAAGCGCAAGAAGCCGGGGTACCGGGTGACGAACGCGCGGGCGTATAACCAGAGCCTGAGAAAGCGCGGCATGATCAGCCTGTATGTGCCGGGCGGCGATCTGAAGGCGCAGCTTATCAACGCAAAGATCCGTACGCCGGGCGTGTCGGGGCGTGAGCCGACCTACGCCACGGCGTACATCGAGCTGATCTTTACCTTCTACCGGCTGTTCGGCTGGGGGATGCGGCAGATCACCGGCTATATGGAGGACTACTGGGAGACTCGCGGGCTGGACATCCCGGTGCCCAGCGCCAGTCAGCTGGGCGAACGGTTCGCTTCACTGGAGGTGAGCGTCACGCAGCGTTGCGAACAGCTGGCCCGACGTCTCGCGCGCGGCGAGACGATCAGTCTCATCGTCGACAGCACGGGATTGAGCTTTGGGCGGGCGAGCCAGTGGTACGAGGAAAAGTTCGCTCAGAGGGCCGCGCGCACGCCGTGGCGCAAGATGCATCTGTCGATCGACGCTGACATGAACGTACACGCGATCCGCATCACCACTACAGAAGTATCGGACAGCGAAGGAATGGACGCCGTGCTGCCCGCTGATGTGCCGATGGATCGGGTGATTGCCGATGGCGCGTACTACAGCATCGAGCGTACCGAAGCGCTTTCAGGCGCGGGCGTGACGCCCGTCATCCCACCGCCAGCTCACACTGTCGGACACGGCGAGGAGCGAACCCGCCGGCATGACCAGATCGTCAGATACATCGAGGACAAAGGCATCTATGCATTTCACAAGAATACGGCTACGGTGTGCGCTCGCTGGTCGAGGCACAGATCTCGCGTATCAAGCGCTGCATCGGCGAGCGCCCTGCTGACGCAGGAGCTTGCGTCGCAGGAAGGCGAAGGCGTAATCATCGCCAACCTGCTGAACCGGTGGAACGCCTTCGGCAAACCGGTTTGCGTCAAAAATGCATAGTCGCGTCCATGGCACGGGAACTCGTACCCATCCGGACAAAGCCCAGGAGTGGGGCGAATTTCGCTGCGCTTGAGGCTATCAACGCCGGGCGCGAGACGGCGATCAGGATTCGTCAGCCGAAGTATCTGAATAACATCGTCGAGCAGGACCACCGCGCGATCAAGCGCCGGACCCGCCCGATGCTCGGGTCCAAGAAATTTCGTTGCGCCCGCATTCTCCGGGGTGACATCGAAATCAAAATCATGCACATGATCGTCAAGGGGCAATTGAACGATTGCGGCGTTGGTGCAGACTGCCGCACAGCAGTTCTATTCGCTGACTGTATAAGGAATGCATGCCATATCGGTCTTGGCCGACCTTTCGCTCTTACTGCGACAGAACCCGAGCTGGTGCCCTGTACCTTGCGACAAGGACATCGTCCCCCTACCACTGTAAATCCGAGACAGCCTGCCCATAGTCGCGCAACTTCGCGACAGTGTAGGCGTCCAGCCATGCGATGATCTGTCGCATTTGTCGCAATTGCGACATTGAGAACATTGAAGCGACCGCATCGGAAGACTCGCTGGAATACCGAACTGACGTGGGATTTGCCACCTCACGCACACTTGGCACAAAAAGTGATAGTCAAGAGAGAAGCCTCTTTTGAATTTCGAGTGGGTGGATTTGGCCGGGTCAAGGGCGGGCGTAACCCCGGCGGACCGCACCCTTGATGCGGTCAAATCCAGTCGCACGCTTGACGGCTCGGGCCAGGCAAAGCCTTGCGGCGCCCAGCTCCCGAGCTCGTCCGGCGGCAAGGACTTCCACGCCTTGGGGCGGGGTTAGGGGTGGGGTAATCCACGCCGAAGAGTCGAGTCTTCCGCTACCGCGCAAGGCGTACCACCCACTCAAATATCAAAAGAGCCAGAGAGAAATTAGTGGGTGCGGCAGCAGGCAGCGTAGTGCAAGGCATTGCACATCGCTACGGCCAGCTCGTTCAACGTAGCAATGGTTAGGGATACACAATGATAGCTTTATCGAAAGAAGAGACGGGCGAAGGCCGTGCTGTGCACGGAGAGCTATCCCTCCCCGACATGAAGGCCGGGGTTGCCCGCGCCTTCTAATGAAAAAATTTTTAGTATCAATCGCCTCGTTTGTGTTGCTACTGTCGATGACGGTGACCTCAGCCGCTGCAGCCGTGGCTGCCCCCGCGCCGTTGCCGAAGTGGAGCGTGTTGATTTTCATGAACGGGAAGATGTGTTTACATTTTGTCTTTTGCGCGAGCAGGCCAAGATGATTCGAACGTTATTGAGCGATGAAGTATGGGCACGAATCGAATCCGTCTTGCCGGGCAAGGAAGGCGATCCAGAGCGCACGGCGACCGACAACCGTTGGTTTGTCGAAGCTGTCCTCTGGATCGGCCGGACCGGATGCCCCTAGCGCGATTTGCCGAAAGAGTTCGGCCGATGGCATACGGTGTACATGGGCTTAGTCCGGATGGGGGTATTGCAAAGATGGTGCGGGTTGTGTAGAAGCGCAACATCATGAAGCCAGCTTCAATAATGCCATATAAAGCCAGACTAAAGACGGGTGAACCGCGCAAGCGCAAGAAACCGGGGTACCGGGTGATGAACGCGCGGGCGTATAACCAGAGCCTGAGAAAGCGCGGCATGATCAGCCTGTATGTGCCGGGCGGCGATCTGAAGGCGCAGCTTATCAACGCAAAGATCCGTACGCCGGGCGTGTCGGGGCGTGAGCCGACCTACACCACGGCGTACATCGAGCTGATCTTTACCTTCTACCGGCTGTTCGGCTGGGGGATGCGGCAGATCACGGGCTATATGGACGACTACTGGGAGACTCGCGGGCTGGACATCCTGGTGCCCAGCGCCAGTCAGCTGGGCGAACGGTTCGCTTCACTGGAGGTGAGCGTCACGCAGCGTTGCGAACAGCTGGCCCGACGTCTCGCGCGCGGCGAGACGATCAGTCTCATCGTCGACAGCACGGGATTGAGCTTTGGGCGGGCGAGCCAGTGGTACGAGGAAAAGTTCGCTCAGAAGGCCGCGCGCACGCCGTGGCGCAAGATGCATCTGTCGATCTCTCGCTTCAAGGCCCGCGAGGTCAGGTCGCGGCGCCCGGCCTGGATGTCTGCCGTAAAGGCCACCCAGGCGCTCACTGGTGAAACGCGTTTGCCACGTTGTGATGAATCGCGAATCGCAGCAATTCGGCCATGATCGCCGCCCGCGAGGCCCCTTCGAAGAGCAGCAAGATCAACCGCGCACGCCTTACCTGGCCAACCGCCATCGTGCGGCTGCGCTGCATCGACATCAGCTCTTCGCGCTCGGTTTCACTCAGATTCATTTTGCCCATGCACTATTAGATAAGTGCAATTTCATTGGTTCAATGGACTAGGAGAAAAGCATGCAGCAAATCGCGGATTCAATTCGACATTCTATAAGGAACAATCACTTAAAGTCGTATGTATATAGTTATCCTTCGAAAAGGTCGTATAAAAGTCTACATAATATCGGCATTGCGGAAATATGGCACACCGGTGATCGCGGGCCAGCTTCAATATATATCCATATACCATTTTGCAGATACAGGTGTACTTATTGTACGTTATTTCTAACTACCCAGGGTACAGAGGATATAATACAAAATTATGTTGATAAAATATGTGAACAAATCAAATTTTATGCGAAATATACGGGAAGGAAGACAGTTGCATCTGTGTATTTTGGTGGCGGAACTGCGACTATTCTAAACGAAAAACAATTCGGACAGGTTTTTTCATCGATTCAACACGGATTCCCGAATATTGCGTCCTCTGCTGAGCTATGTGTCGAAGGTTCTCCCGACTCGATCTCCGAAGAACTCCTCGATTTCTTGAAAAACCAAGGCGTGAACCGAATCAGTATGGGTATCCAAACCATGGATTCCGCTGAACTGAAGGCCAGCGGTCGCCCATACCCGGTTTCGACAACAATCTCCGCGGTAGAAAATATCCGAAAGCGTTTCGAAAATTTCAATCTGGATCTGATCTACGGCCTTTCAGGTCAGACCTACGAAAGCTGGCAAAATTCGCTCCGCCACATCGTTTCATCAGATCCACTTACTATCTCACTGTATCCTGCAATTAGCCGACCTCTCACAGCGATTTATAAGCAGCAGCGATTGCATCCGGCGCGATACATCGACGACCAGACCACGTATGCGATCTACGATAGCAATGTCGAGTTCATGCAAATGAATGGATACCGACAAGAGTCCTTCACTAGGTTCACCCGTCTGCCAGAAAGCAGCAGCGCGTACGCCCAAGAGACTTCCGACTTTCTCGGCGTTCCGATGATCGGAATTGGAGCAGGCGCAAGAAGCTACAACGGAAAATACCACTACAGCTTCGACTACGCGGTCGACCTCAATGAGGTCGGCAAGGCCATTCAAGATTATTTGAGCCTCGAAATCACCGAACACAGCATGGTGAGGTACGGGATTGTTCTGGATGCTTACGAAGAGCGCTTGAGATATTTCATCCTCAGCCTTACGCTGAACCAGCTTTCTCGGGCGTACTATTCATCACAGTTTGGCCGGAGTCTGTATTCTGATTTTTTGGACGTAATTGATGCACTTGAGGCTGAGGGGTGCATCGAGCCACCGTCCAATGACAAGATTCGATTGACCAGGAAGGGTTACAAATACAGTAATTTGGTCGCGCACCATCTTTTCTCGAGCCATGTGAAAACCCTGGAAGAAAGGTATGTTCCACGATGAACAACAGTGAGCAATTTTGGGAGAAAGGTTATTCGGACGCGAAAGTTTGGACGATGGGCGGACCGAGTGTTGAGGTATTTGAAATTGAACAGTTTCTACCACGAAACTCGACTGTTATAGACATCGGCTGTGGCGAAGGCAGAAATGCGCTCTTTCTTGCCCTCAGGGGACACAGGGTGACCGCCTTGGAACTTTCCTCGAACGCCGTGAAGAAACTTCGTTCGATTGCTGACCGTTATTCATTGAACATCGATGTGATCGAGCAACGGATCGAGGATTTCGTACCGGATGAAAATTATGATCTAGTTATGGCGCACTCGTCGTTACATTTCGTGACGAAAGACGTGTGGATTCCCTTGCTTCGGGAAATGAGGCAACTGACTAAGCCGGGCGGATTTCACAACTTCACATCGATTATTGGAATTCCTCGCTACCCAGTTCCGCACGAGTGCCGACATGCCAATTCGTTTGACCGAGGCGATCTCGACTCGCAATATGCGGACTGGCAGATTCTTCGTTCCGATTTCTACGCCAAGTGGGATTGCCATCCGGGTATTCCGACGCATGTGCATGCCGTTGAGAAGTTTCTCTCGAGAAAAGCAAACTCGGTCGAGCGGTTCACGTTGACGAAGGTCGATCTTTCGAACAGCGACAATCTTCCTTTAATCTTGTTCGACAGCATACCCCTTGGAGCCGATGCTACCGCAGTCAAGTCGATGGGTGTTCGTCCGAGACATGTCAATCGGATTGAAATGCTAGGGTGGAACATGACGTCTCCTATGGAGCTGACGGGCAACTATGTGGTTGAAGACTGGATTTTCGGGAAATACGGACTCCAATTCACACAGGGCATTTTGACGGGTAAATACGAGTATTTCACGTCACCAGTTTCGTTGCGGAACTCTAGACATCATGTATGGACCTGCCGCACCTCAAGGCACGCGGATTAACCTTGTGAACCGCCCCGGGGTTTTCCCTCAGGATTACCCACAAGTTATGCAGTCGTGCTATTCGTCCTGCCTGAATATTCGGTACATCATCGTAATTTCATGCAGAACAAGAAAGCCACGCCAGATGACGGTAGGCCCTGGAGGATGATCACGCTTTCGAGGAAGATAGCCGCCGAGTCTGGCGATCCACAAAATCACCTGCGCGAGTGAGGGCGGTTCATCGGGCATTTCTGTACTACCGTGCGTACGGCAGTAGAGGGCCTGCCACTCGATTGGCTGCAGCAATACTTCGCACGACAGGTTTCCATCAAGCCGTGCAAGCAGCATCGCGTACAGGATTCTCCAGCTTACTACGGCGAACAACGCGGTGGCGCGTACGAATCGTTCGACATTGCCAAATTGGCGGGTTTCAATGCGACAGCCGCTTTTAAGCACGCGATGCCACGATTCAATTGTGCATCGACGTGCATACCATGCCAGACGCTCGAGGGCCTGTGCTTGCGTATACGTAGGCACCGAGGTCAGCAATAGCCATTCCAATGGCTCGGCTCCTTCGTCTACGTTCGTTTCCAACGCATGAATTGCAAATACCTCAATTTCGGGAAGCTTCTCGCGACGACGATTTTGCCGCGGACGAAGGCGTACGGGCATGCATCGTACAACCAGCCGTGCGGTGCGCGCCTGTCGGTTTTCGCGCGCAGGCACCTGCAGTTGCGTTTCTCCAATCACTGGCAAGGCTAGCACGGTTTCCAACAAATATCGATCAGGGTGTGCAACGCGTCGATTCCACGAAGCGCGCACCAGCCAGTCGACACCGGCAGGCCGCCGTGCCAGGAACACATCGTAGACATCGCCTTCGCGATCGCTCACGCCGATGACTTGCGTATGCGGACAGTGTGTCTTGAGTATGCCCAGCTGCTCGATACCTTCGAGCCATTTCGCGCGCTCTTTCTCTTGTACGCTTCGTTGTCCGCGCAGATGTTTCTTGCCCAACTCCTCCAGCCTACGTATCCACGTCTTCGGGCCGATCACGCTGAGTGGCAGCCCCTCAGACGTGAGCGCAAGCAGACTGTGTATCAGGAAACCACGAACGTGTGGATCGGAGCCATATCCCAGACCTTCGGTTGCCCGCAAATGAGACAAATTGAACTCAGTGGTGTCCTGAACCGCAAGTACGATCTGCACCTGCTGCATGCGACAAAGCGTTTGGCCGATGTGCGCGCCCAGCACGCCATCGACATCCACCTGTGGGTTATCGAAGAACCGATAAGCCGCCTTCAGCTCAGAAGAATTGAACGATTGCGGAAAAGAGCAATGCGGACTCGTCGAAAGCCTACGCGCCAGCATCACGAGCCGTCTGGTCAGGCGAGCGTCGCCACGTTCGGCGCACCAAACTCTTCACTTGCCCAGTCATCGAGGTCAGGGGTGTGCGACAACGCCCGGCATCACAGATCATGAACGGATCAAAGTTAAGGAGTCCGGTCTGAATAATTCGCTTTCGGCGGCACCGCTCACGGTGTCGACGCGAAAGCGGCGCAGAGGTTTAGCCACGACACAAGCACAAGGACGCAAAAACGCCGCAGTTTTCTGAGGATCATGCGC
>NZ_JBFPKN010000060.1:0-11283 GCF_040948805.1 Paraburkholderia sp. BR13439 | reverse complement strand
CCGTCGTCTTCGCATTCGCTTCGAACGTCGGGCCGACATTCACGAAGCACTTCTCAAATTCGGTTGCTCCCTCGTCTGCTGGAACATCTTCAGACGGACGGAGCAGCCTTTTTGAATCCATCTCTTATGAAAGCATCTCAGACATGAGACCATTCTCTCGCCTGAGAGAGCGAAACCGGAGGTGTTGCCGCGCCAGCATCAGTACCCAAGTTCCGGATTCACGACGTTGGCGACCGGTTCGCCTAGAGTGAGGGCGCGGACATTTTTGGCAAACAGTCTGAGTCCGGCTTCAACATAGCCTGTCGGGGCATCGCAAGAGATATGCGGCGTAACAACAAACCTCGGAACGTCCCAAAGAGTTGACTCTGAGGCCAACGGCTCGACTTCGAAGACGTCGGCCACGCAGCCTGCCAATGCATTACGGTTCAGGGCGTCGGTGATTGCGTTGTAGTCCACGACGGCTCCTCGCGCCATGTTGACGATGCCTGCACCCGGCTTGAGCGAGCTTATTCGTCTCGCCGAAATCAGGTTTTGTGTTTCGGGTGTCAGCGGGCATGCGAGGACGACGAAATCGGCATCGGGCAGAACATCGTCGAGTGCATCTTGCGGGACGACGCGATTGAAGCCCTCAGCCGGCCGACCGCTCCTTGACACGCCAGTTACTGACAACCCCAAGGTTCCGCCAGCAAGTGCTACCGCAGTACCAATTCCGCCAGTACCAACCACGAGAAGCTTTTTGTCTGCGACCGGCGAGGTGAATATTGGCTGCCAGCGACGCTGCGACTGGTCGTAGGCGAACTGCGGCATTCTGCTGTTGAGCATCAGGATGCTCATTAGCGCATACTCGCGCGCCTTCACCGCGTGAATGCCACTGCTGTTCGAAAAAATGGCCCCGCGGGGAAGCCAGTCAAGCGGCATGAAGCGCTCTACGCCCGCGTTGATACAGTGCGCGAGTCTAAGATTTGGGGCGTGCTTTCTGATTACTTCGGTGTCAAAGCGAGGAGCCACCAGAAATTCCGCCGCGCCCAGTGCTTCGTGGTTCAACTGGTCAAATGCACTGACCGAAATGTGCGCTCGCTCGTTGAGGTCTCCGAGGCTGTCCCGAATCTGATTTTCCGTGATGGCATATTGGCCAACGCCATAGTTGATTGCATAGATGTTCAATGCGTCTGTCGACACGTCAACCTCAGAGAGGAAGAGAGCGTCACCCTTGCCACGAAGGACGTCGTGGCAAGGGCGCGCAGGTGTTGTTCAATCACGCCGCCAGTTCAATCGCTTTGTGGAAGCTGCGACCTTGCCAAAGGAGGCAGTGCCCATCGACTTCGTCGGGCATGAGGACAGACTGGACCACGCCTACGAGAATGGTGTGCGAGAACCCGTCATGAGCCTTGGCCAGCGTGCAGTCGAGGGCGACGCGAGCTCCTGTGAGAAGCGGCGCGCCCGTTTCGCCAGGTATCCAGTCGATACCGACGAATCGCTCCGAGCCTTTCTTTTCGCCAAACTGCTGGACAACCCGCGCGTGGTCGGCCATCAGAACGTTCACTGCGAAGAATCCCTGATGCAGGATGACATCGTGTGCGGATACAGATTTGTTGACGCATACGATGACGGACGGCGGGTCCGCAGAAAGGCTGCAAACAGCCGTTGCGATGAAACCGAGGGGCACAGTGCCTTCAGCCGTGGTGATTGCCGTGACTGCGCCAGGGAAGCGAGCCATCGCTTCGCGGAATTGCTTGTCAATGTTCACGATATCCTACCCATTCAAGTGCGACACAAATTTCGTGTTCAGATATGCTTCGACCGCTTCCGGTCCGCCTTCTGAGCCAATGCCCGAATCACGAACGCCACCGTAGGGAGTTTCGGGCAGAGCCAACCCCAAGTGGTTAATGGTCACCATCCCCGCCTCGATGCCCCGAAACAGCGTGGAAGCCTTCGCGCTGTCTCGCGTCCACGCGTAGGAGGCGAGACCGAACGGCAGCCGGTTCGCTTCATTGAGTGCATCGTTCAAGTCCTTGAACGGCATCAGAAGGGCAACGGGGCCGAAAGGCTCATCGTTCATTGCTGCCATCTCGGGCGTGACGTCGGCGAGGACGGTGGGCTCAAAGAAGTAGCCTTTGCCCACGATGCGTTTGCCGCCCGTGATTACGCGCGCGCCTTTGCCAACGGCGTCCTCGACGAGATGCGCAACGCTTTGCAAACGGCGTTCGTTGATAAGCGGACCCATCGTGGTGCCGTCTTCCAGACCGTCACCGACCTTGAGGGCGGCGGCTTTGCTGCCGAACTTGTCGCAGAAGGCGCCATAGACGCGTTGGTCAATCAGGAACCGGGTCGGAGCAATACATACCTGCCCGGCATTGCGGAACTTGGCAGCGGCGAGCAGGGAGGCTGCCGATTCGAGGTCTGCGTCGTCACAAATGACCACGGGCGCGTGACCACCGAGTTCCATCGTCACACGTTTCATGTGCCGACTTGCCATCGCCGCCAGCTGCTTGCCGACCGGCACACTGCCGGTGAACGAGACCTTGCGGATGCCTGCGTGCGGAATCGCGTATTCAGAAATCTCGGCCGGTACGCCAAAGAGGAGTCCAATCGTGCCCGCCGGTACGCCGGCGTCATGGAAGCATTGAATCAGTTCCGCCGGCGAAGCAGGCGTTTCTTCCGGCGCCTTGATAATGATGGAGCAGCCCGCGGCGAGCGCTGGTGCCAGCTTGCGTGTGACTTGGCTGACGGGGAAGTTCCACGGCGTAAATCCGATGGCCGGCCCAACGGGCTCCTTCAGCGACGTTTGGAGCACGGCTGCGTTACGACCTGGGATGACGCGTCCGTACACCCGGCGAGCCTCGTCGGCGAACCACTCAATCAGGTCGGCGCAGGAGTTCACCTCGAGCCGGGCTTCGGCGAGCGGTTTCCCTTCTTCTGTTGTCAGCAGGCGCGCAATCGGCTCGGCGCGCTCGCGAAGCAATTCCGCGGCACGGCGCATCTTCTTCGCCCGGTCGAAAGCTGAGATGCCGCTCCAGTCGCGAAAGCCTTTTTGTGCAGCCTGAATAGCGCTCTCGACATCCTGCGTCTCGGCCCGAGCCACAGAGCCAATACGTTCGCCGGTCGCCGGGTTCACCACGTCGAGGGTTTGATTGAGAGCGCCACGACGCCATTCACCGTCGATGAAAAGATTGACATCCTGATAGGACATGCGAAATCACCTTTGCTTGGTTGAGAGAGCGCAGACGCGGACGCCTGCTTGCCGGTCAAAAAGGCAAAGGCCGTGCCATTCGATTTATTCTCTATAAATCAGTCACTTAGTTCGTCACATCCCTTGTCATTCTCACGCGTGCGACCGCGTCAGTCGCACGCGTGATACCGCGGAAGTCTGAGATTCAGGTAGGCCGGCTCACCACGCAGCCAAGGATTGGCCTGCTAAAAGGGCAGTTTCCAAGGGCTTTTGCCGGGCGGCTTCCGAGTTCCGGGGGGGGCAAACTGGCCACCGAGATAGTTCGTGCCTCTCGTTTGTGGCCCCTCGGACGTACATGTCGTCGGATTGAGACAAGCCGAGCAAACGAGCTGAGTCTCGGCTACTCCTTCCTCTTAGGGGGCTGAAGCAGGTTCCGTCGATTTTCAATGCGGAACCCGTGAGCGGCGATGTCGGAAATGAGACGACCGATGGGGGAAGAGGTATGTGGCTGGGGAAGGCGCCTAAGGTTTACCCGCCTATCAGGGTCGGCTTGCGCGCTTCACTATATGACACTAATCAACGTTTAAGCGCATTTTTCGCACCAATCAAGTGCGAAACTTTGCGGTTTGAGCCTTATCTTTTCATAAAATGTCGTTAATAATCAAATAGTTAATGACGACATTCTGATTTGGCTCAATTATTGCGGTGGGCTTGCGGTATGCCGGTCGCGGCGTTACGCGGTGGAGTGGGTATGAGCATCGACGAACACCTTGTGAAGATTATGTCCGCTCTGACGGCGGCGGCGAGCGACGTCCCGCCGACAGTCGGTTCGGGGACCGCGCCAGACTGGACCCCCTATTCATCGTGGCGCCGGTGCATGGACAAGTACCAAATCCAGCCCGATGCAAAGCCGAATGTGCCGATTCTGACGGCAATGGAACTCACCGAGGCACGCAACGCGTTCGGTGACGACAACCTGTCGCTCATCATGCCGGAGTTGCATCGGCTTCTGGAAATCATCGGACCGGTCGGATACAACGCAACCCTCGCCGATAGCCAGGGAATCATCCTGGTCGAAGTTGCGCCTGACGACCCCGCTCATCACTGTATTGGCGACAAGGAAGGCACCTTCTGGCTCGAGGAGTACGGCGGCACCAACGGAATCGGCTCTACATTGATAGAGCAGCGTGCGACTTCAGTCTTCAAGCAGGACCACTACCTCGCCGACCTGATTACGCAATCGTGCGTGGCCGCTCCCGTTCGTAGCATCGATGGCCGCGTCAAAGGCGTAATCAATCTCGCAACGCGTAACACGGACATCACCGAATCGGCGCACCGGGTTATCTATCAGCTGGCTCTCGATAGTGCAGTCAGGCTGGAAGCGAAGCTGTTCCGCTCGCAATTCTCCAACGATTCAGTCCTTCAGTTTCATCGACGGACAGGGCCTGCAGTGATGCTTGCAATTGGAGAGGACTTCCAGGTAACTGGCGCTACGCGTTCTGCGCGCGACCTGTTTGGCTTCGGTGATGTCGGAACGGGGACGCCTAATCTTTGGGAAGTGTTCGACCGTAGCTGCGAAGCTGCGCTGACTCATTCAGGTGACTTGAATACAGTCGGATTGCGTCTCCTTTCAACGGGTCGCCTGCACAAGGTGTCAGTCTGGCCGGGTGCCCGCACGAGGCACCGGCCTTCGATTGTCGTTCCGGAAACCTATCGCACTGACCGGGGAGCCACGCGAGCTGGTCGACAGCAGGCTGTGACGGTTGCGGAGTGTGCGGGAAGCGACCGGAAGATGCAGGCAAACATCGCAATCCTTAATAAGCTGAAAGATAGCGGTATTCCTGTACTGCTTCTTGGCGAGACTGGCACTGGTAAAGATACGCTCGCCAAAGCGATTCACAATGAAAGTAGCCGTGCTAGCGAGCCATTCGTCGCGTTCAACTGTGCCGCGGTTCCAGAGTCGTTGATTGATAGCGAGCTGTTTGGGTACTCGAAGGGGGCCTTCACGGGTGCAAATCGCGAAGGTAACGTGGGCAGACTCGTAGAAGCGCATGGAGGCACAATCTTTCTTGACGAGATTGGCGACATGCCGCTGCAGCTCCAGACCAGATTGCTGCGAGTACTGGAGTCAGGGGAAGTGACCCCGCTTGGTGCCGGTCGTGCGCGTCAGGTGGACCTTCAAGTTATTGCGGCGACCAATCAGAATCTCAGGACGAAGATTGCAGAGGGCCTCTTCCGCGAAGACCTTTACTATCGCCTCGCGGGAATCGTTATCGACGTGCCTTCCCTGCGCGAGCGGGATGACGTTGCGGGAATCGCTCAATCGCTCCTGAACCGTCTCTCGGAAGGTAAGGCGCTTAAGCTTGACGACAGCGCGATTGCGGCGATTCTCGCGCATCGCTGGCCGGGCAATGTCCGAGAAATGCGTTTCGTGCTGCAGCGCGCTATCAAGCTGTGCGAAGGCGGAGTGGTCACCGCAGGCGACCTTTTACTTGCGCCTGCACCGGTAATGCAGCCCAGGCCGCAACAGCCGCAACAACCGGTTGCGCCGGCAACCGCCGAGGTAATCCCGCAGCAGGCTGACGAAGTTGACGCGCACGATTCAGACCACACCGTTCGCTCGGCGCTCGCGTCTGCCGAACGAGCAGCAATCCTCAAGGCGTTGTCACGCCACTCAAACAACATTGATGCGGCAGCCCAATCACTCCACATGAGCCGCGCAACTATCTATCGAAAGCTGAAGCGTTACGACATCCGTACGTAAGCTTCGTTACTCCACTCTTTCAGAAAAAGCCCGCATTTGCGGGCTTTTTGCTTTTATTCATCTCTTTAAAACCGACTAAAACGGGAGGCGAGGAGCGTACGTCGTCTCACCGCTGACTTTGACGGCGTCGCGGCGATGAGAATTTAAAGATTGACCGGGTTCCGAAGACGCCACAAATTCCTCAAGATAATCAATTCATTAGCCATCCAAAATTAGATTGGCATAGCCTTTGCAGATGGAGACCTGCCCGAATCGAGCCGATTTCGCGCGGCAAAAGCTGGCAAACGGGAGACCCGTCCAGCGCGTCTGAAACCTCCACACGTAAAGGTGCAGCACATGAAAGGTATGCTCAAGAGCATTGGTGGACCACTTGTAAGCGCGATGTCTTTGCTTGTCGCGTCCATCGTGCCTATTCCCGCCCATAGCGCTGACCAGGTCACGCTGAAAGTTGCCTATTCTTCGGACTTTGTTCCGCTGAGTCCTGAAGCAGGAAAGGCATACTGGGACCAGGTTGTCGGCCAGTTCGAAAAGGAAAACCCGGGCGTCAAAGTCCAACGAATCACAGTGCCGGGGTCGTACGCCGACGTTGAAAACAAGATGAGCCTGATGTTCCGGTCGCCGGGAACCGCCCCGGACGTCGTCGAACTGTCCAACCAGGACATGATTCAGTGGGTCGACAGTGGCTATCTCGCGCCGCTCGACAAATGGCTTGGCGCCGAACCGTCCTGGAAGGACATGCCCGCCAACATCAAGTACGAGACGACGGTCGACGGCAAGGTATACGGCATCAGCCACGGCGAAAACGAAATGGGGCTGCTCTATGACAAGACCCTCTTCGCCAAGGCCGGTATTGCAGTCCCGTGGGCGCCCAAGACATGGGCCGACGTACTTGACGCCGCGCGCAAGATTAAGGCGACCAGTCCGTCCGCGTGGCCGTTGTGGCTTCCTACCGGAACCGCACAGGGTGCGTCGGGCGCATGGAACGGCCCGAACTCGGTGCTCTTTGGCTCGTCGGACCCGACGATTTACAACGCCTCGACGAAGAAGTGGGTTGTCGATAGCAAAGGCCTTCGCGAGACCGTCAACATCTACCGCACTGCTGCAGCAGAGGGGTTGCTGGCTCCGTCCTCGCAACTCCTGAATGCGAATGCTATCGCGACGCCCCCGACGGAAATTCCGAAGCATCGCATCGGCATCACGCTCGCCGGCAACTGGTTCACCCTTCAGTGGACCAAACCCGTCTCATCACCCTTCTACGGAACCGCCTTCAATGACATCGGCGTAGCGGCCGTTCCGACTGTCGGCGGTCAGGCGCCTGGAGTTGCGAGCAGTCTCGGCGGATGGGATATGGCAATTTACTCGGGCTCGAAGCAGAAGGACCTGGCGTGGAAATTCATCCAAATCGGCCAACAGAAGAAAAACATGCTGATGGGGGCGCTCAACAACGGCTGGACGCCGCCTGTGTCTGGCTACGCAAATTCGTCCGCTTGGCTGAATGTTGACCCGTTCCAGAAAAGCTTCCAGAACTGGTTGCCGCATGCCACGCCAATTCCCGTTGTCGCCGGTTACAACACTTGGGCTATGGGCTTCGTGACGGCCACCGAGGCGGTCGTTCTCAACCCGAAGCTCTCTGTCGACGATGCCATGAAAAAGATGGTGACCTACGTCACCAACCAGACAGGTCCTGACGAAGTCGAAGTCCGAAAGTAAATCGCACCAGCGAATGCTGCCCCGCCTCGGACGATGAAACGTCGAACGCGGGGCGAAGGATGAACGCACATGAAACCAGTTCTCTACGGTATTGCAGCGACTGCAAGCATCGTGATGAGTCTGCTCGTCCTGCAAAGCAAGGTTCTCGATTTTCCAGTCAGCAACGGATTCCTGCTCAATCTGGCATCGAGCGTCGATTTTCAGTCGGCCCTGTGGCGGGCGTCGTTTCCATTCGACAAATTGCCCAATTCCCTAAATCACTGAGCAACGCAGGGTCATGTCCCTGCTCGCAAACTACCTGAAGGTGTGACATGACGACTGTCCGCTTTGACCAAGTATCCAAGTTGTACGGCGATACCGTCGCCGTACAGGGCCTGAATTTCGAAGTGAACGACGGCGAGTTCCTCGTCATGGTCGGACCCAGTGGCTGCGGGAAGACCACGACGCTCCGAATGCTGGCCGGGCTGGAGACTCCGTCTTACGGTCGCCTCTGGTTTGACGACAAGGATATGACGTTGACACCGCCCGGTAAGCGCGGCATCGCGATGGTGTTCCAGAGCTACGCGCTGTATCCGCACCTTTCCGTCTATCGCAACCTGTCTTTCGGCCTTGAAATCCGTCACGAGTCCAAGCACGACCGCGACCAGCGTGTCCGCCGGGTGAGCGACATGCTGGGATTGACCAAGCTCCTTGACAGAAAACCGAGCGCACTGTCCGGCGGCCAGCGTCAGCGCATTGCGCTCGGCCGGGCGATGATTACCGAGCCCCGTCTGTTCCTCCTCGACGAGCCGCTTTCAAACCTCGACGCAGCACTTCGAACACAAATGCGGCTTGAAATCGCCGAGATGCAACGCCGCCTTGGCGTGCCGACGGTTTACGTCACGCATGACCAGGTGGAAGCAATGACCATGGGGCATCGAATCGCCGTGTTCTCACACGGCAAGATGCTGCAGATTGGAACACCGGAGCAACTCTATCGGCGCCCGATGAATCGCGAAGTGGCAACCTTCATCGGTTCACCAAAGATGAACATCCTGTCTGCTGATGTCGTAGGTTCTGCAGACGCGCCCGCCTTCAATCTATGTGGTTCGACATACGCGCTAGACGGCGCCAAGGCACAGGCGTTCAACGCGCCTCGCGGCCGAAAGGTTCACATCGGCATCCGGCCGCAGGAGATTCACTGGGTCCAGGATTCGCCAGGACGCTGCGCTAGCCGGCTGAAAGGCCAGGTCTTGAGTGTCGAGCCGACGGGCGCCGAGACGTACGTTACGGTCATGTGTGGAACCGAATCGCTGACCGCCCGTTTCCCGAGCTTCGCCCCGGTTGCTGAGGGCGACATTGTCGAACTCGCCTTCGATACTGAAGACCTGCACATCTTCGATATTGAGTCGGGGGCATCTCTCATCGACGAGCGGGCGCTTGCTCTGGAGTCTGTCCCCGCCTTGATGCGTGCTTGATGCGGCGCAGTTCTCGCTACGTTTGATTTCACAGTCTGCTCGACTCGAGGCATAGATGAACAGCCCAACAATCTCAATGGACCGGTTTGGCAAAGCCAGACTCGATGGTCATCGCTATCGGTGGGAGAGCCTTGTACTCCTTCTTCCCGCCGCTGCTCTCCTGATTGGCCTTTTCGTAGCGCCAATCATCTACGCCGGCTATCTGGGACTAACCAACCTCCAGTTGATTGGTTCGCATGCCGTTCACTACAAGTTCACCGGAATGTGGAACGTCCACGTACTTCTGAACGATGAAGAGTTCTGGCATTCGCTCCTTGTGACGATTTACTTTGTGGTCGGCTCGGGTGCTGTCGCATCCACCATTGCGGGCCTTGTGCTCGCGATGCTGATGGACCGGGCGATTCCTGCGATTCAGGTTTCGGTGGGAGCGCTTGCCATGCTCGCGTGCATTCTGCCGCCCGCGACGGTTGCTGTCCTGTGGTTCTGTGTTTCGACGGCCGGTGGTGTGCTGCCCTGGATGCTGGGACAGGCATCGAGTGACCTCCTGTTCAAGTATCCGGTAGTTATCGTCTCCGCCGCGAATGCGTGGTCGCTCTGCGGTTTGACAATGTTGATGTTCGCGGCAGCGCTCAAAAATATCCCGCAGGACATGTACGAAGCGGCCATTCTCGAAGGCTCGAACGCCGTACAGCGCTTCTTCCGCATTACTCTCCCGATGCTGCGTCCGACCCTGATGACGTCCGTGTTGCTCATGACGCTTCTGTCGTTCGGCAACTTCACGCTCGTCTTCCTCATGACGGGCGGTGGCCCCGGAAATGCCACCAACATCCTGCCTGTATATGCCTATATGCAGGGCTTCCGTTTCAATCACCTGGGATACGGCGCGATGCTGGGCAACGTCATGGTCCTGCTCTCAGCAGCCCTGGGCATCACGTTTATCTGCGTCGACCGACTCGGCGGTATCAAGAAGTCCGCCAAAAAGCGCTAAGGAACCGGCCATGAGTACACATATCTCCCTTGCTTCCGATGTTTCCGCGACCAGTGAGACACCATCCCGCTTTGGTCCTGAAGTTATCCTGCCCAAGCTGACCGTCGGCAAAGTGTCTCGAAACGTTGCCCTGACTGCATGCGGTGCAATGTTCGTCTTGCCTCTGCTCTGGCTCATTCTTGCCTCTGTCGACGCGGATGCGAGCCGGCAGCTCAAGTTGCCGATTCTGACGCTCGCGCACTTCGGCATTGCATTGAGTTCCGGGAAACTGCTGGCGCTCTGGAACAGCGTTGTCATTTCAATCATCGCTACCCTTGTCGCGACAATTCCGTCGATATTTGCTGGGTACGCGTTCTCGCGGCAGCACATACCGTTCAAAAAGAGCACGCTCCTCGTGATTCTTTTTCTGTCGGGCATCCCAATCAATATCCTGATTGTGCCTGTCTATCAAGTGCTGTCCAAGATGGACATGCTGTCCCTGCTTCCGACCGGCATCTTTCTCGGAGCAACTGCGCTTCCGTTTGAGCTTTACATCATCAAGAACGCGATTGACGCAATACCTCTGGACCTCGAAGAGGCGGCAAGAATCGAAGGCGCGGGCACGCTGCAAATCATCCTGCGGGTGATTGTTCCTCTGTCGATGCCGGGAATCATGGCTGGCGCCATTTTCGGGTTCGTCAACACGTGGGGCAACTTCCTGGCTCCGCTTGTTCTCATCACCAACTCCGAGCAACAGCCGAGTCCAATCTCCATCTTCAGCTTCATCACGGCCGACACGATTCGGTATGGGGACATCGCTGCCTACAGCCTGGTGTATTCCGCACCCGTTGTGTTGCTGTACCTCCTCTCGTCTCGTGTATTCAAGTCGGGTTTTGTACTTGGGGGGGCGGTTCGAGGGTGAGCGCTTGCTGAAACCTCGTCTCAACTCGAGCGCTTCACGCTGTCTCATCGGTGAGACAGGCGACTGAGACTGCGAAATTAACTCTGAAAAATCAAGGGCATTGCGGACTGGCATAGCCGTTGCAGAACATGGTGCCCACTACATTTCGATGGCCTTTGAGGTAATAAATGAAACTCGGACTTTTCATGATGCCGCTTCACGACCCGAAGCGGAATTACACGGAGCTGCTCAAGCAGGACCGCGACGCAATCATCATGGCCGACAAGCTCGGCTACGCAGAAGCCTGGGTCGGCG